>NZ_LAYY01000102.1 GCF_000986785.1 Mesobacillus campisalis | reverse complement strand
ATTAACGGAAAAATTCCGCTTACATTGGAAAATACCAACATTTCCCGTAATATAAGGGGAGTTTTTCCGTTTAAATGGGTCTAACTCCTAGATTTAGTGCCTATATAAAGAAGTTAATCGGAATTTCTCCGCCTATTTCTGCTATTTAAACACCTTTCATTTACCTTAACCGGAATTTCTACGCCAATGAACTCCTTGCGTGCGTGATGAATCAACAATGAACAATAAAAGTCCAATTCAATTGCGAATTGGACTTTTACTATTGTGTTCTTATTAAAATTTCCCTCTCAAAACCGTTTTCCTTTTAATCACATAATGCCCATTTTCCGCAATTGCCGCATTGCAGGATGGATAACATTCGATTGGTGGCAGAATCAAGTTCGTTCTCAGCAGGGACGCCTACTTCCCAGCAATGCAGGACATAATTCTCGTAATCGTCTGCTCTTTCATCGATGCAGTGGCATTCAATAAAACCATGATGCTCAAACACCCGGTCAGGCAGGACAGAAGTAAATTCAGTCAGATGCTGTTTAATGTATTCCACTTCCCGATTGGATGGCTTTGTCATTGTGGAAGCATAGGCAACCGTAAAATCCTCTTTATTAATCACTTCATCGCCTCCTATTTAGCCTAATTCAACCAGTAAAACGTTAGGAAAGCAAAAGCCTTTAACTCATAATACCCTGCTTTAATAAAAATTGATCATTGGTTCAGGTTAACAAACGCCCAATATCCATCCCTCAAATTGCTGGGCACAATTTTTCTCTTCTTCCGTTAGGGTTGCAGGTTCAAAATACTTCCCAAGGGTCCCATTCGCATCTCTTTCCTGCAGCCAGGCCGCGATAGCAAAGGCGTCCTGTGCATCACGTGGCCAATTATGGGGAAAACGGGGATCAGACTTCTTGTATCTTTGAATCAGGAGGGCCGGGTAGACTTCCGCCAGAATGCTTTCTCCGTTAACTGGCGTCCAGCCATCAAACGGCCAGATATGGAGATTTTCATTCACCGATTTACGCAGCTCAAATACCCAGGGAATCCCTGCATGGGTCGAATAGGAGACGGCCCCGGTCATTTGCTCGAAATTCCAGGCGCTTTTGGCGGACGATGTAAATGTCTCTGTTAAACGGAGTTCATGAGAATCGGGATAGCCGGGTACTCTGTTTCGGCAAACACTCACCGGCTCCGACTTTGTATCCCAAAGTGACTGGAAATGAAGGAGAAACTGGTCCCAATTCTGCAGGTGATGCTGTTTAAAATAGGACTGTGGAAATGACAAGCAATGGTCGATACCGATAATGTATTTTTCATTGGCACCTTTTAATTTTTGTTTAAGATACTCATAAACTTCTTTCCGCGACCAGCTAAAAGTTCGGCCCTGGCTTTCAGGAGGGGAGATCCGTTCGAAATCCCCTCTGGAATCCATTTTTACTACCTGGATGCCAGTAACACGCTGAACAGGGCTGCCTCTTCCCGAATAATCTATGCCAATATAACCATCAAAAGACATGGCAAGTTCCTCTCCCTCTCTTGTTCACAGTTTAAATCCCGTGCGTTTCACAGTATTCGTCAATAACCTGTTCAATTTGACCGGGATCAGGAGATGTTCCTGAAAATGAAAACTTCAGCTCTTCAAGGAATTCTCCTTTTCGATAAACATGGACGGCTCCATCCTGACTAATGACACTATACTCGGGTTCAAATCGGTATCCATTTCGTTCAACTGCTCCCATGTTGAAGCTCCCCCTTTTATCCTTTCGCGTTCTTATCATTGTTTCACCAATCTCCGGCTGCCATTCCCGCCATATTGAAAAAGGCAAACTCATCTATTAAAGAGTTTGCCTTTCTCCTATTCAAACAGCGGACTGACGGCTTTTTCATTATGAATGCGGTCAATGGCCTCCACCAGCAAAGGGGCAACGGACAGGTTGCTGACTTTGTTGCTTTTCTTCTCGGCTGGCATTTCAATCGTATTGGTTACCACGAGTTCCTTGATTGGAGAGATCGGAAGAGCGTCG
>NZ_LAYY01000101.1:42251-337378 GCF_000986785.1 Mesobacillus campisalis | reverse complement strand
GGACGCCTGAACTTTCCAGCATCTCTGTTGCCTGTTCGCGCAAGGAATCCGCCGCATGGTGATCCAGCTCTCCGCTTAGACGAATGCATAAGACGTCATTCCTGATTTCCATCCCAATGTTAAGACTCACTTGTCCATTGCCTCCTTATCTGGTATAAGGAGTCAAATTCGCCCTCCGCCATGCTGATTCCTTCCTTGGGACAAAACTAGTGGGCATTCGCTAAAAGTAGAAGCCACCTATCCCCTTTCGACAAAGTGTTTTTAGTCTCCAGCCCTTGAGAACATTCCGAACGCACGTTTATACAGCTGCCACCAGTTCGCCTTTTCAACGCTTTCATTTGCGACCAGCTTGGATTCTGCCAGCAGTTTGCCATCCTGCATCAGCTTTAGTGTTCCGATTGGATCTCCTTTTTGGATAGGGGCTTTCAAATTTTTCTTCAGCGTAATTTCCTGCTGAATATTATCGAAATTTTCCCCCTTCTTTGTCAGGATCGAGATTCTTTCGGATGTCACAACATTTACTTTCTTCCCGCTCCCTTTGCTTACAGGTGCCTGCCCGAGGGTATGGCCTTTTTTAAACATTGGGTGGGACTGGTACTGACTGAATGCATAATCGAGCATCTTCGAAACCTGTGCATTTCTTGACTTGGATGTCGGCGCACCGAATACTACTGCCACAACACGCATTCCATCCTTTTGCGCTGTTGCCGTCAAACAATATTTAGCTTCATTGGTAAAGCCGGTCTTAAGCCCGTCAACTCCAGGATAGAACCTGACCAGGCGGTTTGTGTTGACCAGCCAGAATTTTTTGTCTGTATCCTCGCGAAGATAATCTTCATACTGACCTGTAAATTTTGTAATGCCTTCATATTTCAGCAGCTCTTTGGCCATAACCGCCATGTCGTGAGCTGTACTGTAGTGGTCTTTTGTCGGAAGACCGGTCACATTTTTAAATTGGGTGTTTTCAAGTCCCAGTTCTTTCACTTTCGCATTCATCCGTTTGACGAACTCTTCCTCCGACCCTGCCAGGCGTTCCGCCATGGCTACGGAAGCATCGTTAGCCGAACCAATTGCAATCCCTTTGAGCATTTGTTCAACTGTCATCTCTTCGCCTGGCTCAAGGAAAATTTGTGACCCACCCATTGAGGCGGCATATTCGCTTGTACGAATTTTTTCATCCATTTTCAGCGTGCCCTTGTCCAAAGCTTCCATTATTAAAACCATTGTCATGATTTTTGTCATGCTGGCAGGCGGAAGCTGTTCATTGCTGTTCTTTTCATAAAGAATCTTGCCTGTATCCCGCTCAATCAAAATGGCTGAACTGGCATCTTCAGCTAGCTGTACACTATCCTCGTTGGCTGACGCGATACCCGCAAACATTGAAACAAAAAATATCGAAACAATGATCAGACTGAATAAACGTTTATGTTTCATGGCCATAAACCTCCTATCTTTATAGGGTCTATTTTTTCCATCAAACCCAATTTTATACAGTTAATGAAATAAAAAAAGACCGGCTTTTTTAGCCGGTCATCTGTTTATTGAGTTATTTCCTCATGGATCAATACAGGAGCCTTTACTTTTTCTTTTGAAATCCTGATATTGTTGTACAGTAGTTCCTTGACTTCACTCACATCCTCAAAGTTGCTGTGGATGGTCAGCAAGGATTCTCCCTTGGTGACTTTATCGCCAATCTTCTTCTTCAGGACAAGCCCGACAGCAAGGTCGATTTCCGATTCTTTTGTTGCCCGTCCTGCACCAAGCAGCATCGCTGCCGTTCCGATTTCGTCAGCGACAATCTCGGATACATACCCATCTTCCCGGGCTTCCAGTTCAATAATATGCGCCGCTTTCGGCAATTTTTGCGGATCGTCAATCACAGACGCATCTCCGCCCTGGGAGCTGAGGAACATCCTGAATGTCTCAAGCGCAGTGCCATCCTTGATTGCTTTCTCAAGCAATTCCCTTGCTTCATTTTGGCTGCCTGCCTTTCCAGCCAGGAACACCATATGGCTTCCAAGTGTCAGGCACAGCTCTGTCAGGTCTTCAGGACCTTCGCCTCTCAGGGTGTCAATCGCCTCCTGCACTTCAAGGGCATTTCCGATGGCAAATCCAAGCGGCTGGCTCATATCAGAAATGACGGCCATCGTTTTTCGGCCAACATTGTTTCCAATCCTGACCATGGCCTTCGCCAGCTCGCGGGAGTCATCTAGCGTTTTCATAAACGCGCCGGCGCCGGTTTTAACATCGAGAACAATCGCATCCGCACCGGCGGCAATTTTCTTGCTCATGATCGAGCTGGCAATCAGCGGAATGCTGTCAACTGTTGCTGTTACATCCCGGAGCGCATATAGTTTTTTATCGGCAGGTGTTAAATTGCCGCTCTGTCCAATAACGGCAACCTTATTTTTGTTTACGAGGCTGATAAACTCTTCATTCCCAATCTCAACGTGGAATCCATTCACAGCTTCTAGCTTGTCTACCGTTCCGCCTGTATGGCCAAGGCCTCTTCCGGACATCTTGGCAACAGGAACACCTACGGCCGCAACCAGCGGACCAAGCACAAGGGTCGTTGTATCGCCAACTCCACCTGTTGAATGTTTGTCAACTTTAATTCCCTCAATTTTGGATAGGTCGATTTGGTCACCGGATTCCACCATTGCCATCGTTAAATCCGCACGTTCCCTTTCGGTCATTCCCTTGAAAAAGATGGCCATTGTCAATGCGCTTACTTGATAATCCGGGATGGATCCATCTGTGTATCCTTTAATAATAAAGTTAATTTCTTCTGTGGACAGCTCGAGGCCATCGCGTTTTTTTTCAATCAAATCAACCATTCTCATTTTTATCACCGCTCACTTGGTTTTTTTAGGAAGAATTCAGGCATTTCCTATTTCTTTGACAAGCTCTTTTACATAACGAAGAAAAGTCGACTTGACCTTTTCAGTCGTTTCAATAACTTCATCGTGGGAAAGCGGCTGATCAAGGATTCCGGCTGCCATATTCGAGATGCACGAAATGCCCAGCACCTTCATGCTTGAATGTCTTGCCACAATTACCTCTGGGACTGTTGACATTCCGACTGCGTCCCCTCCCAATGTACGAAGCATTTTGATTTCTGCAGGAGTTTCGTATACCGGGCCCGGGTTCCCGACATAGACGCCTTCTCTTACCTCAATGCTGATGGACTTGGCAATATCCCTGGCCTTGCTTCTCAGTTCCCTGGAATACGCTTCGCTTAAATCCGGGAAACGCGGTCCCAGCTCGGAGTCATTCGGACCAATCAGCGGATTGGTTCCCATATTATTGATATGGTCGGAAATAAGCATCAGGTCGCCCGGCGCAAAATTCTCATTCACTCCGCCAGCTGCATTGGTAACGATTAATGTTTCAATCCCAAGCTCTTTCATTACACGGACAGGAAAAGTTACCTTTTCCATGCTGTAACCCTCATAAAAGTGGAAACGTCCCTGCATGGCAGCAACGGTCACACCGCTTAATTTTCCGAAAACAAGCTGGCCCGCGTGGCCTTCGACAGTTGAAACCGGAAAATCCGGAATCTCGCTGTACGGAATTTTAACGGGTTCCTCAATTTCATCTGCAAGCACACCCAAGCCTGAACCTAAAATCAATCCAATTTGAGGCTGCCCGCCAAACTTCTCTTTTAAAAATGATGCTGCGTTTTTGATTTTGTTCTTATCCATTCTTCCACCTCTACTTCAATTCGTTTAAAAAGCTTTTACCATGCTCCGGCATGACGACTTTAAAATTATCGGCAACAGTCGCACCAACATCAGCGAATGTCTCCCGGACTGGCAGTTCCCTTCCTTCGGCCATGCCTTTTGAATAAACCAGCAAAGGAACATATTCGCGGGTATGATCTGTTCCGGGATGGACCGGATCGTTTCCATGGTCTGCTGTAATGATCAGGAGATCGTTATCGGCCAGCTTATCTAACACTTCAGCCAAGCGGACGTCATATTCCTCCAGAGCCTTCCCATAACCAATCGGGTCGCGGCGGTGACCGAATAAAGCATCGAAATCCACCAGATTTAAAAAGCTTAGACCGGTAAAGTCCATATCCAGGGTCTGAAGCAGCTTATCCATCCCATCCATATTGGAAACGGTTCGCAATGATTGAGTGACTCCTTCCCCGTCATAGATATCCGAAATCTTTCCAATCGAAATAACATCATAGCCGGAATCCTTCAATTCATTCATGACTGTGCGACCAAAAGGCTTCAGGGCGTAATCATGGCGGTTGGCTGTTCGCTTAAAGCTGCCTGGTTCCCCAAGGAACGGGCGGGCGATGACCCTGCCTACCATGTATTTTTCATCAAGAGTCAGTTCCCGGGCAATCTTGCATATCCGGTAAAGCTCGTCGATTGGAATAATTTCTTCATGTGCAGCAATCTGAAGAACGGAATCAGCGGAAGTGTAAACAATCAAATCACCCGTTTCCATATGCTGCGCGCCCAGCTCATCCAGTATCTCCGTACCGCTCGCCGGCTTGTTGCCAATAACCTTCCTGCCCGTCCTGGATTCCAGTTCGGAAATTAATTCAGGAGGAAATCCGTCGGGAAAAACCTGAAAGGGAGTTTGAATGTTAAGGCCCATAATTTCCCAATGCCCCGTCATTGTATCCTTCCCATTGGAGGCTTCCTTCATCTTTGTATAAAATGCAAGCGGCTTTTCCGCTTTTTCCACACCTTTAATTTCGCGGATGTTGCTCAGGCCCAGACTGCCCATATTCGGCATCTTCAGGCCGCCCATTTCTTCTGCTATATGTCCGAGTGTATCTGCTCCAGTATCGCCAAATTTGGCCGCATCCGGCGCTTCCCCGATTCCAACCGAGTCCATTACAACCAGGAACACCCGCTTATATGTATACGACATGACATCTCCTCCTATACTGAATGCGTTTCCAGTAAAAACTCTCCAGTATTTTACCCTTATTCCCTATTTCTAATCTTGTAACCACTATCATTCGTCAGAAGTCTGACATCTATATTTTACTTATCTATATATAAAATAACAAGAGAAAAGCTGCCGATAAAAGGCAGCTTTTATGACAATTTTTTGTCCTCTTCTATTATTCTATCAGGCACGAGGATGAAATTGGCTATAGACGTCTTTTAGTCTTGTTTTTGTAACATGGGTATAGATTTGCGTCGTCGAAATGTCGGCATGGCCAAGCATTTCCTGCACGGCCCTCAAGTCTGCCCCATTCTCAAGCAGATGTGTGGCAAAGGAATGCCTTAGTGTGTGAGGGGTCAATTCCTTCGTGATACCCGCCTCCTGGGTAAGCCGCTTCAATATTTTCCAAAATCCCTGCCTTGTGAGCCGTTTCCCATGAAGGTTCAGGAACAGGGCTTCATCTTTATGCTGTTTGGCTGCGAATTTTGGCCTGCCTTTTTCAAGGTACTCCTCAAGTGCAGCTGCTGCCGTTTTGCCAACAGGGATGATTCGCTCTTTGTTTCCTTTTCCAATGCAGCGGACAAACCCCATTGTCAAGTGGACATCGCCCATATTGAGTCCGATTAGCTCACTGACCCGGATGCCGGTTGCATAGAGCAATTCAAGCATCGCCTTGTCCCGGTATCCATAATGATCGATGAGCTTTGGTGCTTCCAAAAGCACTTCCACCTCGGGAAGGCTTAATACTTTCGGAAGAGACCTCTCAAGCTGGGGGCTTTCAAGGTGGACCGTCGGGTCATGGCTTACTGTTTTTTCCCGCAGCAGGAATTGGTGGAATGCACGAATCGAGGCGACATGCCTCGCAATCGTTTTTGAAGACTTCCCCTGTTCCTTTAGGTGTCCAAGGAAGTGGACAATCTGAATGCGCTGTACTGGCTCAAGTTCTGTTAATCCTTCCACATTCTTCAAATATTTCAGGTAGCTTTTTAAATCGCGTTCGTAAGACAAAATCGTATTTCGGGACAGACCCTTTTCAACAATCAAAAAGTGGACAAAGTCCTTCAGGCAATCTTCCATTATCATTCTATTACTCCCCATTCAGGTAAAACAGGATAAGCCGGTCCAGGATGCCGGAATCGGCAGAGTCAGCATTGCCAGAAACCTTGACCGCTGCTCCTTCCGGTTCATCGTACCGATGGTAATTCTGATACTCTTGATTCACCCACATAATACCATAGTAAAAGAGGATTGTGCATCCGGTAAACAATATAAATACTTTAAAAGCGTGCAGAACCAATGATACGGCTTTCATATAAATTCCTCCGAATATCTTATTAGTACAAGATATGCCAACACGAACCATTTATATACATGAACTCCGATTTAGGAGCCAGAAACTCCCCTTTCCGGCTGCACCATTGGGTTCACTCTGTTCTACTGCCCGTTACGCACCTGCTTTGCCCATTAAAAAACTCCTTCCCGCATGCGGGAAAGAGTCCGTTAAACTTCAGCTTTTTGAGTTGGGTCTTCCTGTCTGCCTTTGCCCTTATCCTGGCAACGATAGCAAATGCCATGGAAGGTCAGGCGGTGGTCCTTAATTTTAAAATTCCAGTTTTTCTCGACAACTTCTTCAACATCTTCAAGCAAATCTTCCTGTATTTCATCAACCGCTCCACATTCGATGCAAACAAGATGATGGTGAAAATGGGCAGCGCCTTCCTGGCGGAGATCATAGCGCGATACACCATCTCCAAAGTTGATTTTATCGACAATTTTAAGTTCAGTTAAAAGTTCAAGTGTCCGGTATACAGTTGCAAGACCTATTTCTGGTGATTTTTCTTTTACAAGAAGATAAACATCTTCAGCACTCAAATGGTCTTCTTCATTTTCAAGTAAAACTCGAACAGTTGCTTCACGCTGAGGCGTTAGTTTATAGCTGGACGAATGCAGCTGTTTTTTGATTCTCTCGATTCTGGTTTCCATTTCGTATGTTTCACTCCCCCGCCACTGTCACTCTTTATTATAGCAGGAACAGGTAAGAGATTCAAAATAAAATAATTATAAAAAAGAAAAGATAATCATTATCAAATAACAACCATTTCATTTAGTTCATCGATTGGATGACTGCCTTCAGAAAGGCGGGTGAAATGAATGCCTCTACCCCCGCGGCTGCGGCAACAACCGCAACGGCGGCCAAAAAGGAGAAGCAATACCGGAAAAACATCGGCATTACCGGCTGGTTCAGCCTTTTGATAAATTGATTGCGGATCATTTTTAAAGAAAAGGTCAGGCTCATGGCCGCCATGATAATATAAACCGGAATGATCACAAGGTTTTGCGGCAGGATTGATACAAATGACAGCAGAAATCCGTTCCATTGCATTTGATTGACCAGAAAACCCACAGTAAAACCCACGGTCATCCCCTTGATAAATAGTAGAACAAGAATGACCGGCAGGCCGATAATGGATATTCCAAGAAGCCAGATCAGACCGATCAGCTTGCTGTTATGAAGGAAACTCTGGACGAACAGATCCTTTGCACCTGCGGCTTCCCCTGAGGCAGCCTGTCCAAAAAATTGTGATAGATAGTAGAACAAATCTTCTTTTTGGGTAAAGCTAAGGCTGTTGACAATCACTGCCCCGAAGATGACTCCCATCAAAAATAGCACAACAACAAACAAATAAATAGAGGAATATTCGCGTAAATGGTCGGCTGCAATGTTCTGGCACTTTCGTTTCTTCATGGCTTTTCCTCCCGACAGTTGGATATTAGATTCTATGCAGGAGGATTGTTTCTATGACTAGCAATTTCCCGTGAGTTTTTACTAGAAAGAAATCTTAAGCCCAAGCCTTATTTAATGATTTTCCCGTACCTGCCGCCTCCGCCGGCATGAACTCCCAATTCGCCGCTGCGCGCCTTTATGATTTTATCAGCGATGTCCGCCGGTACAGCTTCCTTCAATGCCGGCGCTGGCACCGAATGCAATACATCCATCTCGGTGCCAAAGTGGTCAAGCAGACGTTCGAGCAATTTGGGCCCCAGCCCAGGGATGAACTCAAGAGGCACTTGATGGACATAGGGCGGCCGGGAAATGCCGATTCCTGCCGATTTTAGTTCCGCGATCCGGTCGGACACCCCTTTAATGAATTTGGCATGGCCGCATTCCGGGCATTTTCCTGGTTCACTTGCCATGGGCGTAAGGCAATGGGCGCAGACGGTGCGGTGATATTTTCCAAGCAGCGGGTCGAGGCCGTAATTGGCGGCCACCCGCCTGCCATCCTCCCCCCTTAGTGCCTTGGCCAGTTCCCTGAAAGTGGGTTCCTCCATATCGATTTTCTGATACTCCCTTGCAATTTTCCCAAGGGAATGAGCATCTGAATTGGTCAAAAACGTATAAGCATGAAGTTCCCCCAGCTGGTCCGCCATAAGAGTGTCGGCACTTAAACCCAATTCGATTCCATCAATCATTTCCGGTTGAAAAACCTCGGTAAGAGAGTGCCTGACTCCTTTGCCGTAAAGGCTTTTAAAAGGGGTAAACACATGGGCCGGGATAAACAGTCCGCCAAGCTCTTTCGTTTTCCGCTGCAGCTCTCTCCCGCTCGTATACACACGCTGGGAGCTTAAGTGGATATTCTTCAAATGCAATGCCAGCCAGCGGGAAAACGTGCGCATTGTCTCCAAATTGGGAAAGAAGCAAAGAACATGGATGGGCCCTGCCGTTTCTTCACTGTTGATCTCCAGCTCGGAACCAGGAATGATGCTTAATCCGCCATACATCAATCCGCCATCAGGGTGTTCAGTTAGTTCCCCGGATTCAAGCAGCGCCTCCATTTCATCCAGCACTTCAGGGGAATGGCAGTCAATGATCCCTATCATATCCAGCCCTTTTTTATCGCGGGCATGAGCAATGATATTCGATAAGGTCAGCGTTTTTGCTCCGGTAATTTTTACGGCCCTTCCCGTATTTGTCCTTCCGATGTGAATATGCAGATCGGCATAGTATGGGTTCATTTATTCTCAAGTGCCTTCTTCATCTGCAAATACTGTACGGCGTAAGCAGTCTTTGCATCATATATTTTCTGTTCCCTTATCAGGTTCAGCGCTTCTTCGACCGTTACTTCCACTACGTTGACGAACTCATCTTCATCGGTTTGGGCTGCATCTTCTTTTTTCTCCAGTCCTGTGGCTACATACAAATGGACGAGTTCATCGGCAAAACCCGGAGAGGTATAGAAAGAAATCAGCCACTCGATTTTGCCGCACACATATCCTGTTTCCTCTTCAAGTTCCCGGACGGCACATACCTTGGGCTGCTCTCCTTTTTCAAGCTTGCCCGCAGGGATTTCCACAATGGTTCTCTCCAGCGCTTTCCGGTACTGCTCCACCATCACGATTTTACCTTCATCATTCACCGCGATCACGGCAACAGCCCCAGGATGCTTGATGATTTCCCGCTTTGATGTTTTTCCGTTAGGGAGTTCCACTTCCTCTACTTGAAGGCTGATGACCTTGCCGCTAAAGATATTTTCCGTACGTAAAGTTTTTTCTTCTAGCGAGTTCATTTTTCCACTCCTGTTCTAATCCGAAATTCAATGCTCATACATTTTATCATACTTGTCTGAAGGGAGTATGGTGATGAAAGTCTATGTGTACCGCAATGGATTCACGATGTCCGGAAAGGCGTGGGAAATTAGGCAAAAGCTCCGGGAATACAGCAAGGAATATGTGCTGGTCAAAGATTGGACGGAGGCAGTCTCCAAAAGCTTGCCCCGTCCAGATTAGTTGTAGTCCCCGGCTCCTATTCGATAGAATGGAGAAAAAGGAGTGGACACAATGAAAAAACGCCTTTTGGGAAACTCTGATTTGCATGTAAGCGT
Source organism: Mesobacillus campisalis (assembly GCF_000986785.1). Taxonomy (GTDB): domain Bacteria; phylum Bacillota; class Bacilli; order Bacillales; family Cytobacillaceae; genus Mesobacillus_B; species Mesobacillus_B campisalis. The sequence continues at coordinate 327,581 of NZ_LAYY01000101.1, read as the reverse complement.
GCTGGGCCTTGGCTGCATGTCCCTTGGGACAGACGAAAAGAAGGCCGGCGATATTATCGGGGCTGCACTTGAAGCAGGCGTCAATTATTTTGACACAGCCGATTTATATGATTTTGGCGAAAATGAACAGATTGTCGGCAAAGCTTTAAAAGCGGTCCGAAGCGAGGTGATCATTGCCACAAAAGCAGGAAACCGCTGGAACGAGAATAAAGATGGCTGGAGCTGGGATCCTTCGAAGGAACATATCAAGGATGCAGTGAAAGGAAGCCTTAAACGGCTGCAGACAGACTATATCGACCTGTATCAGCTTCATGGCGGGACAATCAAAGATAATATCGATGAAACAATTGAAGCTTTTGAAGAGCTTAAGGCTGAGGGCTTGATCCGTTATTACGGGATTTCTTCCATCAGGCCGAATGTGATTCGGGAATATATCGCGAAATCCTCGATAGTTTCCGTAATGATGCAATACAGCATGCTCGACCGGCGTCCCGAGGAAGAAGCCCTGCCGCTGCTCCACGAGCATGGCATCAGCGTGGTTACAAGGGGAACGGTCGCAAAGGGTCTGCTCAGCGACCGGTTTCCGGAAAAAACGGCTTCCGGGAAAGGCTTCCTTGACTACAGCCATGAAGAATTGGGTGCGCTTCTGCCCCAGCTGAAAGATAGACTTGCAGCATCAAGGCCGCTTGAAGAAGTGGCTTTGCAATACAACCTGGCCCATCCGGCTGTCGCCTCGGTCGTAACCGGAGCAAGCTCTGTCAGCCAGGTTCGGGCTAATGCCAAGGCTGCGGGCAGCAGCCCGCTTTCTTCAGAGGAGGTAAGGCTTATCCAGGAGCTCACCAGGGCGAATAAGTATAGCGAGCATAGGTAGGAACAAATTTGCCAAAACAAAAGTGCCTGCCCAGTGGGGGCAGGCACCAATTTAGTTCGTTAACGCTTTACTATAGTGAGGGTCAGGCACCAGTTAGTGCGTTAATACTTTACTGTAGTGAGGGTCAGGCACCATTTTAACCATGCATGTTCGCAAATTCCACAATTAAATCATTTGAATTTTTTCCAGTCCATTTCGCTTTGGGCCAATAGCTCTTCAAAGGACATGTTCTTTTCACGCAGGCGCTGCTCTTCCCGTTTTTTGCGGAATGCCTCTTCTTTTTGCTTCTGTCTCTCCTTTTCTTCCTTTTCTTTCAATTCCTGCTGTTTGGCTTTCAGCTGGGACATAAGGTCCTTATTCAGCATGTCGCCAAGCGTGACCGGTTTATCCTCTTTTTTAGCCTGCTGTTTCACTTGTTTCTTCTTTTTCATGAAGTTCCCTCTTTTTCTGTTTAATAAGCACAATAATATGGCTGCAACGGAAAAATTATAACAATCTTCGATGAAAATAGAAACGCCCCTGCACAGGGCGTTTCTGTTACCGCTTTCAAATTAATCTAAGCCAGTTCCACAATGGTCGCGACACCCTGGCCTCCGCCTATGCATAGCGTTGCCAGCCCAGTCTTTGCTTTTCTTCGCTGCATTTCATGAATGAGGGTCACAAGAACCCTGGCTCCGCTCGCACCGATTGGATGCCCAAGCGCGATTGCGCCGCCATTTACATTCAGAATCTCTTTATTGAAATTCAGCTCCCGGTCTACTGCAAGAGATTGGGCAGCGAAAGCCTCGTTTGCTTCAACCAGCTCGATTTCTTCCATCGTCATGCCAGCTTTATTAAGTGCCTTTTTAACTGCTTCCACAGGCCCGATGCCCATGATGCTTGGGTCTACACCCGCACTTGCATTCCCTTTGATTGTAACAAGCGGCTTCAGGCCAAGTTCCTCGGCTTTTTTCCGGCTCATCACGACCAGCACCGCTGCACCGTCATTGATGCCCGACGCATTGCCTGCCGTGACGCTTCCATCCTTTTTAAAGGCTGCACGCAGGCCCGCCAGTTTTTCTGCGGTCGTTCCTTTTTTTGGATACTCATCCACATCAAACACGATGGGGTCTCCTTTTCGCTGCGGGATCTTAACCGGAATAATTTCCTCTTTAAATTTCCCTTCCGCGATTGCCTTTGCGGCTTTTTCCTGGCTCCATGCTGAGAACCGGTCCTGCTCCTCTCGCCCGATTTCATACTTTGCGCAAAGGTTTTCTGCCGTCATTCCCATATGGTAGTCGTTGAAGGCACACCACAGCCCATCGGAAATCATGCTGTCGACAAGCTTTTGGTCGCCCATCTTGAATCCATCGCGCGCATTTTTCAGCAAATAAGGCGCCTGGCTCATATTTTCCATGCCGCCTGCCACGACAATTTCTGCATCTCCCGCAACAATTGCCTGTACAGCCAAATGAACTGCCTTCAATCCGGAACCGCACACTTTATTGATCGTCATGGATGATACTGTCTCCGGCAAACCTGCCTTCAGGGCCGCCTGCCTCGCCGGGTTTTGTCCCAATCCTGCCTGCAGGACGTTCCCGAGGATGACTTCATCCACCTGGTCCGGTCCAAGGCCAGCTTTTTCAAGCGCCCCTTTAATGACCACGGCACCGAGTTCGGGCGCCGAAATATTCTTCAAACTACCATTGAAACTGCCGATTGCTGTTCTGACAGCACTGACAATCACTGCATCATTTTGCATTGCTTGTTCATCCTCCCTCTTCTGTTCTCACTCTTATAATTCGAGTGAAATCAACATATTCCTTTTTATTGCATGAAGTTTCCTGAAAAAATCCATGCATGAACACTCATTCCAAAGCCATCTTATAAATGAAGGCATTCAGAGGAGGGAGCCAGCATAATGAGCAGAAAACGAGACAAAGGCTACAGCCAGAAAGGCAAGCCGCATGCCGACAATGTGAAACAGAAAATCGCCGCCGAGGACCTTGAGCAAGCTATCCATCCAACCAATCGGCAAAGCCGGAGCGAAGGATGAACTCTTCTTCCAGCTGAAACCGCTCGATTTGAGCGGTTTTTTGGTGTCTGCATCCTCATGTGATGGTAAAATTAACTGTAGCTTCACCATATGAGAAACTGCCGGAGGGGTTGTATTTTGCGGAGGACGCTGCGTTTTTTATTCTCATTTCTGCTGCTCGCTGCCACAGCAGGAATCTATCTCACTAACCGGATTATGTTTATTAAAAACAAAGCCGAAAATGAGGTTATCAAGCGGGATGAGGAGGCGGGCTTCCTTAAACTCGCGGACTTTAAGGCTCTGCCGCAAAAAGAGGTCATGATCCCCTCTCCTTTCGGCTACTCCTTAAAAGCGATTGTTGTAGAACCCTATAACAACAATCGTTATGTTGTATTCTGCCATGGCGTGACGGAGAGCAAAATGTCCTCTGTCAAGTACATGAACCTCTTTATTGAAAGAGGGTTCAATGCCGTCATTTATGACCAGCGCCGGCATGGCGAGTCGGGCGGGAAGACTACAAGCTACGGGTATTATGAGAAATTCGATTTGAAGGCTGTCATCGACTGGCTCAGGAAGCAAAAGGGGGATGACCTTTTTTTAGGCATTCACGGTGAATCCATGGGTGCGGCCACTATGCTGCAATATGCGGGGCTGATTGAAGATGGAGCTGACTTTTATGTTGCCGACTGCCCCTACTCTGATTTTGCAAAACAGCTGGCCCATGTTGTCAGGGAGGACACAAAATTGCCGCCACAGGTCATGGTTCCAGTTGCACAGCTCTTTTTAAAAGTTCGTGACCGTTACCCCCTGAAGGACGTCTCACCCCTTACAGCGGTTGAGAACATCCAAAAGCCTGTTCTGTTTATTCACAGCCGGAAAGACGATTATATACTGCCCGGAATGACACACGAGCTTTATGAGCGGAAATTGGGGCCGAAGCAGCTATTTCTTGCCGAGAACGGCGCCCATGCAAGGTCCCTGGCAGAAAACCGGGAGGAATACACAAAAGCTCTCGATGAATTCCTCGGCCATTACGGAATCCCGGAATCAGGAACAGCGGACTGATCATCATTGCGCAGGCAGTTTTTCAATTAGTCAGACTATTTATGCTTGCATTTTTTGACATTCCCTTTTAGCATTGAGGTATGCAATTTGTTTGGGAAGGGTGTGTTTTTTGTGGCGAAAGTGCAAATCAAGGTCAATGATAACGGATCACTGAGGATTACGGGAGATATCGAGCTGCTTGATGGCGAGGGAAATGTTTTTGAAACAAAGCCGGTTTTCTCGCTTTGCCGCTGTGGGCTGAGCAACAATAAGCCTTTTTGCGATGGAACGCACAAAGGAAAGTTTGAATCGGCGGTCCGCGCCCCGGTCAAGGACTCCGAACAGGCTTAAGCAATGGCCATGACGCCATTGCTTTTTTCTTTTACCGAGGATCTTCCTGGCCTTCTGCCACCCTGACATCGGCAATGGCTGAGAGTCCGATGCGGTGAACTTCCCCAAAGGCGTCAACGACATGCATCTTGCCTGTGATTTGATCCCAATAGTGAATCGTACCAACGACCAGTTCATATTTCCGCTGCCGATAGTATGTTATCGCCAAAGGCCGATTAAACTCCATTGCTTCAAGAATCGTTTCATTCATTTGTTCAAGCTGCTGTTCATCCAGTTCCTTCTCTTGTTCATCTTCGTCTTCCGATGCCCAATCCTTCAGCATTTTGACATGTTCAGGCAGCATCATTGACGTCCATTTTATTCTTCCGCGGTCACGAATCATTTTACGTCCTCTCCCTTCTCTCTGTTTTAGCCTTTATGGCCGCCGACCAGTTTTGCCCTGTGCCTTGCTGTTCCTGCTGGCGTATAGGAAACAGCCCGGAGCAGGGAGGCTGAACCGAAACGGGAGCGGATCCGATCCATCGTGTAGCCGATTTCATGCTTTCTCCAGCCATCCTTATCAAAAAGGTCAAGTTGAAACTGGCTGTCCTGAATCAGGTTCCCCAGTGAAATGGAGATGCTGCGCACCGTCTTTCCGGCATAGTTTTCCGAAAACAATTCAAGGCAGACTCGGTAAAGCTCCATCGTCACGTTCGTCGGCCGGTCAATTGTCCTGGAGCGATGAAACCCGCCGCCGAATTCATCCTGGCTGTAGCCAAGGCCAAAACTGATGGTCCGGCCTGCCTTTTTATGGGTCCTCGCCCTGCGTGCCACTTCCTCGCATATTTCCAGGATGACATGCTTAATCTCGTTTTCTTCCTTATAATCGCGAAGAAGGATTTGGCTTTTTCCAAAACTGATCTGCCCTTCAAGAATCGGGGCGCCAATTTCCGAAAAGTCAATTCCCCAGGCATGATGGTACAGCTGGTTGCCCATGATTCCAAACTTCTTCTCAAGCTTTTCCAAATCATAGCGGGCGAGCTGGCCTACCGTAAAGATTCCCATGCTGTTCAGCGTTTTTTCGACGCGCCGGCCAATTCCCCACATTTCCCTTAGCGGGGAGACCTTCCAGAGCTTTTTCTCTACATCCTCATAAGTCCACTGTGCAATTCCGTGCTTTTTCGCCTCAAGGTCGAGACAGAGTTTGGACATCAGCATATTCGGACCGATGCCTATCGCGCACGGAAGCTGAAATTCACGTTCAATGTCACTCCGGATTTTTTCAGCAACGGTCCAGGCACCGCCGAAAAGCTTCGAAGTGCCATCCACCTTAATAAAACTCTCGTCGACACTATAGGTATGGATAGCTTCCTTGGGGGCATAACGGTTGAATACCCGGGAGATTTCAGTGGAGATCCTTAAATAAGTGGACATTTGCGGGTCGACAATCGTAATGCGGGGATCCTTGGGAATTTCAAACATCCTTGATCCGGTTTTAATGCCAAATTCCTTTTTCATACGGGGAGACGCTGCCAGCACAACGCTGCCAGAACGATCCGAGTTGCCGACCACGGCAAGATAACAATCCAGGGGATCAAGCCCCATCATCACCGCAGAGCAGCTGGCGTAGAAACTCTTCATGTCTACACATAGAATCTGATTTTGCTGCATGTCGCTGTAATCGATCATTTCGTATCCTCCTTCCGGATTTAATTTCCATAACTTTACACTGGAAAAGTAACGGAACATTTGTTCTGTAATTCATTATACCCATTATATTAAGCGAATATGCGTTCGGTTTCAATGGAAATTTTACGAGGAAGTTCATAAAAACAGGTTATTATGGCAGCAGTTCTGTATTTTCCTGGGGCAAAAAAAAAAGAAACAATCCACTTGTGATTGTTTCCCCACGGCACATTGTGTGCCAATATTATTTTTGGTTAAACGCGCGCTTGCCAATCAGTTCAAATGCCCGCGGGAAGAGCGCGTAAATGGTGCTCCCCGCACTCATCCAGCGCGGCAGATTGATTTCCCTTGTCCTAGTCATCATCCGGTCCACCACCTGTTTGGCAACATACTCAGGCTGAAGCATAAAGCGCTTGATGTTTTTGACATATGTACCTTGTTCATCCGCTATATTAAAGAAATTTGTTGCAATCGGGCCAGGGTTGACAGAAGTGACATAAATGCCAAAATCGCTTACCTCCATGCGCAGGCTGTTCGTATAGCCCAGGACTGCATGCTTGGTTGCGGAATATACGCTCGATTTGGGAGTGGCGATTTTGCCAGCCTGGGAAGCGATATTGATAATATGGCCGCTCCGCTTCTCCCTCATGCCGGGAAGCACCATTGAAGTGCAGGCCATCAGGCCAACCACATTCACATCGAACATGGATTGAATCTCCGCGAAATCCGCCTCATGGGCATGGCGAAATACACCAAAACCTGCATTATTGACAAGAATATCGCAATGGCCGATTTCAGCCAGAACTTCCCTGAAAACCCTCTGGACAGCATCCGTGTCGGAAACGTCAAGGCTTCTGGCAATGACCTTCACTCCCCTCCCTTCAAGTTCCGCTTTTAAAGCTTCAAGCTTATCCATACTGCGGGCGAGCAGGACAAGATTAGCGCCATCCCGGGCACAAAGGCGGGCCATTTCGGCTCCTATTCCTCCTGAAGCCCCTGTAATGATAATATTTTTATCCTTCAAACGGTTTTCTCGCACTTCGAACACCTCACTTGGCGGCATAAAGCAGGACCGCTTCATCCTCTTTTATCGTAATCTCCCCGAGCGATTGCAGGTAATCAAGCTGTGCCACTGTTTCTGAAATCGTCAAACTTAACTCTTTTTGATAGACAGCCGGGAAAAGGTGCTGGCAGATTTCAAAAGGAGACTTGGCCCCTTGCTTCAGCATCGCTTTCACTTTCATCGCACGTTCATGCTGGCGTAAGAGCCTTTTTTCAATTAAGGGGACGATATCGCCGAAGTCCTCTCCATGCCCGGCATGCACAAGGGATACGGGATATTTCTGGAGCTTCCTTAGAGATTCGTTGTATTGCAGCTGCGGCATAGGGCGCTCCAATTTGCCAGGGTGCGGCGGCTCAAGGAGCGGGTTGGGCGAAATATGAGCGAGCAGGACATCCCCGCCAATCAGGACGCCATCCTTTTCACGCCAAAGAGCAATATGGCCCTGGGCATGCCCCGGGGTTTCAAGCACTCTCCAGTCATGGAGCCCAACAGGAATGTCATTTTCATGCAAATATCCAGTTAAGGGGCGGTTGCACGAAAAACGGAGCATTTTTGCCATCCTTTGCATAAAAGGCACATAAAAGGATTCCGGGACGCCAAAGGTACGATACAATCCCGCAAAAAACCGGTTATGCTCTGCAGCAAAATCGGGGGTCCTGTTCACCCACCTTTCGTTCAGCGGGTGGGCATGAACTTCGAGCGAAGCTGGCAGGAAATCCAGGAGCCCGACATGGTCCGGATGATGGTGAGTCAGAATTACCTGCTCAATCTCTTCCGGAGAAATCCCCAGCTGTGCCAGCTGGAACCTGAATGCTTCCCATGCCTCGTCTGTCTTGACCCCTGCGTCGACAAGGGTAAGTCTGTCCCCTTTTATTAAATAAGTATGGACATCTCCTACCGGAAACGGTGTGGGCAATGTCAGTTTGGCAATTCCATTTTTCCATTCAGCCATGTTCTTCTCCTTAAAAACGTTATATTTCCATAAAGACTATGTAACTTTAATAGGCCTTGCAAAATCAAGTTTACCGAAAATAGCCCGGATTGTCATTATCCCTGGATAACTTTTCAGAAAAGACAAAAAACTTTTCCCCATACCTTGACAGCGAATGCCCATTTAAAGCATAATCACTATTAAAAATAAACCTTTCATCCTTTAAAGGATGGAAGGTTCTTTTTACTTTATTATCGGTCGTTATGGATTTTTTCCATACATTATAAAATTGGAGGAACAATGAAATGAAGAAGCTCGTATTTTTCGGAGCTGGTTCCATGGCAGAGGCGCTAATGTCCGGCATCATTGAAAATGGTTTGCTGAAAGGCAGCCAAATCTGGGTAACAAACCGAAATAACCAAAAGAAGCTGAAACAGCTTGAACAAACCTACGGAATAAATGGTTCCTATGATTACAATGAACTGTTTGCGGATGCGGATGCCGTCATCCTGGCCATGAAGCCAAAGGATGCTGCCGGTGCCATCAATGAATTTAAATCCTTTCTCAGGGATGATATCCTTTTGATTTCTGTCCTGGCCGGGGTATCCCTGGAAACGATGGAACAAGCGGCCGAAAAGCCGCTGGCCATCATAAGGGCCATGCCCAATACCTCTGCAGCAGTCAGCCGATCGGCAACGGCCATCGCTGGTAACCAGAGGGTGACCGAGGCGCAAAAAAGGATTGCCCAAAAGCTTTTTGATACAGTGGGCTTCACAGCCTTTGTCCAGGAAGAACAGCTTGATGCTGTCACCGGGCTGTCCGGCAGCGGTCCGGCATACATCTATTATCTCGTTGAAGCAATGGAAAAAAGTGCGGTTGAAATCGGCCTTGAACAAAAACTAGCCAAAGACTTGATTGTCCAGACCCTGATTGGTGCCGCGGCGATGATGGCCACATCCGAAAAAACGCCCGAAGAGCTTCGTTTGCAGGTAACCAGCCCCGGGGGAACCACGGAAGCTGGCATCGCCATTTTGGAAAAACACGGCGTCCAGGAGGCATTTATCTCCTGCATCAAGGAGGCGGCCAATCATTCCCGAAAAATGGGAGAAGCCCTCTCATCTGAACTGGGCAGCGGCAAGCAGCCCATCAAGCTTTCTGAGTAAACATCCTTAAAAACTCCTGATATACTTGGAAATATTGAAGGAGGTTTTTTAAAAATGGAAAGAAAACTATTTTCTCCCTATGAAATCAGGGGACTGACATTGAAGAACCGGATTGTGATGGCGCCAATGTGCATGTACTCCGTTGAAAAGGAAGATGGGGCGGCGACAGATTGGCATTATACCCATTACGAAACCAGGGCCGTCGGCCAGGCTGGACTTGTCATTCTCGAGGCCACGGCCGTTACTCCCCAGGGAAGAATCTCCCCTCAGGATCTGGGAATCTGGAGCGACGATCATGTTGAGGGACTCGGAGAGATTGTCAGGCGCATAAAACGCCACGGGGCAAAAGCAGGCATTCAAATTGCCCATGCAGGAAGAAAAGCGATGCTCCCGGAAGAAATCATCGCTCCGTCCCCCCTGGCTTTCAACGAAAAATACAAGCAGCCGAAGGAAATGACAAAAGAAGACATCCATGAAACCATAACAGCTTTTAAGAAAGCAGCAGAAAGGGCTAAGAAAGCTGGATTTGATGTCATAGAACTCCATGCCGCGCACGGCTATTTAATTAACCAGTTTTTATCGCCGCTCACCAATAAACGTGAAGATGAATATGGCGGCTCACAGGAGAAGCGGTACTTGTTCCTCCGGGAAATTATCGATGAGGTGAAATCTGTGTGGGATGGCCCGTTATTTGTAAGGATATCTGCCAAAGACTACACGGAAGGCGGTCTGGACGTTGCTGATTATGCTGTGATGGCTGGATGGATGAAAGCACAGGGAGTTGACCTCATCGATGTCAGCTCAGGTGCAGTAGTGCCTGCAAGGATTCCCGTTTACCCGGGATATCAGGTGAAATTAGCGGAAAGAATCCGGCAGGAAGCCGAAATTGCGACAGGAGCGGTCGGCCTGATCACCACCGGTATCCAGGCGGAAGAGATCCTCCAGAACGAGCGTGCCGATCTGGTCTTCATTGCCCGGGAACTGCTCCGTGATCCCTACTGGCCGCGTACAGCCGCCAAAGAACTAGGCGTAAGCATACAATCGCCAGAGCAGTACAAACGAGGCTGGGAATAAGAAAAGCGGAAGCGGCTTGCTCAGGGGCGACAGGCATAAGACGCACCTGGAATGAAGGCGCTCTGATCAATTGTGGATATCAATTAAGATAAAAAAGTACAACGGGAGATTTATCATAGCCGGTGTACTTTTTATTTTCATAAACTATTTTCCTGTAAAACTGTCTCTGCCTTGCCTCATTCCCCTATTGCGTTTACGTTGTTGGTTAGCATTTCTTTTATTTCTTTATCAGCATTACTGTTATTTAGATGTTTTGTGAAGTCATCCAGGTGTTTTTGTGCTTGTTTGACATAGCCTATATCATCAAAATGCTCAGCTTGTTTTAATCGATTTGTTAGTTGTTTTGCTAACGAGTGGTCGATTTGTTTTGATGCTTGAAGCTCTGTGATCTGCATGGCTAATGTACCTGTGGTGACATTGACTTTAATTGTAAGTTTATTCGACATGTATTCTTTATCTTGGTAAGTCACGATTGCCTGAACCTCGGCAGTTCCTGCATTTTTCGCGGAGATTTTCCCGTTTTCTATTGTTGCAACCTTCGGTGAACTGCTTGCCCATACGACATCAACTTCGTCTAAATCGACTGACTCTCCATTCGTAAGGAGGACAGACAGTTCCGTTTCCATTTCTTCACCTTGAAGTAACGTATCTTCTGCGGAGATAACAACTTTATCCAGTACAACTTCTCTTTCAAAAGTAAGTTTGAAATCATCGTAATACGCCCCTGATGTTGTAAAGAAGTTAGAAGCCCCTGCAAATAATTTTGCAGATACTGCATGATCAGGTGCAGTGACAGTAGCACGTACAGTTTGCCATTGTTTATGTCCGCCCCTAACATGTATAATGTTGACACCATCCCGGTCTGCCCCAACTTGTTTACCAGCTCCATCAAAATAACGTATAAAGAAGCTTGCACTGCCATCCTCTAAATACATTTCAACTGAACCCGTATACTCAACACCAGCTGTAACCGGAATTGGATCTGATACGACAAACACTGTTTCATTTGCAGCCCTATCCGTAATTTTCAAGGAATAGTCTCCTGTTTTGGACTTTTCATTGGTTATCCCATACGAAACGTTATTTGTAAGGGTAAATAAAGATGACCAGCCTGGAATACGGTTATCTACTCCGGCTAATTCCTCAAACCCTTGGTTTGCAAAGGATACTGGCACTGTTTCGTATACGGGTACAACAGGCAGTTTACCTCCATCAATGACAGGAATCATTTTTAAATATTTGCTGTCACCGTCTATAAAATAAATATTTTGATTGCCTTCGTTATCGTATGCTAGTTCGATAAACGAAACCTCAGGCCCAGACTCAATTAAGCTAACATGCTTGAGATCGTCGGATTTTGGATTCACAACAGTTAGCTTCCCACCGATATCCGTATACAGTAAACCATCTTCACCAAACAGGATATGAACAGGTCTCCACATCCCTCTATTTTTGATATTCGGATACAGATTCTTAGATTTTACAATTTCATACGTTTGGGGGTTCATCGCAAATAATATTCCGTCAACTGCTCCCCATAACAAACCATCTTTATCAAAGGTTAACCCGCTGATCATTGGTGGTGTATCCAATTCTGGGAAGTCCAATTCAAATTCTGCAATTTTCTTTTTACCTTCGACGTCCCACACAAACATTTTTGCCTTTTTGGCAGTTGGTTCTATATCCAATCCTCCTCGGATTGAGGTAGAGCCATAAATCTTCCCATCTTTATAAGCAAGTCCAACGATACTTTGGTCTTGAACAACATTCCTGTACGTCTCTCTTGCTCCTGAAGCAGGATCATAGATGGTTAACGTTCCTCCTAATTTTTGATAGTATGGAATCGTACCGATTAATAGTTTTTCATTCTCGAATTTCATAATATATGGACGGTCTTGTTCATACTCATCATATAAGTTGAAAAGTGTTTGTATTCCTAGTGTATCTGTATTCATCTTTTGAATAGATGCTCCGGAGTATATTCCAAAATACATGTCAGAGCCATTTCCGGCCACCATGCCTTCTGCTTGACCTTGAGAATACGTGGTAATTTCACCTGTTTTCGTATTATATCTTGCCCCTTTGGGACCTCCAGGGTATGTCGTCATGTACAGGTTCCCATCAGGACCAAGCCCAAGACTATGCAAATCTAACGGCAAATTACCATTCATCGCTAATGGTAAATCGATTATCTTATTGGCAGCCAAATCCACGGTCATAATTTCTCCAGATCTTTTTACCGAAACAAGACGAAGATCTGTGAAATCCTCCCCAAAGTCAATAAGAGCACTACCCCGCCATCCTGCAGGATAACGTATACCAGTTTCCCTTGTTTCCAGTGTGTTTAGATCAATCTCCATAATATGACGATTGTTAATCACGTAGGTTTTGTTATCATGCACAGCTAATTGGGAATATCCAAAAGCCCCATAGTCATCTTCAGAACCATCACCGATTTTACCTATTACAGATTCCTTAATCCATTCTTGTGAATCTAAATCATAAAACAAAATAGCACTTACTTCACTAAATCTGACAACAAGGTACTTTCCAGCTACCTCCATATCATAAGCGAATCCCATTCCTTCAACTGTTGTTTCAAGAATGTCAGGTGCATTTTTGGTGATTTTCTCCTTTTCAAGAGTCTCTGTATTAATCCGGTATACATTTCCAGTAACCCCTAAGCCTGCATATACAAAACCGTTGTGGTAGGACAACGACCGTACATAACTAGCATCACCCTCCACATCTACTTTTCCTAAATCAACAAATTCTTGTTTAGAAACATCGTATTTAAAAATCTTTCCTTCTTTTTCTTTGTATGTTCCGATATAGACGTTTCCATCCTCATCTGTTGCGCTGCTCCAGAATTGATGGCTTGCATCTGGAATCCCTAAATTCTTAACAGATTTTGTTTCTGGTGAATAACTCCAAAGTTCCCCTGCGTTCTTTTCTGCTAATCCAGCAATATATACGGTTCCATCCGGAGCAATACTATGTGTCCAAACCTGATTTACTTTTCTTAATTGCTCATTAAAGAGAACCGTATTGTTTTTAACATCAATGACATTAAATAACCCTCCGTTTGCCGTTGTGTAAACAACATCTTTACCATTCTCTTTTCCAAATATTGCATCGGTAACAACCGCACCTGTAGCAGGAGTACCCAGATTCTGCACTTCTTTAAAACCGCGGCCATTCAATTTTGCAACCACAGGCTGATCTTTATTTGTTTCGGCACTTGCACTGAATTGAAAGAAACTAGTAATCAACACTACAATTAAGGCACCCGAAAGCCATTTTCGATAGCATTTTTTCCCCATAATAAATCTCCTTTCATTTTAAATATTTAGAATCTTCAACTGATTATACATTTCACATAATTATGGTAACAAGTCCATAATAAGTCGAGAAGTTGTCTTTATCATGTCTTTATGGGCAGCAGCAACAAACTAGGTTTCTTCCAAAATTAGTAAAGCAGCGTGGGAAAAACATATAGTTTTTCCCACGCTGCTTTTTGACTAACTATTCTCTTTTCAAGCAGTTTTTACGTCCCGGATACTAGTGAAAACAGCTCTTCATCAAGGTATGAAGAACTGTTTTGTTTAGGATTTTAGCAAGATTTAAGCCGACTGGCACCCGGAAGCCAGGCCACTCAATTCAAAGGGACCGTTATTTCCATAAAATCTTCAGCAACCACGGTGTCCGGAAATACACTTCTCGCTTCCTGCTCGAGCATTTTCCAGTCCTCCCGATCAAATCGCGAACTGATATGGGTAAGGCAAAGCCGTTTAGCCTGTGCTTTCAGCGCCGTCTCAGCCGCCTGCAGGGTAGTGGAGTGGAAATACTCACGGGCGAGCTCCTCCTGCCCCCCGGAAAAGGTTGCTTCATGGATGAGCAAGTCGGCACCGGCAGCAAGAATGCGGGCAGCTTCGCATGTCCTGGTATCGCCAAGAATCGCCACCACACGGCCTTTTTGGGCAGGACCGAGAAACTCTGCAGAATGGAGCATACGGCCGTCTTCGAGCTCCACTGAGCCACCCTGCTTAATTTTTTTATAAATGGGCCCAGGCTGGACGCCGGATTCTTTCAACTTGTCCACAAGCAGCGTCCCCGGCCTGTCCTTTTCGATGACACGGTATCCATAGGAAGCAATCCCATGGTCCAGAAGCCTGGCTTCAACTATAAATTGATCGTCTTCGTAGATGATGCCTTCTTCAATTTCAACTATCTTAATTGGGTAACTTAAATAGGATTTACTCACCTTAAGGCTGACCGCTATATAATCCTTCAGGCCTGCAGGACCATATACCGCTACTTCGGTATCTCCGCCCTGAAACGAACGGCTGGAAAGCAGGCCCGGCAATCCATAAATATGATCTCCATGCAGGTGGGTAATGAAGATTTTTTCTATCCTGCGCGGTTTAATATTTGTATGTAAAATTTGATGCTGTGTAGCCTCGCCGCAGTCAAAAAGCCAGATAGAGCCCCTTTCCTCCAGAAGCTTCAATGCGACAGAGGAAACATTTCTCGGCTTGGCGGGCATGCCTGCCCCTGTTCCAAGAAAAAAAACTTCCATGTTTCATATCTCCTTTTATGGAGCCCGTTTGCCGCGCGGACAGCGGGCTATAAAGATTCTGCTACTACTATATCACAATTGGGAGGATAAATTGGAAGCGCCGGAACAAAACTATAGACATCTTTCATTTGCCAATTTGCGATAAAACAGCTAAAATTTTATACTTGTACAGAGTAGTTTACATAGGTAACACATTAAAGATAAAGAGAGGTTCTTGACATTGGCACAAATCGAAAAACCCACTGCGTTAATCATGATTTTCGGTGCAACAGGGGACCTGGCGAAACGAAAGTTGTTCCCGTCCCTATATAACCTGTTTAAAAAAGAGCAGCTTGGCCGCTTTGCTGTAATTGGCGTCGCAAGAAGGACACTGACCAACGAGGAATTTCAGAATAATGTGAAGCAGTCAGTAAATCCCGATGGTGCGGAAAACAGCGAAATTGATGAGTTTGCTTCAAGATTTTACTACCACTCTCACGATGTGACGGATTCGAATTCGTATGCAGCGTTAAATCGGCTGGCAACGGAAATGGACAGCCACTATGGACTTAAAGGGAACCGGATTTTTTACCTGGCAATGGCTCCGGAATTCTTCGGTACCATTGCCGAACATCTGAAACTGGATGGACTTACGGAAACTCAAGGGTTCAAGCGGCTTGTGATTGAAAAGCCATTCGGTCATGATCTTGATTCAGCAAAGGTATTGAACAATCAAATCAGGACAGCTTTCTCCGAGGATGAAATATACAGGATAGATCATTATCTCGGCAAGGAAATGGTCCAAAATATCGAGGTCATCCGCTTTGCCAATGCCATCTTCGAGCCGCTCTGGAACAATCGCTTTATTTCAAACATCCAGGTAACATCCAGCGAAGTTCTTGGAGTTGAAGAACGCGGACGCTATTATGAAAAGAGCGGGGCTCTAAGGGACATGGTCCAAAACCATATGCTCCAGATGGTCGCGCTGCTGGCCATGGAACCCCCAATCCGCCTGACAACCGATGAAGTCCGGTCCGAAAAAGTTAGAGTATTCAGGGCATTGCGTCCAATTAAGGACAGTGATGTCAATCAATACTTTGTACGAGGCCAGTATGGAAAAGGGAAAATCCAGGACCTGGAAGTCCCGGCCTATAATCAGGAAGAGATGGTCAGCCCTGAATCGAATACGGAAACATTCGTGGCCGGCAGGCTGATGATTGACAATTTCCGCTGGGCAGGAGTCCCATTCTATATCCGGACAGGAAAGCGGATGGCAGCAAAATCCACCAAGATTGTCGTGCAATTCAAGGATATCCCGATGGATTTATATAACAAGCAGGAAGGTTCCGTCAATCCGAATCTTCTCGTTATTCACATTCAGCCGGAAGAAGGCATCACCCTCTATTTCAATGCAAAGAGGAGCGGCCAGTCTCTTAATTCCACTCCTGTCAAGCTAAGCTATGCAAACAAAGGCATAGATGGCCTGAATACGCCTGAAGCGTATGAAAAATTGCTGTATGACTGCCTGCGGGGAGATGCGACCAACTTCACCCACTGGGATGAAGTAGCCCTTTCCTGGAGCTTTGTCGACAACATTTCCGCCGTTTGGGAAAATGAAAAAGAAAGCTTCCCAAATTATGAATCAGGCACCATGGGACCAAAAGCAGCTGATGAGCTGTTGGAGAAAGACGGATTTTTCTGGTGGCCGGTCACTGATTTAGATGTAGAAACCTGTTAATTTGAAAAGAGTGTTTCCAGGGAGAAGTCCCTTGGGGAACACTCTTTTTTTCATCATTCTACAGTGAAGGCTGGCTTCCAAAGTTGTTTCCAATACCAAGTTTGAAAAATAGGCGGACAATTTCCGCTTAAATCGGGAAATACCACCATTTCCCGAAAAATAAGGGAAGTTTTTCCGTTTATATTCATTTTATCCTAAGATTTATTCCGATATTGAGAGGTTAATCGGAATAAGTCCGCTTATTTCTGCTTCGAAAGCCTCTGATATATACATTAACCGGAATTTCTCCGCTTATAAACTCTTTGCCTATATGAAAAATCAACAATGACATCCCAGAAACCCAACCAAAAACAGCAGTCCAATTCAGTTGCGAATTGGACTGCTGTTTTTGGTTATTAACTCAAAATCCTATTTCATCCACTCAGTATGGAAGATGCCTTCCTTATCCACACGCTGGTACGTATGGGCACCGAAATAGTCGCGCTGTGCCTGCAGCAGGTTGGCAGGCAGCGTTTCTGTCCGGTAGCTGTCGTAATACGCTAAAGCAGACGCAGAGCAAGGGACAGGGATGCCGTTTTGGGCAGAGACGGCTACGATTTCCCTTAATGCACCCTGGTAGCTTTCGACGATTTCCTTGAAATATGGATCAAGAAGAAGGTTCTTCAAGCCAGGATCCCGATCATAGGCTTCCTTGATTTTCTGAAGGAACTGGGCACGGATGATGCAGCCGCCGCGGAAAATCATGGCGATGTCGCCATAACGGAGGTCCCAGCCGTACTCCTCGGAAGCCGCCCGCATTTGGGCAAATCCTTGGGCATAAGAGCAGATTTTGCTCATATACAATGCTTTTCTGACTGACTCGATAAACGCCTCGCGGTCTCCGGTGAAAGGTGCCGCCTCAGGGCCGCGCAAAATTTTGCTGGCAGCCACTCGCTCGTCTTTCATTGCTGAAATAAAACGGGCGAATACGGATTCCGTAATAAGCGGCAGTGGCACACCAAGATCCAGGGCGCTTTGGCTTGTCCACTTCCCAGTTCCTTTCTGGCCAGCTGTATCCAGGATAAGGTCAACAAGCGGCTTGCCCGTTTCCTCATCGACTTTAGTAAAGATATCGGCTGTAATCTCAATCAGGTAGCTGTCAAGCTCTCCTTTGTTCCACTCGGAAAATACCTTATGCAGCTCCTCTGCGGTCAAGCCCAGGACATTCTTCAGCAGGAAGTACGCCTCCGAGATCAATTGCATATCCCCATACTCAATCCCATTATGCACCATTTTTACATAATGGCCAGCTCCATCGGGACCAATATATGTAGTACAAGGCTCGCCATTTACTTTGGCAGAGATATCCTTAAAGATAGGTGCCACAAGGTCATACGCTTCCTTCTGGCCTCCAGGCATGATGGAAGGTCCTTTGAGTGCTCCTTCTTCTCCGCCGGAAACACCAGTCCCGATAAAGTGGAAGCCAAGTTCACTTAGCTCCTTGTTTCGGCGCTGTGTATCCGTATAAAGGGTATTTCCGCCATCAATCAGGATGTCCCCTTTTTCCAGATGCGGCTTCAGCTGCTCAATTGTTGCGTCGGTTGGTCCGCCTGCTTTAACCATAAGCATGATTTTACGCGGCTTCTCCAATGACTGGACAAATTCTTCAATGGAAAAAGTGCCAACAATATTTTTTCCTTTTGATTCCTCCAGCATTTCATCCGTTTTTTCGCGGGAACGGTTATAGACGGATACTGAATAGCCCTTGCTTTCCATGTTCCATGCCAGGTTTTTTCCCATGACCGCAAGGCCGATGACTCCGATTTGTTGCTTTGACATTTTACGACGTCCCTTCTAACTGTTCTATAGTTGATAAAATGAGTACACTCTAATTTAGCAATAAGTTACCGAAGTTTGCAAATAACAAGCATACTGTTCGTTTTATATTTTAACTATCAGTGTGAAAAATAACCACCTGATTGATTACTCTTTTTTAGGTTTCTCCTGATTTCTTTGCTGCAGAAAATCCTTATTGAAGCTGGTATCATTCCTCCCTGACGCCCCTTGGCTCTGCCGGAGCCGGCTTGAGGCATGGCCAATGATATTGTTCCCGTATTTTTCCTGCAACATGGACATTGTATTCATCAGGGGTTCTTTTTCCGCATCCTTTTCATAAGAAAATAGGTCCAGCTGCTTTACGGCCGATTCCGCCTCCACCAGCCCTGTCCCTGTTATGCCAAGCAGCCTTACTGGATTCCCATCCCAGTTTTTGATGAACAATTGCCTGGCCTCCGCTAATATCTCTTCTTTTCGCCCAATCGGATTCTCCAGCTTGTGGCTTCTTGTAATGGTCTTCCTGTTTTTATATCGAATGGTGATGCCAATGACTTCAGCGAGCACCTGTTTTCGCTTCATTCTTGCAGCAACCTGTTCAGAGAGCCGCTCGAGCACCCTGATCAGTTCCTGCTGATTGGCAATATCCTTGGGCAGCGTGGTTGAATTCCCAATGCTTTTAAAATCAAAAACAGACTCGGGGTCAACCGGCCTTCTGTCGATTCCATTTGCTCTTTCCCTCAGCCTGAGCCCATTGATTCCAAGCAAGGCTTTTAGTTGGATTTCATTGGACTTTGCCAGCGTCCCAATCGTATCAATTCCAATCCCTTTCAGTTTTTCCGCTGTTTTATTTCCCACCCCATGCATTTCTCCTACTTCCAGCGGCCAGAGAATATGGGGGATGTCGCGCTTTCTTAAAATGGTGATGCCCAGCGGCTTTTTCATATCCGAAGCTGTCTTGGCAAGAAATTTGTTTGGGGCGATGCCTATGCTGCAAGGCAGGTCCAGCTGCTCGAGAATTGTCTTTTGGATATCCTCGGCAATCGCCATTGGAGAGCCAAGTTCTTGGCTGCCGGTAATATCAATATAACCTTCATCAATCGAAACTGGCTCTACAAGGGACGAGAACTGTCTCAGGATTTCAAACATTTCGGCAGAAGCGGCCCGATACCTGTCAAAATTGGGTGTCATGACGATCAGCTGCGGACAAAGCTTCTTGGCTTCCCAAAGCGGCATCGTCGTCCTAACGCCAAACTTGCGGGCTTCATAGCTGCAGGTCACGATGATTCCCCGCCGCTCTTCGGGATTCCCGGCAATAGCCAGCGGCTTTCCTTTTAGCGACGGATTGCTGGCCATCTCGACAGAGGCATAAAAACTGTTCATATCCACATGCAGGATGACCCGTCCATTCTTTGGATACATCTCTTTCATATCCTCACATCCTAAAGAAAATCTGCTTCTATTTTAGCATTCCCTTGTAAAAATAACAGAGGCTCCGCTCCTCGCAATTCAGCCGGAATTCATGAAAAAACCCGCATGGCTGCGGGTTTAGGATAGACCAGCTTTTAGTTGGATGGAAACCTTGCTTCCTGCCATTTCCTTGGCAGACTCCACGGCCTTTTCCTTGGCTTTCGCCATGATTTCCGGCGCCTTTTTTGGGAAATGGTCCATTCCTTCCGCAACCACGGTATCCATGACGTCCATCCCAAGGAAAGTGAGCACCTTTGTGATATATTGGTCTCCCATTTCGAAGTCCGCCAGTGGACCTGTTGAGTAAATGCCTCCGCGTGTCTGGATATGAATCGCTTTCCTTCCCGTCAGCAACCCTTTTGGGCCTTCCGGGGTAGAAATGAATGTTTTGTTAATGAGGAACATATTGTCCATAAATGCCTTAAGAATGGCAGGTGCCCCCAAATTCCAGATAGGCGTCACAAAAACATAGTAATCGGCATCAATGAACCGGTCTGCCAGGGCGTGCATGGCAGTAAATTTCTCCTGCTCCCCTGCCGATAGCTGCTCAAAGCTGTATCCCATAAAGGAAAGCTTGGCACGGGCATACAATAGATCCATGTCGATCTGCGGTATCTCCATCTCATATAAATGCATTCTTTCAAGCTCGACATCCGGGCGTTCCTGCAGGAAAGTATCGAGAAAAACCTCCCCGATTTGCGCTCCTTTTGATAAGCGGACATCACTTTTTGGATTGGCTGTAATATACAACAGCTTTGGCATAGGCGTGTGCATCCCTTTCCCTGGATAATTTATTCATTACCCTTATAGTAATGGAATAAAGATTGTGAAAGAGTAAACAGATAGGAATGTTTTGTGAACTAAGTAAAAAAAGAGCATCACGCGGATGCTCTTTTACTCCTTTATTGTCCGGCAACTTCCTGGATGATTGCGATGACCATTTCGCCAAGCTTCTCGAGTTCCTCGATTGGCATTCTTTCATTGGTCGTATGGATTTCTTCATAGCCGACAGCAAGGTTGACAGTCGGAATTCCAAAACCGGCAATCACATTGGCATCACTGCCGCCTCCGCTTTTCAGAAGTTCGCAGCTTCGGCCGATTTTCTTTGCTGCGGTGCGGGCGATTTCAACCACCTGGTCGCCTTCGCCATATTTGAAGCCTGGATACATGACATCAATTTGGACATCTGCTCTGCCGCCCATTTGTTCAGCCACACTCTCAAAGGCTTCTTTCATCTTGCCAACCTGTGCTTCCATTTTTTCCGGCACCAGGGAACGGGCTTCCGCCAAAATTTCCACATAATCGCAAACGATATTTGTTTGCGTTCCTCCTTCGAAGCGGCCGATATTGGCTGTCGTTTCTTCGTCAATGCGGCCAAGCGGCATTTTCGCAACAGCCTTGGCAGCCATTGTAATCGCAGAAATGCCTTTCTCTGGAGCTACTCCGGCATGCGCCGTTTTTCCATAAATCTTCGCCAGCACTTTCGCCTGTGTAGGAGCAGCAACAATCACATTTCCCACTTTGCCGTCACTGTCAAGAGCATACCCGTATTTGGCTGTCAGACGGGATGGATCGAGAACTTTGGCGCCGACAAGCCCGGACTCCTCGCCCACTGTAATAATAAACTGAATGGTTCCATGGGGAATCTGCTGTTCTTTTAGGACAGTGATTGTCTCCAGCATGACCGCAAGTCCAGCCTTGTCATCCGCCCCAAGGATTGTTGTTCCATCAGTCACAACATATCCATCCTTGATGGAAGGTTTGACGCCACGGGCAGGCACAACCGTATCCATATGGGAGGTGAAATAGATTGGATCCACGCCCTCCTTGGTTCCGGCCAGGGTGCAAATAAGGTTTCCGGCTCCGTGCCCCGTTTGAGCAGTGGTGTCGTCTTCAAACACATCGACGCCCAGGTCCAGAAACTTTTGTTTCAGGACTTTGGCAATTTCGCCTTCATGCTTTGTTTCCGAATCGATTTGCACCAATTCGAGAAATTCATTTAGCAATCGTTCATTGTTAATCATTGATTAAGGACCTCCATCTTATGTAATGCTATCTTAGTATACCGTCAGCAGCTTTATCCCATCAAATTTTTAATTTAAGAGTCTTTAAAGTGGAATATTCCCATGTTTTTTTGCTGGTCTGCTTTCCTTCTTGGTTCGCAGCATTTCCAGGGCCTGAATGATTTTGATCCGTGTTTCCCGCGGATCAATGACATCGTCCACCATGCCGCGGCTGGCAGCTACATATGGATTGGCGAATTTCTCACGGTACTCGTCAATCTTCTGCTGTCGTGTTTCTTCCGGATTCGGGCTGCTTTGGATTTCCCTTGCAAATATGATATTGGCTGCCCCTTGTGGCCCCATAACGGCAATTTCCGCATTAGGCCATGCAAACACAAGGTCGGCGCCAATAGACTTGCTGTTCAGCGCGACATATGCACCGCCGTATGCTTTTCGCAAAATAACCGTCAATTTGGGCACTGTCGCTTCCGAATAGGCGTAAAGGATCTTTGCTCCATGACGGATAATGCCGCCGTGCTCCTGCTTGATGCCAGGAAAGAAGCCTGTGACATCCTCAAAGGTGATAAGCGGAATGTTAAAAGAGTCGCAGAAACGGATGAATCGGGAAGCTTTATCCGAGGAGTCAATATCAAGCCCGCCCGCCATGAACTTCGGCTGATTGCAGACAAGTCCAACCACCTCTCCTTTAACCCTGGCAAGGCCGATGACAATATTCTTCGCAAAATCCTTCTGTATCTCCAAAAACGAATCTTTGTCGACTGTTTCCGCAATGACCGCGCGCACATCATATGGCCTGATGGCATCAAATGGCACAATATCCGTCATGTCGGGACGGTAGTCATCGTCAAGGTCCGCTTCCAGCCGTGGAGGCTTCTCTTCAAAGTTCTGAGGCAGATAGCTGAGGAGCGCACGCACCATTTCAAGCGTTTCAGCTTCTGTGCTTCCGTAAAAATGGGCATTGCCGGAGATAGTGTTATGTACGCGGGCACCGCCAAGGTCTTCTGCTGTAATCTTTTCACCTGTTACCGTTTCAATCACCTTAGGCCCAGTAATGAACATTTGACTGGTGTTTTCAACCATGAAAACAAAATCCGTAATGGCAGGAGAATATACCGCTCCGCCTGCACAAGGCCCCATTATGACAGAAATTTGCGGAATCACCCCCGAGTAAATGGAATTCCGGTAAAAAATCTGTCCATACCCGTCGAGGGACACGACACCTTCCTGGATCCTTGCTCCGCCCGAGTCATTCAGCCCAATGAATGGCGCCCCATTCTTGGCGGCCAGATCCATGACAGTGGCGATTTTATTGGCATGCATTTCCCCGAGTGCTCCGCCAAAAACGGTAAAGTCCTGGGAAAACAGATAAATCGGACGGCCATTCACCTTTGCGTAGCCTGTAACAACCCCATCGCCGGGTCCCTTTTGATTCTCAAGTCCGAAATCCGTACACCGGTGTTCAATAAAAGGATTCAGCTCGACAAAGCTGCCGGGATCCACGAGGAGGTCAATCCTTTCCCTTGCTGTCAGCTTGCCTTTTTCATGCTGCTTTTCAATTCTTTCATCGCCGCCTCCCAGCTCGATTTCCCTGCGGCGGTCATACAATTCATTTATTTTTTCATAGATGTCAGCCATTACTCTCTCTCCTTCTTTTCGCACAATTCATATAAAACGCTTCCAGTTGACTTAGGGTGCATGAATGCGACCAGGGCATCATGGGCACCTTTTTTCGGCTTGTCCTGTATCATCGCAATACCCTTGTCCTTTAGTTCATCGATCCGCTCCTGAATTGAATCCACTCCGAGAGCCACATGATGGATTCCCTCACCCCGCTTTTCAATAAAACGGGCAATCGGGCTTTCGCTCGAGGTTGGCTCCAGGAGCTCAATTTTCACTTCGCCAACTTTTAAAAACGCTACCTTCACCCGCTCACTGGCAACCTCTTCGATGCCGAGCAAAGGCAATCTCAATACATCTGTATAAAAGGGCAATGCCTCTTCCAGTGACCTGACAGCTACACCGATGTGATCCACCTTTTTGATCATCTTCAAGCCTCCAAATAATATTAGAATATAATTAATAGTTTCTATATTCGACATAAATTTCACAAATCCTTCTAAAATTAGGATTGTAGAAACTCGTTTCCCCGTATAGTATAATAACCATAGGACAAACTTACAGGCTCTGAAGGGGGAGATGGACTTGCGCAAGCGCAACACCCGGAAAATCATCATCTATATCATGCTTTTCACCATGATTGCCTCAACTCTTCTTGCAGGAGTGGCGACGTTTCTATAAGAAAAGCGGAAGCGCCTTGTACAGCCCCGACCAGCATAAGACGCTCCGGAATAGAAGGCGTTCTTTGCCTTCAATTCCGGAGTGGCTTATGACTCGAGGGACTAGGCGCTGGAGCTGGACAGTTATATAAGTACAGAAAATTTTATTTTCTTCTATAAGAAAAAAGGAAGGGCCCGCTAGATGGCGGAGCCCTTCCTTTTTTTGTTATTGTGATTGGGGCCTAATTGCCCCATGCTCGACTCCTAGCTCATAGAAGCTTTTGTCCGACGCGGTAATCAGGACCCTTGTTCCAAGGGGCACAAGGTTATACAGAGTTTCTACACTCTCATTATGCAGCCTGATACAGCCCTGAGAGATATATTGGCCGATGGACTCTGGATCATTCGTTCCGTGTACGCCAAATGTGCGTCCATCTGTATGTTCAGCATCGAATCCAATCCACCGGCTTCCAAGCGGATTTTTAGGGTCGCCGCCTGGAATATCTTTTTTGCGATAATAGGGATCTGCTGCTTTTACTGTAACTGTAAATAATCCCTCGGGCGTCAAATCCGGTGTTTTGCCCGTGGCCGCACGGGTAATGAATTGAACATCATTTTCATTAATCAGCGCGGCTTCATTGGTTTTTTTGTTTACCACAATGAATGGATCTCCCGGAAGAGGATTTTCCCCAAGCGGCCAAATAGGGGAAACAGCGAAGGAAAAAAGAGAAGCAAGGATTATTGCCTTCATGTACAATCACCTGCCCATTTTTTCCTAGTTTGCTTCCGGTGAGGACTCGTGATGCATGGTTTCGGCATGTTTCAAACCCTTAAAGGAACGTTTAAGGAGAAGGTAGTTTTCCATCTCTTTTAAAAATTGAAGGAGGTTGGCCCTTGCTTCAAACTCTTCCCTTGTTTTAGGGAGTTCCATCTTTTCAAATTGAGTTCTTAGCCTGTAAAGCTTCTCGAGGTAATATAGCACCGTATTTCCGGGATGGACCCCTTGGGAAAGTATCTCCACAAAGTCACCGATCATGTCTGCCTGCTTTACATGGAGGGGAATGGACGTGACAGCGGGCAAAACTCTTTCAATAATATCAAACTGCTTTTCGCGAATCTTAAAATATTGATAATACAGATTCTCCTCGCGTAAAAAATGGTTCTCTATGTCCCGAAAAGCGAGCGTCTTTGCTTCATTGATCAACTGTGCAGTTTCCGGAAGCTCCCTGCCCCCCCAGCTGCTGTCTCCGCTTCTCAGGTAATTGGCAATTTCATGAAAGATGTTTTTAAAATTTTCGTCGATTCGCTTTTGGTATTCTTCCAGTTTGGCATCTGCGCTGGGCATGTAGAGATTGGCAATCAATGCAACGCCAATGCCGATAAGGATGATTCCCACCTCGTTCAACAGCAGGCCTCCTGTAACCTGTTCAGCCGAGAATATATGGAGGATAATCACACTGCTTGACACAATGCCATCCCTGGCCCCTGCCAATACAACGGTCGGAATGAACAACAGAAGCATCAAGCCGATTACAGCCGGGTGGTAGCCGATTCCTTCAAAAAAGAGAGTTGAGAACACCATGGCAATGAGGCAGGCAAGAATCCGGTCCCACGAAGCCCGAAGCGAGCGCTTCTTCGTTACCTGGATGCACAGGATTGTCAGGATTCCTGCAGAGGTAAAATGTTCCAGTCCGGCATATTGGGCAATCATGATGGAACTCGCTGTACCTACGGCTGTTTTCAATGTACGGTATCCTATTTTAAATTTCATGTCCTTGTCTCCCCGAAAAAAATAAAAAGATGATCACCTGTATCATCTTTTTATTCTATCAGATATATTGTTGAGTCAAAACTTCCCTTAGACCTCTGCGCAGTGTTCTTCAAATGTATTCTGAAGCTTTTGGACAACCGCCATTGGATCATGGCCTTCGATTTCATGGCGCTCAATCATCGTGATGATCTGTCCATCCTTCAAGAGCGCAAAGGATGGGGACGAAGGCGGATAGCCAGTGAAATAGCTTCTAGCTTTCTCGGTGGCTTCTTTGTCCTGGCCGGCAAATACGGTAACCAGCTGATCGGGACGCTTGTCGTAATGGAGGGCGTGTGCAGCAGCTGGCCGGGCAATCCCGCCGGCACAGCCGCAGACAGAATTGATCATGACCAGAGTAGTGCCTTTTTGGGCAAAAGCCTCTTCCACTTCTTCCGGTGTCTTTAATTGTTTATATCCAGAAGCACTGATTTCATCACGTGCCTGGCGGACTACGTCATTCATAAAAAAATTAAAATCCATACTCAAAATGATCACTCCTTAGTGTAAGCATAATCTCGCTTCATATCTATATATTAACAAGACAAACACATTTTTTTCAAACAAGAAATTTTTTCTGAAAAATGTGTTTATCCATCAGGGGACGGGGAATAGTAACAATACAGCTAGATCCATACCCCTAAACTCCCTAGATAAGGACAGCGCCATTCCCTGCGCTGTCCCCTTTTTTTGCCTTAAAGGCCAAGATAGGCCTTAAACAACTCATCCACTGCAGCCGCCACAGGCCTGCTTCCTGAAATCACTTCGTTCTCGGCTTTGGGAAGGAGCGTTTTAACGTCCGGATGATGAAAGAAGCTGAACTGCAGCTGATCCATGATCATGGAGTGGATCCATTCCTTTGTCTGCAGCCGCCTTCTCTCGGCAAACACTCCCGACTGCTGTGTACTATGTTCAAATTCCGAGATAAGCCTCCATATGTCGGATATTCCTGTTCCGTAAAGCGAGGAGCAAGTAAGAGCCTTGGTTTCCCAGCCTTTTGTAGCGGGCTGCAGGAAATGTAAAATCCGGCCATATTCACGCCTCGTCTTATCTGCTTTTGCTACATTGTCTCCATCCGCTTTGTTAATGATGACGGCATCTGCCAGCTCCATGATCCCTTTCTTCATTCCCTGAAGCTCATCCCCGGCTCCCGTCAGTACAAGCAGCATGAAAAAATCCACCATGTCCCTGACAATGACTTCGCTCTGGCCGACCCCTACTGTCTCGACAAGAATGACATCAAATCCGGCACTTTCACAAAGAAGCATCGTTTCCCTCGTTTTCCTATGTACTCCTCCCAATTTTCCACCAGAAGGAGACGGGCGGATAAACGCCTGGGGATTCCTGGCGAGCGTTTCCATTCTTGTTTTATCCCCTAGTATGCTTCCTCCCGTCAGGCTGGAGGTTGGATCGACAGCCAGTACGGCCACCTTGTGGCCGAGATTACAAAGGTATGTTCCAAAAGCTTCAATGAATGTGCTCTTTCCGGCTCCCGGAACTCCCGTGATGCCTATCCTGATGGCATTCCCCGTTTTAGGCAAAAGCTTTTCAAGCAGCTGCTGGGCTTTTTGGAAATGATGTTCCGCATTGCTTTCCACCAGGGTAATTCCGCGCGCAAGCGAAGTTCGGCTTCCATCCTGGATTTGCCCGGCAAGTTCTTCAACGTCGATATCCAGCCTGGATTTTTTAACAAACCTGCTCCGCTTGACCGAGCGGGAATCCCCACCATTTTCAGGAGGGGAAATGCCTTTTCGGACGACACTTTGAAACTGCCTGGGATCATCAGGATCGTACCATTCTGGTTTCTTGTCATTTCCCATCTATCTTGACACTTCCTCGTATCCCAACCGTTCATACACGGTTTGCAGGACCTTTTGGGCCGCCGCCGGAATCACGGTCCCCGGTCCAAAAATGGCACTTGCTCCCTGATCGAGCAAATATTGATAATCCTGTGCAGGGATGACTCCTCCAACAACGACGACTATGTCTTCGCGGCCAAGCTTTTTCAGCTCTTCCACCAGCTGTGGCAGCAGCGTTTTATGGCCGGCTGCAAGAGAACTGATGCCAATGACGTGCACATCATTTTCGACAGCCTGCATGGCCGTCTCTCCCGGTGTTTGGAACAACGGGCCGATATCAACATCAAAACCAAGATCGGCAAAGGCCGTTGAAATTACCTTCGCGCCGCGGTCATGTCCGTCCTGCCCCATTTTCGCTATTAGAATCCTTGGCCGTCTTCCCTCCTGCTCAAGGAATTCATCCGTCATTTCCTTAACCGCTGCCATTTCCTCCTCGTTTGAGTAAGCCGAACTGTATATTCCGCTAATTGAGCGGATCACAGCCTTATGCCGTCCCGCAGCTTTCTCGACCGCATCAGAGATTTCCCCAAGTGTGGCTCGTACCCTTGCAGCCTGGACAGCAAATTCCAGAAGATTGCCTTCACCCGTTTCCGCCGCTAAGGCAAGTGCCGACAATGCTTCAGATACTTTTTCCTGGTCACGCGAAGATTTCAGGTGCTGAAGTCTTTCGATTTGCTTCTGGCGGACCGCTGTATTATCTATATCCAAAATTTCAAGAGGATCCTCCTGATCCATGCGATACCGATTAACACCAATGATGGTTTCCTTGCCCGAGTCGATTTGGGCCTGCCGGCGTGCGGCCGCCTCTTCAATCTTCATTTTAGGGAGGCCCGTTTCAATCGCTTTCGCCATTCCCCCAAGACTTTCAATTTCCTCAATATGTTTCCAGGCGCGGTCGGCCAGCTCTTTGGTCAAAGCTTCCACATAGAAGCTTCCGCCCCAAGGATCGATGACATTCGTGATTCCCGACTCTTCCTGAAGGTAAAGCTGGGTATTGCGGGCAATTCGCGCCGAAAAATCGGTCGGCAGGGCGATTGCTTCATCAAGGGCATTGGTATGGAGCGACTGTGTATGCCCCATTGCGGCTGCATGTGCTTCTATGAGGGTGCGGATTACGTTATTATACGGATCCTGCTCCGTCAGGCTCCACCCTGATGTTTGGGAGTGGGTCCTTAAAGCCATTGATTTTTCATTTTTAGGTTCAAAGGACTTCATCATTTTCGCCCAAATTTGCCGGGCCGCCCTCATTTTCGCTACCTCCATGAAATAGTTCATGCCGATTGCCCAGAAGAACGACAGCCTTGGTGCGAAAGAATCAATATCGATGCCGGCTTTCAGCCCTGTCCTGACATATTCAAGCCCGTCAGCAAGTGTATAGGCCAGCTCAATATCAGCGGGGGCCCCGGCTTCCTGCATGTGATAGCCGGAAATGCTGATAGAGTTGAACTTGGGCATATATTTGGATGTATATTCAAAAATGTCAGCAATGATTTTCATGGACATTTCCGGCGGATAAATATAAGTGTTCCGGACCATATACTCTTTTAGAATGTCATTCTGGATGGTCCCGGAAAGCTTTTCCTGACTGACACCCTGCTCTTCGGCCGTTACGATGTAAAAAGCCATGACAGGCAGGACAGCTCCATTCATTGTCATCGAGACGGACATTTGGTCAAGCGGAATGCCGTCAAAAAGGATTTTCATGTCAAGGATCGAATCAATCGCAACCCCGGCTTTTCCGACATCGCCGACAACACGGGGATGGTCGGAGTCATAGCCTCTATGGGTGGCCAGGTCGAATGCTACCGACAAGCCCTTTTGCCCCATTGCCAAATTCCGTCTGTAGAAAGCATTGCTCTCCTCCGCTGTGGAAAAACCCGCATACTGCCTGACGGTCCAGGGCCTGTTCACATACATGGTCGGATACGGCCCGCGTGTAAAGGGAGGCAAACCTGGCTTGTCATCCAAATGTTCCAAACCTTTAATGTCTGTTTCCGTATAAAGTGCCTTAAGCTTAATACCTTCGTTCGTCTCATACAATAAATCATCAATGGACCTTCCAATCTCGGCTTCCGCTTTCCGCTTCCACTCCTCATGTGAAGGCTGCTTTGAGGCAGAGTATGGGGAAATCTTCTTGAAATCAGGCTTTTTGCCCATGATTTGCCACCTCCATTTCATTTAACAGATGTGAAAGACTCTCGTATTGGCTGCTCTTCATATGATAGAAATTTTTTATACCGGCTTGGGTAAGTGCCTGTCTATCCTCCATGCCGGGATATCCTGCCAAGGCTACCGAAACATCGGGATACCTGACGCTGATTTCCTTTGCCAGTTCAACTGCCAGTTGGCTATACTGCTGATCGTCCCCGCAAAGGCAAAAATGTTTTAGATTGGAAGTTTCAATGAAATCAAATGCTGTTTCTGTCTTCTCCACGTCCGGACTTTTTTGCGTGCCAATCCCGCCGGAGGCCAGAAAGCCTGTAATAAAATCCATTCTTCCTTTATACTGCTTTAAATTTCCGAGGCAAATCAGGCCCAAAGCAGGCTTCGATCCGGTTTTCTCTTCGATTGCAGCTGCTTTAAACCGAAGCTCTTCATAAGGCTGGGACAGCCTCCAGGCTGCCAGGGGTTTAAAGGCGGCCTTAGACTCCTCAACCTCGACAGGTTTCGCTTTCGCCTGTTCGGCAGCATTCGCATACACGTTTGTCCCAATGATGCTCTGTTTGCGCAAAAACACATCCTTGTCCCTCTCGGCCCTGACCGTAGAAATGGCCTCCTGCAGCCAGTTTGACTTTAATGCAGCCAGCACTCCTTCCCGCTCTTCTATCTGCAGGAAATAACCCCATGCCTTTTCTGCCAGTTCCTGTGTGACAGATTCAATATACCACGATCCTCCGGAAGGATCTGCTACCCTCTCAAGATGGGCTTCGGCTTTAAGAATAAGCTGGGTATTGCGGGCAATCCGCTCTGAAAAGGCCGTTGAACGGCCAGAGGCAATGTCAAGCGGCGATACACTTAAATACTGAATTCCTCCGAGCACCGCTGCAAAAGCTTCATTTCCGGCACGAAGCAGGTTAACATAGGGATCGAAAACTGTCTTTGTAAATAAGGATGTCTCAGCAGAAATGGTCATTTTCCCGGATTCCCCATCTGCTCCATAAGCCTCTGCGACCTTGTTCCATAACAATCGGGCTGCTCTCAATTTGGCAATTTCCATAAAAAAATTTCCGCCTATCGAAAAGTGGAAAACCAGTTTTCCTAATGCCCTTTCAAGATCCCAGCCATTATCTAGAAGCGATTGGATATAAAACACCCCGGTGCCCAATGCGATTCCGAGCTCCTGTACAGCATTTGCACCGGCGTTATGGTAAGGGGCCGTGTTGACAAGAATGGTCTTCACATCCGGAAAGGAGGTGTCGGCAAATCTCAGTGTCTGCTCCCACTCCGCAAAAACATCCTTTTCCTCCTTTGGAAAACCGCCTGCACCGGCTGCTTCGGCAACCGGGTCTGCAGCGATAAACCCGGTAGCCATGCTTTCTGCACCGCCAGCGCCTTTTGCCGCCGTCTTTATGAACGTATCCTGGACCCCATCCGCGATAATGCTAAGTGGTCCCTTATTGCTATAATCCGCTATCAAGCGGCATAGCCTTTCCTCATCCGCAAACAGCTTTGCATCCGCTTCGAATGCCAAAGCTGTCTGTCCCGAAGAAAAGGCTTTCTTTGCTTTCTCTTCCAGGTCCTCTAATGTTGCATAATTTATCCGGTTGGCCACATGCCAGCTGTGCCCCTGGTATCCGGACGCATGAATCCCTCTTCTAAAATCGGCTTGGCCCGGATAGCCAGACAAATGGGATACATCAATGTCCTCCCTGGAATATAATGGCTTGAGTTGGATATTCTCATATGTATGTTTGGCAAGGCTTTCAATATTTCGGCCCTTTAAGGATTCTTCCGCCTTTGTGCTCCAATCTTCCATGGTCGCCCGCGGAAAAGCCATGTTCTTGACTTCTTCAAGTTTCATAAGAACCACTGCCCTGTCATGGACAGCTTTTCCCTCCCTTCAAATCCGGAAAAATAAACAAAAAATTTCAAATAATATCCCTCTTTTATTGTAGTACTTCCTTTTAAAAAAGAAAAGCATTGAACAAGCAATGCTTTTCCCGGGTACTTTAGTATATTGGTGTTGTCTCTTTGGAGATATTTTCAAGGATTTCTTTAACCCTGGCAAGGAAACGGCCGCAGACAAGTCCATCAAGAACCCGATGGTCAAGGGATAGACACAGGTTGACCATGTCCCTAACCGCAATCATGCCATTGCCCATGACGACCGGGCGCTTGACGATCGACTCGACCTGCAGGATGGCCGCCTGCGGATAATTAATGATGCCCATCGACTGGACAGAGCCAAAGGACCCGGTATTGTTCACGGTAAATGTACCGCCCTGCATATCATCGGGACGGAGTTTGCCCCCCCTCACTTTATCTGCCAGTTCGGCAATTTCCCGTGCAATGCCTTTAATAGTCTTTTCGTCAGCATTTTTAATGACAGGTACATATAAAGCATCGTCTGTAGCGACCGCAATGGAAATATTGATTTCTAACTTTTGTACGATTGTATCACCGGCCCACATGGAATTGATTTGCGGAAACTCCTTCAGTGCCTGGGCAACAGCTTTAACAAAGAAAGCGAAGAAAGTGAGATTGAATCCTTCTTTGGCTTTAAACTGGTCCTTCAGGCTATTCCGGTATTCAACAAGGCTTGTGGCATCGACTTCAACCATTGTCCAGGCATGTGGGATTTCGTGCTTGCTGCGGAGCATATTCGCGGCAATCGCCTTGCGGATGCCTGTTACAGGAATCTCCATATCACCCGCACCCAGTGGAATTGGTGCTTGGGAAGCAGTTGCAGGAGCCTGAGCTCCGGCTTGCTTTCCAGGGACAGCTTCCTTCGTTTCCGCTGCTGGAGCTGGAGACAGTTTTTCAACAGGCTCCGGCAGCCCATTTTCAATTGCTTTTTGAACATCTTTCCTCGTAATCCGTCCGCCGGCGCCAGTTCCTTTGACACGTGACAAGTCAATTCCATGCTCCTGGGACAGCTTTAGGACCGCAGGTGAGAACCTTGCTTTATTTCCGCCTGTATCGGATGGCGGAGCACTAGCATCTGTTTCGCCCGCTGCAGATGGCGAAACGTCAGAGCTCGCTGTACCGCCCTCTTTTTGTTTTTCCGCTACACCCGGACCTTCGACCTCGATGGTCAAAATCACTTCGCCCACAGAAAGTGTGTCACCTTCCGCGGCAATTAATTCCTTGATGGTCCCGGTAAAGGAAGAAGGAATTTCGGCGTTTACTTTATCCGTCATAACCTCTGCAAGAGGATCATACTTATTTATTTTGTCCCCTGGGGACACCAGCCACTTGCTGATTGTCCCTTCAGTAACGCTCTCGCCGAGCTGGGGCATTTTAATTTGTTCGATTGGCAATGGTAGCTCCTCCTCTCTTTAAAATTCTGCAAGCTCTCTCATCGCTTGCTCGACCTTATCCGGATTAACCATGAAGAATTTTTCCATTGTTGGCGCGTATGGCATTGCCGGAACATCGGGACCTGCAAGGCGCTTGATTGGTGCATCCAGTTCAAACAGGCAGTTTTCGGCAATAATGGCTGATACTTCGCTCATAATGCTCCCTTCCTTGTTATCCTCCGTCAGCAGCAATACCTTTCCAGTCTTGGAAGCAGCTTCAATAATGGCTTCCTTATCAAGCGGATAAACAGTTCTAAGGTCCAGGATATGTGCGGATATCCCGTCTTTTGCAAGGCGTTCCGCAGCCTGCAGGGCAAAATGGACACAAAGCCCATATGTAATGACCGTGATATCTTCTCCGTTTCGTTTTACATCCGCTTTGCCAATTGGAAGAACATAATCATCATTAGGCACTTCCCCTTTTATTAAGCGGTATGCACGCTTATGTTCAAAAAACAGCACAGGATCCTCGTCCCGGATGGCTGCTTTCAATAAACCCTTCACATCATAAGGAGTCGATGGCATGACGATCTTTAAGCCAGGCTGATTGGCAAATACGGCTTCTACGGACTGTGAGTGGTACAAGGCTCCATGGATGCCACCCCCGTATGGCGCCCGTATGACGATAGGACAGCTCCAGTCGTTATTTGACCGATAGCGGATCCTTGCCGCTTCCGATATGATTTGGTTTACAGCTGGCATGATGAAATCGGCAAATTGCATTTCGGCAATAGGACGCATGCCATACATTGCGGCACCAATGCCTACTCCGGCAATGGCCGATTCGGCAAGCGGAGTATCAATCACTCTCTCTTCACCGAATTGTTCATACAGCCCCTGGGTTGCCTTAAACACCCCGCCTTTTTTTCCAACATCCTCACCGAGAACGAAAACCTTGGAATTCCGTTCCATTTCTTCCCTGAGTGCCATTGTCACAGCATCAATATAAGAAATTACCGGCATAATCCTTCCCCCTTACTCTTCTGCATAGACGTATTTTAATGCCTGCTCCGAATCAGCATATGGAGCTTTTTCGGCATATTCAGTCGCTTCGTTGACAAGCTCCATGATCTTGTCATTAATGGCTTTTTCCTTTTCATCATCCATAATGCCGTTCTCTTTTAGATAGAGAGCAAATGTGATAATCGGGTCATTGTTCTTTGCTTCCGCCACTTCGTCACGCGCACGATAACTGCGGTCGTCATCATCGGAGGAGTGCGGAGTCAGGCGGTAGGAGACTGTCTCAATGAGGGAAGGCCCCTCTCCCCTTCTTCCCCGTTCAGCTGCTTCCTTGACGGCCTGGTAGACCTCCAGCGGATCATTGCCGTCCACTGTTACTCCTGGCATCCCGTAACCGATTGCCCGGTCCGAAACTTTCTCGCATGCCAGCTGTTTCTCAATCGGAACAGAAATGGCATACTTATTATTCTCACACATGAAAATGACAGGAAGTTTATGCACACCTGCGAAATTGGCTCCTTCATGGAAGTCTCCCTGGTTGGAAGAACCTTCTCCGAATGTAACAAAGGTCACCAGGTCCTTCCCTTCCATCCTGCCCGCCAGAGCCACGCCGACAGCATGGGGTACCTGGGTTGTAACCGGCGAGGAACCGGTGACGATCCGATTCTTCTTTTGCCCAAAGTGGCCGGGCATTTGCCGTCCTCCTGAATTTGGGTCTTCTGCTTTGGCGAACCCGGACAGCATCAAATCCCGCGCCGTCATTCCGAAGGTAAGGACAACGCCCATGTCCCTGTAATAAGGAAGGACATAGTCCTTTTCACGGTCAAGGGCGAATGCCGCCCCCACCTGAGCTGCTTCCTGCCCCTGGCAGGAGATGACGAAAGGAATTTTCCCGGCTCGGTTCAACAGCCACATGCGCTCGTCAATCCGCCTTGCGAGAAGCATCGTTTCATACATTTCCAGCACTTGATCATCACTTAAGCCAAGTTTATGGTGGCGATTTTCAGCCATGTTTTTACCTCCCAATATTGAAATGTGGTCATTGCCATAGTACTCTCCCAGGCTGATCATGAATGGATAGCTTTGCCGTCCACAGCCAAGGCGGCTTCCCCGATGGCCTCGGACAAGGTTGGGTGCGGATGGATGGTGTGGGCAACTTCCCACGAAGCCGCATCCAGCACCATGGCCAGCCCTGCTTCTGAAATCATGTCGGTAACGTGAGGGCCAATCATATGTACACCAAGGATATCATCTTTATCTTTATCACCTACAATTTTGACGAAGCCGTCAGACTCTCCGAAAACAAGGGCCTTCCCTATCGCCCTGAAAGAGAATTTGCCTGTCTTGACATTGAAGCCCTTTTCTTTTGCCTCATCTTCTGTCAGCCCCACACTTGCCGCTTCCGGTGAACTGTAGATGCACTTTGAGATGAGGTTGTAATCTATAGGGTCAGGGTTTTGTCCGGCTATATGCTCGACCGCGCACAGGCCTTCATGTGAAGCTACATGGGCCAGCTGCAATCCTCCAATGCAGTCGCCAATCGCATAGATATGTGATTCTTTTGTCTGGTAAAACTCGTTAACTTCAATAAAACCTTTTTCTACCCTGATTTCGGTATTTTCCAGGCCAATTCCTTCGACATTTGCCTGGCGCCCTACAGAAACGAGCAGCTTTTCTGCCCTGAACTCCTTTTGGCTTCCTTTTACCTCAGCTGAAATGACGACCTCGCTGCCTGTTTCCAATGTTTCCGGCAGGACTTTCGCACCTGTTACAATTTTAATTCCTTTTTTCTTCATCAATCGCTGCATTTCCCGGCTGATTTCCCGGTCTTCGGTTGGAATGATCCGGTCTGCATATTCAATCACGGTGACATCGACACCGAAATCGGACATCATCGATGCCCATTCTATGCCAATGACTCCTCCACCAACTATAAGGATGGAACCTGGAAGCTGTTGAAGCTCCAAAGCTTCATCGGATGAGAGAACTTTATGGCCATCCACCTCAAGCCCTGGAAGGGTTCTTGGTCTGGAGCCAGTCGCGATGATGACATTTTTTGGAATCAGCATTTCATTTTCGCTGCCATCCTTCATTTCAACAGAAATCGTTCCCGGCATTGGTGAAAAAATGGAGGGTCCGAGGATTCTGCCTGTTCCTTCGTATATATCAATTTTCCCTTGTTTCATGAGATGCTGGACACCTTTATGAAGCTGGTCAACGATTTTGCTTTTTCTTTCCTGTACTTTGGCAAAGTCTATCTTTACTTCTCCGGTTTTGATGCCAAATTCTTCGCTCCGCTTTGCCGTGGCAAACACTTCGGCACTTCGCAGAAGCGCTTTGCTTGGAATGCAGCCTTTATGCAGACAGGTGCCTCCGAGGCTGCTTTTTTCAACCACTGCCGTTTTCAGTCCCAGCTGTGCTGCCCTGATAGCCGCGACATATCCGCCCGTGCCGCCGCCCAGTATCACCAAATCATATTCTTCGGCCATTCTCTTTTCCTCCTATCATTGCTCCTGCCTTGGATAGTCTTTTGCTTCCTCTTCTCCCCGCAAAACGCGAAGAGCACCCTCCGCAAGGGCCTGCAGTTCATTTTCTCCCGGATGGACCAAAACATCGGCAATCCAATTGACACGCTCGGTAATTTGCCGGACAAAGCCTTTCCCATAGGCTAGGCCGCCCGTAAGAACGATCGCATCGACCTTTCCATGGAGAACCGTACTAGCCGAGCCAATTTCCTTTGCAACCTGATAAGCCATGGCTGCATAAACAAGCTTGGCAATTTCATTGCCTTTTTCTATCATTTTCTCTACCTTGACGGCATCATTTGTTCCGAGATAGCCGACAAGGCCACCCTGCCCAACAAGTTTTTTCATGATTTCCTCACGATAGTATTCTCCCGAATAGCACAAGGCGACCAAATCTCCCGCAGGAACCGTTCCCGCGCGCTCAGGACTGAAGGGGCCATCTCCATGGAGGCCGTTATTGACATCAATTACTTTTCCACCCTTATGGGCGCCGATTGTAATACCGCCTCCAAGATGGGTGATGATCAAATTCATATCCTCGTATTTCCTGCCTAGCTCCTTGGCGACCCTGCGGGCAACCGCTTTTTGATTCAATGCATGAAAGATGCTTTTGCGCTCAATCAGGGAAAATCCGGAAATGCGCGCAATTGGCGCCAGTTCGTCAACGACGACTGGATCCACAATAAAGGCAGGGATATTTAAGCCGCTGGCAATTTCATATGCAAGGATGCCTCCGAGATTCGAGGCGTGCTGCCCTGAATAACCGGAACGGAGGTCCTCAAGCATCGGGCTGTTCACTTCATAGGTTCCGCCCTCTATTGGGCGAAGCAACCCTCCGCGTCCGCAGACGGCATCCAGTTTGGAAATGTTGATGCCTTCTGTATCCAAGGTTTCCAATATCGTTTCTTTGCGAAATCCATATTGGTCAATAATATTCTCATATCTATCAATAGTTTCGGCATCGTGCCTGATGGTCTTTTCCAAAAGGGGGATTTCATTGTCAAAGACACCAATTTTGGTTGATGTTGAACCGGGATTGATGACAAGAATCCGATATTCCGTATGCTGCAAATTCTATACCTCCAGTTGGTAACAAACACTATTTAGCCTTATGGAAATGGCGGGCGCCGAAGGGTACATTCAGCGCATTAGCCATGGTTTGACCCTATTATCTGCGGCTTAGGATATGATGGGGGTTCTGCAGAAATTGGCTGCGTGAATTGCGCATTCTTTCAATCCGTTCTTCAGCCAAACGGTCTGCAGCCTTATAGGTAGGGATGCCATCCCTTTTCGCTATATGGATGACTTTCTCAATATTGGTGTAAATGGTTTCCACCTTTTTCATGGCCCGCTCGCGATTGTATCCATAAAGCTCATCCGCAACATTGATTACCCCGCCGGCATTGATGACATAATCAGGTGCATAAACGATGCCCATTTCATGGATGATGTCGCCATGCTTTGTGTCCTTAAGCTGGTTATTCGCAGCACCTGCGATCACTTTGGCCTTGATTTGCGGAATGGTTTCGTCATTGATTACCGCACCAAGGGCACAAGGGGCATAAATATCGCAATCCACGCTATAGATCTCGTTCGGATCAACAGCCTTGGCGCCGAATTCCTCCACTGCCTTTTGAACCGCTTCTTTATTAATATCTGTAACAATAAGCAGCGCTCCCTCTTCATGCAAATGGCGGCACAGATTGTAAGCGACATTGCCTACGCCTTGCACAGCAATCACTTTGCCTTCAAGAGAATCTGTTCCAAACGCCTCTTTTGCAGCGGCTTTCATTCCGCGGTAAACACCATAGGCTGTAACGGGAGATGGATTCCCCGAAGATCCGAAGGCAGGGGAAATCCCCGTAACATAATCGGTTTCTTCATGGATCAGGTCCATGTCGGCCACAGTTGTTCCAACATCTTCGGCTGTAATATACCTGCCGTTCAACCCTTGAATATATCTTCCGAATGCCCGGAACATTTCTTCATTCTTATCCTTGCGCGGATCGCCGATAATGACTGTCTTGCCTCCTCCGAGATTCAGGCCTGCCGCAGCATTTTTATAAGTCATTCCCCTGGCAAGGCGGAGTGCATCTTCAATCGCATCTGCTTCCGAAGAGTAGGTCCACATCCTTGTACCACCAAGCGCAGGGCCAAGTGTCGTATCATGGATCGCGATGATTGCCTTCAGGCCGGATTGTTTATCCTGGCAAAAAACGAGCTGTTCATAGTCATATTGTTCAAGGTAAGCAAAGATTTCCATTTTGTGTCTTCCTCCCTAATTTATGTTTTTTAGCTAATTATTTTGATACTGAAAGCGCCAGGGCAAGGGAATACAGTTTGCTTTCCGCGGAATCTGCCCTTGATGTGAGTACAATTGGTGCAGCGGCTCCAGCTATCACTGCCCCAACCTTTGCGCCGGCGAAATAGACAAGTGATTTATAAAGTATATTTCCTGCTTCTATGTTTGGCACAAGGAGGATATCAGCTTCTCCCGCCACTTCGCCCCCGATTCCCTTATGTTCCGCGGCAAGTGCCGAGATGGCATTGTCCAAAGCCAGCGGACCGTCTACCACACAATTCTTAAGCTGGCCCCTGCGATTCATCTGGGTCAAGGCGGCTGCATCCAGGGTAGCCTGCATAGCGGGGTTGACCGTTTCAACTGCAGCCAGCGGAGCAACTCTTGGGACTGCCATTCCCAGAGACCTTGAAACACTGACTGCATTGGAGACAATCTGAGCTTTTTCATCCAGTGTTGGGGTGATATTCATCGCAGCATCGGTGACAAAAATCAGCCTATTGTAGCGGGGAACCTCAAAGGCAGCCACATGGGAAAGAACTTTTCCGGTTCTTAAGCCGTACTCTTTATTCAATACAGCCTTTAAGAATATCGCTGTTGGGATATTCCCCTTCATCAGCACCCCGGCTTCCTTTGATTGAACCGCTTTGACAGCATGCTCTGCTGCACTCTCCCTGGTTTCGCAGTCTATGATGGTGACTGTGCCGCCTTCAAGCAGGCCTGGAAACCCTTCCCGCAGCAGCTGGGTTATTTCCTGCCTGTTTCCCATAAGCAGAAATTCGGCAAGGCCAATATCTGCAGCAGCCGAAACGGCAGCCAACACTTCCATGTCTTCAGCCGATGCGACGGCTATTTTCTGCTTGCCAAGCTGGGTTGCATGATTAATAAGTAAATCGAAATTCATGAAGCTGTTTCAACCCTTTCAAAAAATTCAAAGTCTCCATACACAATTATGCAAGGAACGTGCCAACGCAGAATATTGTAACCGCTTTATTTATCCGAACTTAAATATGCAGTTTTTTTCACACTATGAAATTTATTGCATGCCATTCGTTTCAAGACCGAGTTTTTCAAGTTTGTAATAGAGTGCCCTCACTGAAATACCAAGTGATTTCGCTGCCAGAGTTTTATTTCCGTTAAATTTGGCAAGTGTGTCCCTGATAATGTTCGCTTCATGTCTGCTTAGCTGGGCAGAAAGAGTTTCCATTCGGGAATCGTTCTGTTGCTTAACGCTGGGGCTGGCGGAGCCGGCAACAAATTCGGGCAAATGGAAATCCTCCACTTGAAGTTCGTGATAATTCATGAAGATAATGGCTCTCCCAAGGACATTTTCAAGTTCCCTGACATTGCCCGGCCAATCATACTGCAAAAGCTTCCGGATTGCACCGGGTGATACCCCTTCCACTGTGCGGCCATAATCCTGGTTAATCTTGTGGATCAATCGTTCGCAAAGGAGAGGGATATCCTCCTTCCTCATCCTTAAGGGAGGGATATGGATGGGCATCCGATTCAGGCGGTAGTACAAGTCTTCCCTGAATGATCCATCCGCGATCGCCTTTTCAAGATTAATATTGGTAGCCGCAATTACCCTTACATTGATTGGGACTGCTTTTGTACCGCCGACCCTGACTATTTCCTTTTCCTGGAGCACCCGGAGAAGCTTGGCCTGGGTATTGGGAGGCAATTCGCCGATTTCATCGAGAAAAATGCTGCCATTGTTGGCTTCCTCAAAGAATCCCCGTTTTCCGCCTCTTTTCGCACCCGAAAACGCCCCTTCCTCATAGCCGAACAATTCACTTTCCAGGAGGGACTCGGTAATTGCAGCGCAGTTCACCCTGATAAACTTATTAAACTTCCTGTCGCTTTCATTATGTATCGCATGGGCAAATAACTCCTTGCCTGTTCCGGATTCCCCTCTTAGCAGAACGGTTGCCGGCGTTTTCGCACCAAGGCGCGCCTGTTCGACAGCAATGTTCATTTCCTCCGACTGTCCAATGATATCTACAAACGTGTACTTGGCTTCCAGTGTCCTGATAATTTGCCTGGCCCTGTTTAATTCCCTATTAAGACTTTGGATTTCAGACATATCGTGAATGACGCCTACACTGCCCTTCAGCTTTCCATCGACAATGATAGGAGCCACGTTGACTATTACTTCTTTTTTATTTGGCCCGACTCTCATTGCAACCCCGCGCACTGGCCTCCTCGTCTCAAGGACTTTCATATGCATGCTTTCTCCCTCGGAAATATCGGCAGTAGCCGGTTTTCCGATGACTTCCTCTTCCTTAAGGCCGGTAATCCGGCTGTAAGCCCGATTGATCAATAATCCGCTGCCGTTCTCATCCACTACAGAAATGGCTTCATCACTTGATTGGATAATCGCTTCAAGCATGGTTTGGATTTCCTTCAGCTTCGTAATTTCGCCCGCGAGACGAACCATTTCGGTGAATTCTTTAAAAACAGCAAAAGCCCCGATCACCTGGTCATGTTCATCTATCATTGGAATCCGGGTAGTTATAATCTTGGTGCCGTTTTCCAGCACGAATTCCTGATTGCTTTCAACTCTCCTGGTTTCCATGACATAAGGCAAACGGCTAGAAGGAATGGCTTCATGAATCGGTCTTCCCGTAACCTGCGCTCCCGGCAAGCCGGTTATTTTCTCCGCTGTTGTGTTAAAGAGGGTTATTACACCACGTGCATCGACAACAATCAT
The DNA here is from genome assembly GCF_000986785.1 of Mesobacillus campisalis. Classification (GTDB taxonomy): domain Bacteria; phylum Bacillota; class Bacilli; order Bacillales; family Cytobacillaceae; genus Mesobacillus_B; species Mesobacillus_B campisalis. The sequence continues at coordinate 285,845 of NZ_LAYY01000101.1, read as the reverse complement.
GGCGTCCCCGGTGGAATTAAAAATTAAATCATGCTTGTACGTTTCATTCCTGAGCCGGCCAATCAATTCCTCCCGTTCTTCTACGAGTGTTGACAACATATAGGCAACACTGCCTGGAACCACAATCGTGCGGGGAGAGCGAGCCTGAACAATTCTTTTAAACACCTCATTGCTGCCAGTGACCTCTATGACCAAATCGAGTTCATCATTTAGAAATGGCAGCCAATCCGTACCTACAGGTATTCCAGCTTCCCTGGCAAGAACCAATCCTGGTGCTTGCTCATTTGTATCAACAACCCCTACAATAATGGCCGTTTCCCGGAGCATCCCCAGGATGGCGGTCCCGCCCTTTCCTGCTCCTACAATCAAAACCCTTTGCATAGAGTATCGCTCCCATTAAGAAAAAAAATTCATGGATGATCCATTCAAGCCTGCAATCTATTTCACACTTACATTTTAACTTCTTTCCCCTGCCTTGACAAATCCCAGCATTGACTTATGATACGATTAAAGACATCTATACTGAAGGGATTTTTCATGACCAGAATAATTGCACTCATCATCCTTCTTATCCCTGGGGCATTTGCCGCATACGGCGTAAAACTTATGCGTGACATGGTGTTCGGCATTTACCAGCCTCCCTTTACCATTCTCTGGCTGCAGTTTATCGCCGGCCTGATTTTGTTTTTAGCAGGACTCGCCTTTATCGCAGGTTTCATTCTTCATCGCGACCGAAAACGGAATAAGGTACAAGCGCGATTCCGGCTGCCAGACAAAGAGGAATCATAAAAGACCGTGACTTATTTTCACGGTCTTTTATATATGGCCTCCCTAAGCTCGGCAGCCTTCTTCGGCTGATCGGTGATAATAGCGGTGCAGCCTGCATGTATAAGCCTTTTCATTTCCGACTCTTTATTGACCGTATATGGGCGTACGGCAATGTTGTGTTGGAGGGACTGCCTGATGATCTCCTCATGGGCAGCCCGATAATGGGGATGAAAACCTCCCGCCTTGATGGAACTCGCATAAATCCATGGCATATAAAGGCCTTCAGCCAGTATCGGAGCGGTTTCTATTTCCGGCGCGATGCTGACAGCATGTACAATGCTGTAGTGGTTAAAAGAAGATAGAATGATCCGGTCCTGAAGTCCATATTGCCTTATCAGGCCGATGACTTTTTCTTCTATGCCCTTGTATCGAAAGACGCCTGTTTTTAGTTCAACATTGCAAATTAGTGAATTTCCCGACAGCCATTCAAACACTTCCTTCAGAAATGGAATGCGTTCTTTTCTTCCAAGAGATTTATGCAATACGCCAGCATCCAGATTCCTGATGTCGGAGGCGGAAAAATCTTTTACAAACCCTTTTCCGTCCGTTGTCCTGTCTACCTTTTCATCATGGATCACCACAACCTCACCATCTTTGGTCATTTGAACATCAAGTTCAAGTCCCTCGGCACCTGCCTTGGCCCCTTCTGTGAAGGCAAGCATGGTATTTTCGGGAAAATTGGCAGAGTAGCCGCGGTGTGCAAAAATAAGAGTCATCTCAACCACATCCTAACAGAGAGGTATTTTTCTGATTTTAAAAAAATAATAAAGAAACATCCTTCCTGATATGACGCCGCTCATAGGAAGGATGTTTCTTTATTATATTAAAAGGAATATAAATGCTGCAAAAAATTCGGATTAATTTTTACCCTTTCAAGAAGCCTTATGCTCCAGGCGCAGCTTGTCAGCCACCATCGCTATGAATTCCGAGTTTGTCGGCTTAGCCTTTGACATGCTGACAGTGTAGCCGAACAAGGAGGATATGGAATCAATATTGCCTCGGCTCCATGCTACTTCAATTGCGTGGCGGATCGCCCGTTCCACTCTGCTTGCTGTTGTATTGTATTTCTTTGCGATATCGGGATATAAAACCTTGGTAATCGAACCAAGCAGCTCAATATCATTGTATACCATGGAAATGGCTTCCCTCAGATAAAGATATCCCTTAATATGTGCTGGCACTCCAATTTCGTGAATAATGCTGGTAATGCTCGCATCAAGGTTTTTCGGTTTCTGCTCGCCAGACACACGATACCCCGGAGAGGAAGACTTGCGGACGGCTGCCCTTGATTTGCCGCTGACCTGGCGGATATGGCTGCCCAAATTATGCATATCAAATGGCTTCAGGATAAAGTAGGACGCCCCTAGTTCCACTGCATTTTTCGTAACATCCTCCTGCCCGAAAGCCGTTAGCATGATCACGTTTGGAAGCACATTTTTATCCAGTTCCCTAAGCTTTTCAAGAACCGCAAGACCATCCAGGTGAGGCATGATGATATCTAAAAGCAGGACATCCGGATCGGTATCCTTAAGCATCTCTAGACAGTCCTGGCCATTATAGGCTACTCCGGCCACTTCCATATCTTCCTGTGAAGAGACGTACTCTTCAAGCAGACCTACCAACTCTCTATTGTCATCCACTATACAAACCTTTATCTTGTTCACTTAAGGTTCCTCCTCTGTCCTTATAAGGTCTCTAGTCCAGTCATCTCTGTAATCTATTCTAAATGACTAATTCGACAATGCAACAGGAAATCCTTTTATTTTTTATTTTTTCTTATAAAAGTGACTTATTCTATTTTATCCTTCGTTTCCCTCCCTTTTTCGACCAATTTCGATAGTTGACAAAATTCGCCAAGGAATTTTGTCGAATAACCTTTATGTACTAAGCGTCCTGCCCAAATGGACAGGACGCTCCTATTGTTTTAACTGGCTTTTTGTCCTGGTTTCTCATAGATGTTAATCCCGGCCTCATTCAGCATCCATTCAATATGGACTCCATATCCGCTGGTAGGATCGTTGACAAACACATGGGTGACTGCCCCAATCAGCTTTCCATCCTGAATGATTGGGCTTCCGCTCATCCCTTGGACAATGCCGCCTGTCTTTTCCAGCAGCTTCGGATCTGTCACCTTGATGACCATGCCCTTTGTGGCAGGAAACTTTTGCGGGATTGTGCTGACAATTTCGATATCGAACAGATTTACTTTATCCTCTTCAACAACGGTCAATATCTTCGCAGGACCTTCCTTGACCTGATGGGAAAGGGCGATTGGCATAGGCTTGTCAAGAATTCCGTTTTGAATGCCATTGTTCAGCTTTCCAAAGATGCCATAGGGACTATTCCGTTCGATGTTTCCTATCACTTCACGGTCTGATGAGAACCTGGCCAATTTTTCCCCAGGGTCCCCATTTGCCCCTTTTTCAATGGATGTTACGGTCGACCGAACGATTTGCCCATCTTCAACCACAATTGGTTTTTTGGTATCCATATCCGATATGACGTGCCCTAGGGCTCCATACTTTTTTGTTCCAGCATGGTAAAAAGTCATCGTTCCTATTCCAGCAGCGGAGTCCCGGATATAAAGCCCAAGTTTGTACGTGTTTTCATGTTTATCTTTTTTGGGTTCTAGCTTAGTGCTGATTTTTTCGTTTTCCCGCTTCAATACAATATTCATCGGTTTTCCACTTTCCCCTGCTTCCTGCACAAAGGGGCCGACATCGGACATTTTTTCAATATGCTGCCCGTTAATCTCCGTTATGATATCTCCCACCTTAATGTCGGAAGTTTCTCCCGGAGAGAACTTTCCCTCAAGGGTATCTATTTGATGATGCCCAACGACAAGTACACCTACTGTGTTCAGCTTAACACCGATTGATTGCCCTCCAGGGAACACTTTAAAATCCTTCAGAACGTTTACATCAACTTTTTTTATCGGGATGCCGGCAAGTTCAAGGACCATTTCCTCTTTGCCCTGCCTTTTTGCAACCAAGGCTACATCGCTTTTTTGCCGTTCCAAGTCGACTGTAGCATTATTATCTACATTCGCCAAAACGGAAACTGTACCTGAAAAATCTAACTGCTGTCCTTCAAAAAGTGTAATTTGCTTTGGGAACGACATGTATTCCTGAACAGGTTTTGTAAACCCGAGTGCAATTAATGAAACAAGGAGAATTCCACCAATAAATTTTCTGAGAAATTCTTTATGCAATCTTTTCACTCTCCTCGCTTCTAGTCCACACACTTAATGGCTACATCTATAATTTTGCCTTCCCCCGTTGCATTTATAACCGGAAGAATTAAGAAAACAGTCCTGACGCATAGTATGAAAAAAAGCCATCCCTGAAAGGATAGCTTTTAGGTAGCTGTTTTCATGACCTGGGCCATTTGCAGGAGTTCTTCCGCATGCTGCCTGGTCAGTTCGGTCATTTCCACCCCGGAGATCATGCGGCCAATTTCACGTACCTTATCCTTTTCGGATAGGGGAGTAACGGCCGTTTTGGTTCTCCCCGCTTTAATGCTCTTACTGATATATAAATGAGTATCGGCCATGGCAGCAACCTGGGGAAGATGCGAAATGCACAAGACTTGGGAATCCTTGGCCACTTTAAATATTTTTTCGGCAATGGCCTGTGCGACCCTTCCGCTGACACCTGTATCCACTTCATCGAAAATAATGGAGGTAACGCCCTGGTGCCTGGAAAATATACTTTTTAACGCCAGCATTATCCTTGAAAGCTCACCGCCTGAGGCAATTTTCGAAAGAGGCTTTAAAGGCTCCCCAGGGTTTGTGGAAATATAGAATTCCACCAGGTCACCGCCATTTTTCATGAAATTCTCTTCAGCACTTTCAAATTTGACTTCAAATACAGTCTTTTCCATATAAAGGTCTTTTAATTCGCGATGTATGAGTCCAGTTAATTTTTTTGCCCATTTCCGTCTCGTTTTTCCAAGATTCTTACTTTCTATCCGCAAATCCTCTTTGAAGGAAGCTAATTCCTTATCCAGCTGACCGATGTGGACTTCCTTGTTTTGCAGTGTTTCAATCTCCTCTTCAATGCTTGCGGCATATTCAAGTATTTCATCAATGGTCTTTCCATATTTTCTTTTAAGCTGATTGATTTCATTCAGTCTGTCTTCAATTTCATTTAAGCGCTGGGGATCATACTCAAGCATGTCCATTTCATTCCTTAACGAACGGGCTGCGTCTTCAAGGATATAGAAGCTGTTTGCCACGGATTCATGCAGTTCTTTATAAGCCGGATCCAGGTCGGCTGCACCTTCGAGATGGTCCATTGCCATTCCTATCCAGTCAAGCCCCCGCTGGTCTGCTGTCAGGGCGGCATAACTCGTTTGTATGGCCTCATACACCTTTTCAAAATTGTTCAGCTTCTGCCTTTCTTCGACAAGCTGTTCATCTTCGTGGAGTCTAAGCTGGGCGGAATGGATTTCCTCGTGCTGAAACTGCAGCAAGTCGAGGCGATGTGCCATCTGCTGTTCATTCTCGCTAAGGCTTTTAAGCTTTTTCAGAGTTTGATTATACATCCTAAACACATGCTGGTATTCGGCAATGGCAGGCTGGATCTCTTCTGCTCCAAATGTATCCAGCAGGTCGATATGCCTGCTTTCATCCATCAGCTCCTGATGTTCATGCTGGCCATGAATATCAATAAGGCTGGACCCGATTTCCCTTAAAATTGCGATGGTGACCAGTTTACCATTCACTCGGCATACACTCTTCCCATTGCTTGATATATCCCTGCGGAGTACAACCATGCCGTCTTCATGGTCAATGCCAAAATCCTTCAGTTTTCCTTTCACAGGATGATTCTCTCCATCGATAAAAAACAATCCCTCAAGCTCAGCCCTTTGTTCGCCATGGCGGACATACTCGGCAGAACCTCTGCCGCCAACCAAAAGATGGATGGCGTCAATGATGATGGATTTCCCCGCTCCTGTCTCTCCTGTCAAAACAGTTAAACCTTTTTGCAGAGACACTGTCAGGGCTTCAATAATGGCAAAATTCCTGATTGACAATTCACTTAGCAAGAAGCATCCACCTCATTTAAAGCATATCTAGAAAACGGTTTGCGACCTTGTCTGTATCTTCCTGTGTACGGCAAATGATCAGGATGGTATCATCCCCGCAGATGGTTCCAAGGATGTCATCCCAATCGAGATTATCAATGAGCGCTCCAATCGCATTGGCATTTCCCGGCATCGTTTTCATTACGAGGAGATGCCCTGCGTGGTCAATACGGATGAAGGCATCCATCAGGGAGCGCTTCAATTTCTGCAGAGGATTGAACCTTTGGTCTGCCGGGAGGGAATATTTATACCTTCCGTCCAGTAGCGGAACTTTAACAAGATGCAATTCCTTGATATCCCGTGACACCGTTGCCTGCGTAACATTGAATCCCGCCTCTTTAAGCCTGTCCACAAGTTCATCCTGTGTTTCAATTTCATCATTTGCGATTAATTCGCGAATCTTTATGTGACGCTGACCTTTATTCACTCTATCACCTCTGTGAGCTCATTAAACATAAATAAATATATCCATCCCTATGTTAGCTGATTTTCGAGGTTTCCACAATATATCGGGGCGATTCGCCAGGTTTCTCGAAAAAAAGAGCAGGCTTATAAGCCTACTCCTCTGTTTTTTTTGTTTTCAGGTCATCATGTGCCGATTGTACGACCTGTAAAGGAGAGACCGACTGGTCAATGGCACCGCGGTCCTCAGAAGCATTCCATTGAAGATGAAGCAAAAACTCGATGTTTCCATCTCCTCCCGTGATGGGGGAGTAGGAAAGGTTTTTAACATCAAATCCAAGACCGGCAGAGAATTCAATCATTGTCTCAATGACAGACAGATGTACTTTAGGGTCCCTGACAATCCCTTTCTTGCCAACCTGCTCCCGCCCAGCCTCAAACTGCGGTTTGATGAGGGCGACCACATCACTTCCAGGAACAAGCAATGTCTTCAATACCGGGAGAATCAGCTTTAAAGAAATAAAGCTTACATCAATTGAGGCAATTTCAGGCATCCCTTTAGCAAGGTCCGCTGGTGTTACATAACGGAAATTAGTCCTTTCCATTACCACTACACGCTCATCCTGCCTCAGTTTCCATGCCAGCTGGTTATAGCCTACATCAAGGGCATAGGACATTTTTGCTCCATGCTGCAGGGCGCAATCTGTGAATCCGCCCGTGGATGCACCGATATCCAGGAGGATTTTACCGTGAATATCCAGGTCGAAGCTCTTAAGTGCCTTTTCCAGCTTTAATCCGCCTCTGCTTACATAAGGCAGGAGATTGCCTTTGATGGTCAAGGGAATGTCCGCCGCCACTTTTTCCCCCGGCTTATCGAGCCGCTCCTCTTTGGAATAGACGAGCCCGGCCATGACCGCTCGCTTGGCCTTTTCCCGTGTTTCGGCCAGTCCTCTTTCAACTAGAAGCACATCTAAACGTTCTTTTTTAATCTTCATTATTACGCCCTTTTTTCCTTTTGCCTTGCCCATCTCTTGATTCTTTCAACCGCTGCTTCAGAAGTTAATTCAATTTCATTCAGCAGTTCATCCACATTGCCATGTTCAATAAACTTGTCCGGTATGCCAAGGCGGTCAATTTTAGCTCCATCGAATCCAAGCTCATTGGCGGTTTCGAGAATGAAGCTTCCGAACCCTCCCTGAAGGACAGCTTCTTCAATGGTAAGGATCGGCATGTTGTCTTCAAGGATTCCTGACAGCATCGGGATATCCAGAGGTTTCAGGAATCGGCAGTTAACCACCTTGACAGACACTCCTTGCTTCTCAAGTTCTGCTGCCGCAGCAAGAGCCATCGGAATGGTCGTTCCAAATGTCAGGATGGCGGCATCATCACCCTCCCTTAGAACCTCCCAAGTACCGATAGGAATCTCCCTTAGCGACTCTTCCATCTCAACCCCAAGTCCATTCCCTCTTGGGAAACGGAGTGCGATCGGTCCATCATCATACTTCAAGGCCGTGTAGACAAGATGCTGGCCCTCATTTTCATCCTTTGGCATCATCAGGACCAGATTGGGCAGGTGCCGCAAAAAGGCAATATCAAAGACACCCTGATGCGTCTCACCGTCTGCGCCAACCAGGCCGGCACGGTCGATGCCTATGAAGACATTCAGGTTTTGCCGGCAAATATCATGGACAACCTGGTCGTAGGCGCGCTGAAGGAAAGTTGAATAGATGGCAAGGAATGGCTTCATGTTTTGAGTAGCCAGCCCAGCCGCAAAGGTGGCGGCATGCTGTTCGGCAATTCCCACATCAAACATCCGGTCCGGGAATTCGCTTGCGAACCCCTCAAGTTTGGAGCCGACAGGCATAGCAGGAGTAATGGCAACGATGCGTTTATCTTCCCTCGCCACTTTTCGGACGGTCTCACTCACAAGCGCGCTCCATGCAGGGGGGCTGCTTTTAGGCTTGACGAAAGCACCGGTCTCCGTTTTATAAGGGCCTGTCCCATGCCATGTGCCAACCCTGTCAGCCTCCGCAGGCTGATACCCCTTCCCTTTCTTCGTGATGACATGAAGAAGCACAGGGCCATCATATTTTTTTGCGTACGCAATGTTTTCAAAAAGATCCTCATAGTTGTGGCCGTCAATAGGTCCCAGATAAGTAAAACCAAGTTCTTCAAAAAACATACCAGGAACAAACATGTACTTAAGACTGTCCTTGATTCTTTCCGCAGTACCAGCAAGTTGGTTTCCAACCGCCGGAACCTTCTTTAAAATAACCTCAAGTTCATCTTTAACCCAGTTATATTTTCCAGCAGTCCTCAGCCTGCCCAGCACATTATGGATGGCCCCTACATTCGGCGCGATGGACATTTCATTATCATTCAGGATGACGATCACTTTTTCTTTTTCATGGCCAATGTGGTTAAGTGCCTCGAGGGCCATCCCCCCCGTAAGGGCACCGTCGCCAATCACTGGGACAACATGGGTATTCTCACCCTTGATATTGCGCGCAACAGCCATGCCCATCGCTGCTGACAGCGATGTTGAGCTATGCCCTGTCTCCCAGACATCATGCTCGCTCTCTGACATTTTCGGAAAACCGCAAAGCCCTTTATATTGCCTTAATGTATCAAATTGACAGGCACGGCCTGTCAAAATCTTATGCACATACGACTGATGTCCAACATCCCAGATAATCTTGTCTTGAGGACTGTTGAAACATTTATGCAATGCTATCGTAAGTTCGACAACCCCAAGATTTGGGCCGATATGACCTCCTGTTTTCGATAGCTTCTCGATTAGAAATTTTCTGATGTCTTCGCCCAGCGATTCCAGTTCTTTGATGGACAGGTCTTTTAGGAATGAAGGGTCTTTTATCGATAAAAGATCCATACCGGACCACTCACTTTCATTTCTGACTTGTTACGTACTTTTTGGTAATCAGGTTGGATTATAGCATAAAACAGCCATGAGTCTCAATGGTTTGGTGGCTTCAGGACTTTCTAAGACCGATCAAATTCGTAATTTGTTCAAGCATATCGGTATCAAGCCCTGTCTGAGCCAGTAATTCCTTTGCCTGTCCAATATGTACATTCAATGCTTCCTTTGCCCCATCGAGGCTTAGCAAGGCGGGATATGTGCTTTTTTCGTTCAGTGCATCGCTCCCAACCCGCTTGCCAATCTCAGCCTCGTTTCCAACAAGGTCAAGGATGTCATCCCTGATCTGGAATGCCAGGCCGATATGATGGGCAAAAGTCTCCAGTGTTCGTTTTACTTCGGCGGAAGCACCTGCAATTTCGGCTCCTGCTATGACACTGTACATAAGCAGCCTGCCCGTTTTGTTGATATGGATATACTCCAATTCCTTAAGCGTTAGCTGTCTGCCTTCGCCCTCCATATCGGCAATCTGTCCGCCGACCATTCCTCCTGCACCAGCAGCATCCGAAAGCCCGGCGACCAAAGACAGCTTTGTTTCCCCATCCGCAACTTCTGCCGGAAGCTGGGCAAGAAGCTTAAAGCTCAGGGTAAGCAGGGCATCCCCGGCAAGTATAGCGGCGGCTTCGCCATATACCTTATGGTTTGTCGGTTTCCCCCGTCTTAAATCATCATTATCCATGCTTGGCAAATCATCATGGATCAGGGAATATGTATGGACCATCTCAATTGCTGCGGCTGCATCCAGCCCCTTTTCAGGCTTGCATCCGAATGCCTTGAGTGTGGCGAACAATAAAAGAGGCCTGATTCTTTTCCCACCGGCTTCAAGTGAATAAAGCATGGCTTCCTTTAATGTTCCGGGAGCATCAAGCTCGTTCACAGCCCCACTTAAACGGTTTTCCAGTAGGGTTTTGTATTGCTGTGAAAATTGTTCAAGAGTTTCTTTCTGCACGGCTATTCCTCCTCGGTGATGGAAAAATCCGCAGCCTGTCCATCGTCGGTCAGCACTTGCGTCAGCTGTTCTTCCACATGTTTTAATTTGTTATGGCAAAGCTTAGACAGCTCCATCCCCTCTTTATAAAAGGAAATCGCCTCTTCCAAAGGAACATCTCCTTCTTCAAGCTTTTCCACTATCTGTTCAAGCTTTTCCATCGCTTCTTCAAAAGTCAGCACTTTATCCTCTGCCATTTTGTTCACTCTCCTCAACATTTTTCACAATACAGTTGATCTGTCCATCAGGAAGCTTCACCGTCAGGGAATCATTAGCCTTAACCTGGGAAGGGCGCTTGATTAGGCTGCCTTCTTCCGTATAGGCGAGGCTGTATCCCCTTTCCATGATTTTTAGCGGATTCAACGCTTCAAGAGTGGATACCAGACCTGCAAACTCCTGTTGCTTTTCAGACAGGATGGCGGCCATGGCCCGCTTCAGTTCCCTTTCCTGGCGCTGATGCGCTTCCCTGGAATGCTTGAGCAGCTCCTCGGGATGATTCCGCTCCAGACGCCTTGTAAGATGCAGGAGGCTTTCGGCTTTTGTTTCCGCAAGCTTCCCGGCTCCTTTGACCAATGTCTCGGTCAACCGGTCCACTTGTTCAAGCTTTTGTTCATACAGCCTTCTTGGAAAACGGAACGCATAAGATTTTTTCAGCCTTCCATATCTGCCTTGTTCAAAATTGACTTTTTCCTTCATTGCCCTGATCAATCTGGATTGCCTGTTCAATACCTTTTCCATTAAATCGTCTATATGCGGCACTGCCAGTTCCGCGGCCGCAGTAGGGGTAGGTGCGCGCATATCAGCAACAAAATCGGCAATCGTAAAATCTGTTTCGTGTCCTACTGCTGAAATGACAGGGATCCTTGAAGCAAAAATGGCCCTTGCCACAGCTTCCTCATTAAAAGACCACAGCTCCTCTATGGAACCTCCCCCGCGCCCAACGATAAGCACGTCAATACCACTTCTCCTGTTGGCGGTCTCAATCGCCCTGACAATGGAGGCAGCTCCCTGGCTCCCTTGTACCAGTGCCGGAATTATCAGAATATCTGTTATCGGGTATCTTCGTTTGAGCGTCGTCAACACATCCCGAATGGCAGCACCTGTGGGCGAAGTGATTACACCGACCTTTTGCGGGTATTTAGGGAGGGGCTTTTTGTATCTTGGCAAAAATAAACCCTCTTTTTCGAGGCGTGCCTTTAATTGTTCATAAGCTAGGAATAAATCCCCTACACCATCAGGCTGCATTTCTTTAACATAAACCTGGTATTGGCCGCTCGGTTCGTAAACCGTGATTTCTCCCCGTATAAGTATCTTCATCCCATTTTCCGGGCGGAACTTCATCCCCTTGTTAAAGCTTGAGAACATAACAGCCAGGATGCGGGCTTTTTCATCCTTAAGGGTGAAATACATATGTCCGCTCGAATGCTGTTTAAAGTTGGAGATTTCCCCTTTAACAAAAATATCCTGAAGATGCGGATCGGCATCGAATTTACGTTTAATATATTTTGTTAATGCGTGTACAGTCAAATAACGGTGTTCATCCATTTTTCATCCCTGCCTTTTTAACCAGCCGTTTGAGCGGCCCGAAAATCCATGATAAACAGCAGAAAGCTGTTCTATAGCAAAAAAAGCTGCCCATCCCTATTATAAGTTTAGATCCCTCATTCGTCACTTTGGAGAAAGAGTGGACTCAAAACCTGCCAGGATGGGGCAGCTGCTATTTTAAAAAACCCGCTGCGCGCCAGCGATGGATCACAGGTGCGCAGCGTTGGAATTTTTCTTACTTACTCAAAGCCTGCAGTCTGGAAAGGTGGTTTTTTGCGGATTTCAGGGTATTGTACATCAGCATGGTAATCGTCATTGGCCCGACTCCTCCAGGTACCGGAGTAATATAGCCTGCCTTTTCCTTTACTTCCGCAAAAGCGACATCCCCGCATAGTTTCCCCTCACTATTGCGGTTGATCCCTACATCGATGACGACTGCACCAGGTTTTACATGGCTGGCTTTTATGAAATCCGCCTTGCCGACTGCCGCAATCAGGATGTCAGCCTGGTTTGTGTGGGAAGCAAGGTCTGTTGTCCTGGAGTGGCAGTAGGTAACCGTTGCATTCTCATTCAATAAAAGCTGACCTACAGGCTTCCCGACAATATTGCTTCGGCCTACCACGACAGCATGCTTCCCTTCAATGCTGATTCCGGCTTCTTTTAACATGACCATGATTCCATAGGGTGTGCAGGAAATAAAAGCATCCTGTCCTGTCATCATTCGGCCTACATTGACCGGATGGAAACCATCGACATCCTTTTCGGGCGATATCGCTTCAATTACCTTCGTTTCACTGATGTGGGACGGCAGCGGAAGCTGAACGAGGATTCCGTGGATGGAATCATCTTCATTCAACTGCGCAATTTTCCCGAGAAGCTCCTCTTCATTGACGCTGTCGGGATATTCAATCATAACCGAATGCATCCCAAGTTCCTTGCATGTTTTTTGCTTGGAATTGACGTAGGTTCTCGATGCCTGGTTATCTCCTGCCAGGATTACGGCCAATCCCGGAATGATCCCTGCTTGCTTCAGCTTTTCAACTTCCTTTGAAATTTCAAGTTTTTTCTTTCTGGCAACTTCTTTGCCATCAATAATCGTTGCAGTCATGTCATATCCCCCTTTATTAATCGAAGAGGAAGGAACCAGCGGGCATTATTGGAGCGGTTCTTCACAGATGCTGTTTTACTTTTGAGAGTACCCCATTAATAAATTTGCTGGATTGGTCATCCCCATAAATTTTTGCTATTTCAATTGCTTCATCCATAACCACATTGGGCGGCACTTGCTCATTGCAATACATCAATTCATATACCGCAAGGCGCAACAAGCTTCTGTCCACATGTGCAAGGCGGTCGATTGTCCAGTTTTCCAATTGTTTTTTAATGGCACTGTCAATTTCATCCTTATGGCCAACAGTACCTTCGACCAGCTGGGTCAGATAGGCATCCTTTTTCTCATCCTCCAGCACATGCTCAATCGCATCGTTGATTTCCGCTTCGCTTATGTCAATCTGAAACAAGGCTTGCAAGGCCTTTTCCCGGGCTGTTCTTCTTTTCATTTTCATAACTCCTTTACGGGCAGTTGCCTGTCCCTTTCTAACTAGATAATAGCATACCATCCGCTTGATGCGAATGGCTCCCTATTTATTTTTACTTTTCCGGGAAACTTTATCAAGTCCATCAGGCAAAAGCCGCAAAAAAATATTTCAGGAGCACCTTTGCAGAGTATCGGCAGCCTCTCATCCAGCTGCAGGAATCCGCAAAAAAGCCAAAGACATGACGTCCTTGGCTTTTCATTTACATTTCCTGTTCGTAATCGTTTTCAGGCTTTTGGGTTTCAAATTGAATCCCTACGACATGGATATTGACTTCGGCCGCTTCGAGGGCTGTCATATTGAGAAGGGCCTGGCGAATATTATCCTGGATTTTTTGGGCAACCACAGGAATGGAAATGCCAAACTTCATCATGCAATAAACATCCACCTTGATGCCCTCATCGGAAAGTTCCACTCTGACTCCCTTTCCGTGATTCTTTTTGCCCAGCCTTTCAACCACGCCAGCAGCAAATCCGCCGCGCATTTGTGAAACGCCCTCCACCTCTGAAGCAGCGATTCCGGCGATCACCTCGATGACTTCCGGAGCGATTTCCACCTTGCCAAGACTGTTTTCACCCTGGTTCATTTCTAGTACCCGCTGTTCACTCATTGCTTGCACCTCCTGCTTATTCTTCAGACATCACATCATACAGTTCCAGGAACTTTGTATTGAACTGGCCATCCACAAACTGCTCGTGACTGAGCAATTTTAAGTGGAACGGTATCGTGGTGTGAATTCCTTCAATCACGAATTCGGCCAGCGCTCTCTTCATACGGCTGATCGCTTCCTCGCGGGTGCTGCCGTATGCTATTACCTTTGCAATCATCGAATCATAATAAGGAGGGATTGTATAGCCCGGATAAGCGGCAGAGTCCACCCGGACACCAAGGCCTCCTGGCGGCAGGTACATTTTGATTTTCCCCGCTGAAGGCATGAAGTTCTTTGCAGGGTTTTCCGCATTGATCCTGCACTCAATCGCCCAGCCATTGAAAACGACCTCATCCTGTTTCAGGCTAAGTTTTTCACCAGAAGCCACCCGGATTTGCTCCTTGATCAGGTCCACTCCGGTAACCATCTCGGTAACAGGATGCTCCACCTGTATTCGGGTATTCATTTCCATAAAATAAAATTTGCGATTGCGGTAATCATATATAAATTCTACCGTGCCAGCGCCTGTATAAGCAACTGCTTTTGCTGCTTTTACCGCAGCTGTCCCCATTTCCTCACGGATTTCGCCATCAAGCGCCGGGGATGGAGTCTCTTCTAATAGCTTTTGAAGACGCCGCTGAATCGAGCAGTCCCGTTCACCAAGGTGGATGGTATTGCCGTAATTGTCGGCTAGGACCTGGATTTCCACATGGCGGAAATCTTCAATATATTTTTCAATATAAACCCCGGGATTTCCGAAAGCTGTGTTTGCTTCCTGCTGGGTGATGTTGATCCCCTTGATGAGATCCTCCTCCGTCCTTGCTACCCGGATCCCTTTACCGCCGCCGCCGGCTGTTGCCTTGATAATCACAGGATAGCCAATTTCCCCGGCCAATTCAACTGCCTCGTCGGTGCTTCTGATAATTCCTTTTGATCCTGGCACAATTGGAACATTTGCTTCCCGCATCGTTTCCCGGGCGACGTCTTTTGTCCCCATTTTCTGGATGGCCTCAGGGGTCGGACCGATGAAAATGATATTGCATTCACGGCAAAGTTCGGCGAAGTCGGCGTTTTCCGCCAGAAACCCGTAGCCGGGATGGATGGCATCGCAGCCTGTAAGTTTTGCGACGCTGACAATGTTCGTGAAATTCAGGTAGCTGTCCTTTGATGCTTTAGGTCCAATGCAATACGCTTCATCAGCGAGCTGGACATGCAGGGATTCCTTATCAGCCTCCGAGTAGACCGCTACCGATTCGACCCCAAGCTCGCGGCAGGCACGGATAATCCGGACAGCGATTTCTCCCCTGTTGGCAATCAATACTTTTTTTATCATGGCATTCACGCTCCTTATTCAGGTTTAACCAGGAATAAAGGCTGGCCATATTCCACAAGCTGGCCGTCTTTTGCGAGCACTTCCACAATTTCCCCGTTAATTTCCGCTTCAATTTCGTTAAATAGCTTCATTGCTTCCACGATGCATACGATGGAATCTTTGCTGACTTTTGCTCCCGGCCTGACATATGGGTCGGTGTCGGGAGAAGGTGATTGATAGAACGTTCCGACCATCGGCGAGGTGATCTTATGTAGATTTTCACTTTCCTGGACTGCTTCCTTAAGGACCTCCTGCTTTGGTTCCTCTTTTTGTACAGGTGGCGCTGCCTGTGCTGGCGGAGCCGCCTGGACAGCTGGAGCAGGGGCTGCTGGAGCAGCTAATGCAGTCTGTGCCTGCTCAACGAGTACCTGCTTGACTTCACCCTTCTTCTTCATCTTGATTTTGGCTCCGTCAAGCTCATACGAAAATTCGTCAATGCTGGATTGGTCGATAAGCTTGATCAATTCTCTTATTTCTTGTACTTTTAACATTTCTGGCACCCCTTGTCCATTTTATGTATGATTAAGACTAGATACTAACACTATACGATAATACCATGCCTTTATTCAATATGTTACTATAAACCATAAAGTCTGTTTATTACCTCTATTTTAATATTTTCTGAATAAAATGGGAAACGAATCTCCAAAATAAAATAAAGTTATTGGAATTATTGCCCTCAGCAAGGCAATTGAGACCTTTCACTGAAAAATAAAAAAGACCGGGTTCATTCCCGGCCTTCTTCATTTATTTTTCCGGCTGAAAGGTTACTGCCACTGCCTGGTAGGCACCAAGCTCGCTTCTTACCATCTGGATGATTTCATTGGCTTCTGCTGGTGTATGATCCTGGGCCTTTACGGTAATCCGAACCTTTTCTCCATCAGCACGTACCAATGCATCTTCATACCCCATGGTCTTTATCAGAGTTTCAAGTACATTTTCTTTCTTTGAGATGGTGTCCAGATCCTTCATTTCATCATACGCCTTATTCCGCTGTTCAACTGGAAGGTCAGTGGATGCCACAATAGCCTGCAATTCAGCCTTTCTTTGACTTCGCTGATCCTCAAGGTCAAGCCTTAAGGCCTCGAACTGCTCATCGCTGGCGATTCCGGAAATGACGGCGTCCTCATCGCTTGTTTCCACCGGCTTTCCGTCTTCCTTCGCTGTTTCTTCACTAACATTCTCTTTCGGTTCCTCCACATTTGCAAGGTTTGAGCGGTTTGGTTCAGGCGAAGTGATATAATAGACACTCAGGACAACGACAAGACTCAACATGGTCAACAGCCAGACTGTTTGTTTTTTTAATAGCATTCTTTAATCCCCCTTGGTTTTTTTTGGCATAACCGCGACCCGATGACTGGGAACATCGAGCACCCTGGTAACTGCTTCGATAATCCATTTTTTCACCTGGACATTTTCAGCTCCCTTGGCGACGATGAGGACACCGCGGATAGCTGGTTTTTTCGTCTCCAGGACAATAGGTGTTTCATTTTCTCTCTTCCTGATGATGACAATTTGCTCATCTTTTGAAAGGTCCTCCACTCCGCGTTTCCCGCCCTCGCGGTCAATCTCATCTGTTTTCTGGGATTGGGTCACCGAGTTTTTCTCCAGCACCTTTTTTTCGGTAGCGTCAACATTGACTACTACTGTGACGTCTTCAACGCCCATGATTCCTTCCAACGCATCCTTAAGCTGGTTTTCGTAAGCTTCCTCGTACACTTTGATGATGCTGGTTTCCGAGTTGTTTTTCTGGCCGAATGCCGGAGCATCCTCCTCCGCCCCCTGCTGGCTGAAGACCGCCATATCATTCTCTGGCCCCTTTTGATTTCCAAACATGTTACCCAAAAGCATAACAGCAATTCCAAACACGATCACAATCAAAAGATATGGGTATTTGCCCGTTTTCTTTTCTGATGACTCCTGATTGAACAGCTGTTTCTTCAACCAGGTAATCGGCCCTTTATCATTGCTCATCCCTGTTCTATGTCCCCCCTTTTACGACAATTTGTATAGATGATTGCGGAACATTCCATTTTTCTGCCAGAAGAGAGGAAATCTCTTCATTTAATCTAGTGTTCTGGTCTGCTTGAAGGGGTTGGGCTGTATCAATTTCTACTTCTTTTACCACGGCCACTGCCGTATCCTCATCCCCACCGCTGACAACCTCCACCATGATTGACTGGAGATTTTGAGGGGACAGATTCTCTTCTGCTTCATCAGCTGTTACCTCGATTCCTGCAATTTTCATGCCGTGCCTTGCCATCAACTCCTCCTCTGCGTCCAGTTTCAGTTGGACAGCTGTTTGTTCTAAAATATATGCATGATGGGAGGCTTGTATTTCTTTTTTCTTTGATTCTATTAAATTTTCCATCTTTTTTGTTTGGACTGGATTTTGATAATTTGAGAGCGAGGACAGAGAGGCTTCAAAATCGCTGGAGAAAATTTTCATGATAGGTGACAAAATGATGGAGATCAAAAGGAGACCGATAACCACTTTCACATATTTTTGCAAATTGGAGTTCGGCAGGAGCATATCGATAACCGTTGCGAGCAGAATGAACAGGATGATATTGGTAATCCACTCTTTAAGAAATTCCATCTCGACCCTCCTATCGAACCATCATTGTCAGATTACCCGCTGCCACAATGACTGTGATGCTAAGGAAAAACATCAGGGAAACGATCGCCAGCGCTGCGAAAACATAGAGAATCGCTTTGCTGATCACATCCAGACAGGCGATGACCGGGCCTCCGCCCAAGGGCTGAAGGATAGCGGCGGCGAATTTATAAATAAAGGAAATAAGCAGGATTTTGACTGCAGGAAAGGCCGCAATAAACAGCAGGATGACCACACC
The DNA here is from genome assembly GCF_000986785.1 of Mesobacillus campisalis. Lineage (GTDB taxonomy): Bacteria > Bacillota > Bacilli > Bacillales > Cytobacillaceae > Mesobacillus_B > Mesobacillus_B campisalis. The sequence goes on along the minus strand of NZ_LAYY01000101.1, from coordinate 267,588 downwards.
TGCAAGTCCAACCGTATTCTTCAGCAGCACGGATGCGCTGATAACAGTGTCAGCTGCATCGGTAAAGACCCTGCCAATCACCGGAATGAAATTGCCGGTGATGAACTTGGCCGTCTTTATCGCAATTCCATCCGATACAGCTGTGGCAGCCCCCTGGACGGAAATCACTCCAAGAAACACCGTCAAAAACAGACCGAGAAGGCCGATGCTCCAATTGCGGAGCAATCCCGCCAGCTGGGTCACCTTATAATGCTCTGTCAGGATGCTGACGATGCTAAGGATCGCAGACAGCAGCAGGAGAGGAAGCACTACGTACTGGATGAACATCCCGCTTGTATTCATTAAAAACAATATAACCGGATGAAAAAACGATGCAGACACCACCCCGCCTGAAGCCGCAATAAGGGCAAGAAGCAGGGGGATTAACGCAAGGATGAATTGAATCATCGTTCCAATTGCCTTATTGGTGTAATCCATGACAACATGAAAACTATTAAGTGCAATGATAATCAGCACCATGAACACGATCGCATAGGCAACCTTGCTGACCGTACTCTTTTCAAAGGAATTCTGCAAAGTCTGCAAAAAGATGCTGAAGATGGTAAGGAGCACAAGCGACCCAAGCAGCTTTCCATTTGCAATAAACTCATGAAACATGAACTTGATAATGCCCGTCAGCCAATCTTTCAGGCTGAACTCTTTCTCGCCTTTTATAAAGTCATCCAGGCTTCCTTTCTGGCTCTCCGGAAGGAATCCGCCATATTCGGTGAGAATATCACTCCAAAACTGCTGAAGTTCATCGATTTGGAGCGCATCAAGCTGTTCATCCGCCATAGCCTCTGCCGTGGCGGGTGGCACCTGTCCAGCTGCAGTTTGTACACCGGGTTCAGGCAAGAACAAGACCAGCAATGCGATTCCGAATAAAGCCTGCAGTACATACTTCATTTTTTCACCCCTGATCGTGTTCATCCGGGAATTAACCGGAGAATAGTCTCAATCATAACAGTTAGGATAGGGATGGCCATGGCAAGAATAAGGATCTTTCCTCCTAACTCAATTTTGGATGCAATTGCCCCTTGTCCGGCATCTTTCGTAATCTGAGCCGCAAATTCCGCGATATAGGCGATGCCAATAATTTTTAAAATGGTCTCCACGTAGATAAGGTTCACCTTTGCATCTGAAGCCAGCCTCTCAATCATGTTGATGATCAGGTAGATTTGGTCAACGAGGAACAAGAAGATGGCGCAGCCGGTAAATACAATCAGCAAAAAGGCGAAATTCGGCTTTTGTTCTTTTAAGATGAGAGCCAGGAAGGTGGCCACCAGCGCCGCTCCTGTTATTTGCAAGATCTCAATCGCAGGACCCTCCCTTGTCACTGGAATAGGAAAACAGATTTTATTTTGTCAAAGAGGTCGTCGACGATTGATGCCACCATAAAGAGAATATAGATAAAGCCAAACAGTGTAACCCACTGGGCATATTCCTTCTTGCCCACCTGGTCTAAAATTGTATGCAAAAATGCGACAACAATCCCGACACCCGCAATTTTAAAAATGATATCGACTTCCAACCCCATCTTGTCTTCCTCCCATTAACTACATCAATAAGATGATTAGTAACAATCCGGATAAAAACCCGAGACTCTTGACCATTTTTTCATATTTGAGCTGGCGATCGCATGCATCCGCTTCTTCCCTTTCCAGATGTGTCATTGTCAAGATGATTTGTTTTTGCTGGGAGTAGCGATCATGGCGTCCCAAGGTTTCCCCAAATTGCTTGAGTATTTCAAATTCCCCGCGTCTTAGAGCAGTGTCCTTCCAGGTGAGCTTCAGGCTCTCTTCCCAGGCTGCGCCAGCTGTTGTTTCGGCACTTTCCAGTTTGTTGGCAAAGGTGGCAAATATGGAGGAAACAGGCTCTGTAAGCTGGTTTCCGATTTTTCTGGAAGCTTCATGGAGAGGTGCATGGCCAAACATGATTTCTGCTTCCAGCGCCTGGAGTGCCGATTTCAGCTGCCTCAGCTGCCTGGGCCGTTCACTAAAATGCCTTGATGCCTCTATGCCCGTCCAAGTGGTCGCCGTAATGATCAATGCTGCACCCAATAATTTGATCATTTTAGGTCACCTTCGCTTTAAGATCGAACTCTTGTCCATTTCCATCCTTGATTGAGGCGACCGTCCCTGGTCCTGTTGTTCTTGTTAGTTCAATGAAACGCTGGAAAATGCCCTGCTGTAATATCGGCCTTAAGGTTGGTCGCCTGTCGATGTCCTCAAGTTTATTTCCATGTGTGGTCATAACGAGCTTTATTCCAGCATTGACAGCCTCCATGATGGCAGCCGCATCTTCCTCTCTCCCTATTTCATCCACTATTAGCACATCAGGACTCATGGAACGGATCATCATCATCATTCCTTCCGCTTTGGGGCAGGAATCAAGGATATCGACTCTAGGTCCAAAAGTTAGCTGTGGGATACCATGCACACAGCCGGCAATCTCGGATCGCTCATCCACGATTCCCACTTTCATGGATGGAACAGGAAGCTTTGGGCAGCCAGTGGAAATCAGCCTGGCGATATCCCTTAATAAAGTCGTCTTTCCAGTTTGGGGAGGACCGATAATCATTGTGTGAAGCCATCCCTGGTCAAAAATTTGCGGGGCAATTTGTTCAGCAATGCCAATTTTCTCCCGGGCTATCCGTATATTAAAGGACGAAACATCTCTAATCGCTTTCACTCTGCCTTCTTCCAATATTACTTTTCCGGCTAAGCCGACCCGGTGTCCGCCTGCAATAGTGATATATCCGCGCTTCAATTCCTCTTCAAGGGTGTACATGGAAAAATTCCCGAGCTTATTCAATAGCTGAATTCCATCTTCCGGGGTCACGATATAAGGCAAAAAGACAGGCTTTCCGCGAACCGTCAATTCCAGCGGCCTTTGGATCCTAACACGGATCTCTTCCGGTCCCTGCTCAACAAAGGGAACCTCACTGAGGACGTCACAAATACGTTTTGGCAAAAAAGACATAATCTCCTGCATATCTATTCCTCCTGACTAATCCCTCCCATTACTTAAAATGTATGCACGCTTGGACACATTATGACTTCGCGCCAAGTGTTGAATGAGACAAATTCAGTTGTCGGCACAGGGTTAAAGAGCACATATAAAGGAGGAAACGGAAAATAATAAAGGAGAAAGGAGAGTTGTCCATGGTTAATAATCATAAGACTTTTCAGAAAAAGCAGAGGGACCTTAAAAACCGGTATATTGGAGGAGCACGCAACAATCAAACACCCCGGAAGTCCGATCCTGAATATAACAGCGGAAATAATACCGATATATCCCCCGGAGCTGCTGGCAGAGAATAAAAGACAGGAATGGATTCAGGCACAATCCATATATATGCTAGAAACAACTGTAACGGAGTGGTTAGGATGCATTCAGGGCAGGAGAAAGTGGCGGGTGTAAATAAACGTGCAACTATTTTGGTTCGGGGAAAAGGTATTGTAACTGCCAGACCAGATACGGCAAGCATTGTAATTGGTGCCGTTACTGAGGATGAAAACCTGCAAAAAGCACAGTCGGAAAATGCCAGCAGGATCAATGCCGTATTAACCGCACTGATCCAGCTGGGACTCAGCAGGGAGCAAATCCAGACAACGGACTACAGGATTGAACCTTACTATCAATTTGAAGATGGCAAGCAGGAATTCAAGGGCTATCGGGTCACACATATGCTCACCGTGAATGTGCCTGGGCCTGAAAGAGCCGGAACGGTAGTGGAATATGCCTTGAACAGCGGCGCCAACGAACTTGCGGGCATCACCTTTTCATCCTCCATTTCCCAGCAGCTTACCCTTAGAGCATTAACCCTGGCAATGAATGATGCCTTCAGCAAAGCATCGGCTATTGCAAATTCCATTGGAGTCCAAATCCATCAAGTGCCAGACGAAGTGGTGGAAGAGCATGTCTCCGACCTTCCACCACTTATGGCAATGGATGCCTCCACCGGGTCCGTCCCTGTTGAACCGGGAAGCATCAAAATCTCCGCTGCCGTTACCGTAAGATATTCCTACAAAAAACAAACAAGGCCCGGAACATGAACCCCGGGCCTTTCCTCATCAATATTCTTTTACCAAATCAAATAACCCCTCTTTCGTTATGGGTCCTTTATAATGTTCCCGAATCACACCATCTTTGTCGATTACGAAGGTTTCCGGCTGGCCAGTTACCGCAAACTGGTCTTTGACATCCATCTTGTAATCAAATAGATAGGTAGAGGTGGTTTGGTGCGTATCAGTAAATTTCTTTACCCGGTCCCTTGTCTCGCCCAAATCGATGATTAGAAGCTGGATCTCTTGCCCGTATTCCTGTTCGAACTTCTCCAGTTCAGGAGCCTCATCCACGCAAGGGCCGCACCAGGTGGCGAAAAAATTGAGCACTACGACCTTCCCTTTGAACTCGGATAGGCTTCTCCTCTCCCCTTCCATATCCTCAAGCTGGAAGTCGGGCGCTTTTTTGCCAAGCCCGGAAGCGCTATTTCCTTTATCAAGGTTTATTGCAAAATAGGCAAAGGCACTGATAATCATGAGCAGAACCAGTATTCTGGCTAATTTATTCTTCATCGTCTGCCTCCCTACTCCACAAATTGACGGAGATTTTGCTTCACAGTAATTAAGTGATCCTTGTAGGCCGCAAGTTTCGCCTGGTATTCCCCGGCGCCTATTTTCCCGTGGGAATGGTTTTCCCCAAGCTCCGCAATCCTGTCCATAATCGCATTCTGTCTGGCCAGAAGCTGCCGGAACTCGGATTCATAACGGTCTTCACCAAGTTTTTTTCCTTCAAGCTGCCTCTTCCACCTAAAATACGAATAATAGCCCATTCCTGCAATAGCAATGACTCCGAAGACAATCATAAGGATATGGGGGTCAAACCTTTTCAATGGGGACTGATCCCACATTCTGATATGCCCCGGGTTATGGAACTCGGGAGATGTTTTCGTGACAGTGCTGCCGGTTTGCCCAGACTCCTTCGAAGGGTGGGCATTCTGGGGAGCCTCTGTTGAAGCAGCAGCAGGCTGAACATCATCTTTCGAATATGAAAACTTGATTTCCTTGCCCGCCTCATTATTAGCCACATTGTAGAGCCAGTAGGAAGTGCCGTCTATTTGCATCGTCTGTGGGGCGCCTATGCCTGCATGTGCAAACTTTAAACTGCCATCGCCTTCCGCAATAAGAATCTGCATGGCTTCGAGGGAATAGTCCGGCTGCAGCACCACAGGGACGCCCGCTGGAATTTCATAGCTGTAGGAAAGGACTTGTGATTCGTTTGGCTGGATCGGCTTGGAAGTAGAAAAAGAGTTATTGCTCTTGATTACCCCTGGACCATCTTCCTGTACCTGCAGGTTTATGGCTCCCGGAGGAAGCGGAATTGTCAAAACACCTTCTTCTCCTGCACCTTTGTATACCTCACTGCCAATATTGGAATAGGTGACCATGTGCTTAACAAGGATGTTTCCGTCTTCCATAGGGTCGACAACAAGATAATGCATATCAACCCGAATCGGCTCTGCAATGGCTTCAGCCTGTATCAAGGGTATAAACATGAGAGATAGAAACAGAATGGCAATTCTTTTCATTTCATTCCGTCTCGCTTGGTCAGTTTGTGTTTCCTAATGGTTTCCTCTATTTCCCGTTCCACTTCCTCCAGCAGGCTGTTATCATGTTCATGGGAGGCTTTTTGCTCATTTGCTCTGATTATCTTGCCAACCTGGATTTCATATTGTTTTTTCAAATGAAAATAATCAGTATCTGACAGCTTCCCCATTTTATGATCAAATTCCAGTTCGTTTAAGGTAGTCAACAATTCCTCCTTTGAGTGGTTCTCGTTTATTGGGTTGGATTGCTTGGTTACATAGGCATCCCAGGTAAAATAGGGGTACGCCGTCAGAAATAGCGAGACAAGCACAAGAGCTGCCGTTAGAACCATCGAGATAATTGTAATCTCTGGCATTTTTGTTCACATCCTAAAGGTACTTTTTGCGTTCTTCATCAATGATGGAAGAAAGAATTTCCTCCTCCACTTCATCCTCTATCGCCAGGACTTCCTCCGGGGTGCTTTCTTTACCCCTGCCGCTCACCCATCTGCGGAGAAGAAGGAATATCCCTGTTCCTGCACCGCCAATGGCGGCAAATGGAAGCACCCAGGCAGTCAAGCTGAAACCCTTCTTTTCCGGAGCCGTAAGAATTTCCTCCCCCAGCATCCCGACGTAATACTCACGTATCTCATCCTTATCCATTCCTTTTTTCATCATCGAGATCAAATCCGCCTTAAAAGCGTCCGTGTTTGCACAGCCAGCCATATCACAGGCATAATGGTCCTGACCGCAGCCGCAGGTGCACATGAACTGGGAAGCAACGGCCTTGAACTCCGGAGACTTGTAGTCGTTTTCATTATTGGTCTCCGTTGCATGTGTTTGCAGCAGGAAGGATTGCAGTCCGAACAGCAGGAGCAGGAAACAGAATGCAAGTTTCCTCTTCACTTTATGCCACCTCTTTCATTACACCAGTGTATTTTGGCGTGATATTCTGGTACCTTCCATTCCAGATGGCAAACAGAGAACCGATTACGACCATGACGGAGCCAATCCAGAGCCAGCTGATCATTGGGTTTATCTTAATGATGAAAGTAGCCGTTCCATTCTCTTCCCAAGTGCTTAACACCATGTACAAATCCTCTGCAATGGAAGTTTGCAGAGCAACTTCGGAAGAAGGCTGATCCCAGTTGCCGTAGAATATTTTTTCCGGCTGGAAGACTCCCAGCCTTTCCCCATTCTTAAAAACGGTCAAATCCGCATACACAATATCGTTTATCCCTTCCGACCGCTGGTCAAGGCGTTCGTATGTGATTCGGTAATCCTCGATGTCAACAGACTCTCCAGGCTTTAACGTCTTCATTGTTTCAACATCGTAATTTTGTGAGCCAATAATGCCCATGGCGATAAACGCAATCCCAATATGGACAATATAGCCGCCATAGCGCCGCCTGTTTTTTGTCATCAGCTTATAGAGCGCAGTAGGGATCCTTTCCTTTGTCATCTTTCTCCTGGCTTTTACTCCTCTGTAAAACTCGAAATAATGCGTGATGAACAGGAAAATGATGACTCCATACCCGATTACCGCCCATGCTTTTTGAATTCCCAGCGTAACCATCAACGTCATGCCGGCAAGACTCAGGATGGAAGGCAGCAGGAAGTTCTTTTTCAAATTCTTTGCCGATGAGCGCTGCCAAGCAAGCAGCGGGCACACGGCCATTACAAACATCATTCCAAGGAGGATCGGTGCCTGTACGGTGTTGAAGAAAGGGATCCCGACCGTAACCTTCGTGCCGCGGACGGCCTCGGATACAAGCGGGAAGATTGTGCCCCAAAAGACAGCAAAGGCTGAACCGACAAGAAGCAGGTTATTGATTAAGAAGCTGCTCTCTTTTGAGACAAATGATGTGAATTCCCCTGCACTTCTTTTTAAAAGATGGTATCGGCTCATTAATACATAAAGGGCTCCAACAACAGCAATGCCCATGAATATCAGGAAGTACATACCAAGGTTTGAATCAGCGAAAGCATGTACAGAGGTGAGTACTCCGCTCCGCACAAGGAAGGTTCCGAATAAGGTCAAAGCGTACGACAGGATGATTAACGAGATGTTCCAAACCTTCAGCATATTTTTTCGTTCCTGGATCATGACGGAATGAAGGAAGGCAGTTGCGGTCAGCCATGGCATAAAGGATGCATTTTCAACCGGGTCCCATGCCCAGTATCCTCCCCAGCCCAGCTCTACATAAGCCCATTGTCCGCCCAGGATATTGCCAAGCGTCAGGAAAAGCCACGCGATGATGGTCCACCGTCTGGTCATCTTAATCCAGAAGTCGTCCATATTTTTCAGGATCAAGGCAGCCATGGCAAAAGCAAACGGCACAGCCAAACCAACATACCCAAGGTAAAGCGTGACAGGATGAACAATCATGCCCGGGTTCTGAAGCATCGGATTCAGGCCCCTTCCTTCAGCAGGCACATAATCAAGCATGGTGAAAGGCTGGGCTACAAAGCCAAGCACAATGTAAAAGAAAATCGTATTGACAAGCAAGATGGCAGAAATATAGGGAACCATGGGATTGCCTTTCATTTTTCTGGAGTAGGCAATCATGGCGGTATACATGGTTAAAAAGAATGTCCATAATAACAGGGAGCCTGAATTACCCGCCCATAAAGCAGCCAGCTTATACCCCATTGGCAGTTCGCTGCTCGTGTAATTATTGACATATTCATAGACAAATTGGGAGGTTCCCAAAAGATAGAGCAATACAGCCGCTGCCACTGCTGTACAAATAAAGACAGCCAGCACCCCGCCTTTTCCGCTGTTGACAAGCCGCTGCTGCTTGGTTTTAATGCCTGCCATAAGAATGACCAGGGAATAAACAGCCATGGCCAGCCCCAAATAGATTGCTGCGTTACCCAGTAAATACATATTGTCCACCTTCTTCTAGTCTAATCAGTTCCCTCTTCCGGGGACTTGTCTAGTTTGTCTTTATGGAATTCAGGGTCATAATTTTCCATATCTTCGCCTTCATATTTCGAAGGACATCTTGTTTTTACCGTTTCAGCCTCAAACGTCCCATCTTCTTGAATGAAGCCTTGAAGAATCGCAATGACACCCTCAGAGAAATTGTCCGGCCTTACTCCTTGGTGGGATACCCTCAACCTGTTTCCTTCCTCGTCCTGAACTTCAAATTCCAGAAGAATTTCATCCGCGTTCCATTTGATCGACTCCTCGATAAGCAAGCCTTCAACTGTAATATAGTTCTCTCTGTACTTCTCGCCATTCTCAACTAGCTCCTTCAATTTCAGTTCCACTCCGCTGGATGCCGGGGTTGCCGCAAGAAGCAATAATAGAATGGCCCCGGCGATTGCAAATCCTCCAATCATGACAAGAGTGTTCTTTTTCATTCCTCTCACTCCTTTAAATTAGTTTTCTCATTTTTTCTTCATATGTTTTTTCATCTATTTTTCCTGTCAAAAGCTTGTTCCGCAGTTGTTTCTTCTCTTCGGCAATGTCCCTGGCTTTAGGAGCAACATAACTTGCTTTTCTGGCAGGAGTTTTGCTGCGGTTATTTTGCGCATTAGTGTTCGGTGCCTTGCCCATAAGGCCGTAATAGATGAAGGCCCCGGCAATGATGACGGATATTCCGATAATTATAGCCCCGGCCGTTCCGATGATTGGAGAGGTTCCAGGCGTCCCTGAACTGTTTCGAAGCTCCGGCTCCCCTTCACTCGATCCGTTATGGTTTTCATCATTTGGAGGGTTTTGCTTGCTGATCAGGGAAAGCGTTGATTCGTGGCCATCTTTTATGTAGGATGCCGTATAGGAAACAGGCTTGTCCTTCTTGACATTCGAATACTGGAAATAATGGAGTTCTTGGCCATAATCACTCTTGGATATATTATCCGCCTGCTGATTAAGCTTGAAAGCTTCCGCCTTGACGGGGGTGAAAACGATGATGTTCAACTGGTCAATTCCTGCGGGAGGATTGTAGCTGAATTCAAACTCTTTCTCTGCTCCGGACACCATGAACGGACTTGAATAATATTCAATGACAAACTGATAGCTTTGCCCCTTTTTTATGCCCTCGGCAGGCTGCCATGTCAGCACCCCCTTTTCTTTATCCACCTTGTGCGGACGCTGGATTTCCGGCTTATCCTCTGCAGGGAACTCGGCAACAAGATACACGCTGAAATTCCCATCTTCTGCAGGGACCGGGAATTCCAGTTCACCTTTAAAATCCTGCCCGCTCTCATTTGTTATTGTTCCGTAAAAGGCACTAAGCAGGCTTGGTTTGTCTCCCTTCCAATTCTCGGGGTAATCGAATTCCGGCATAACCTGAATGGTCATTTCCTTATAAGGAAAATTCTCGGCTACAAAGCGTTCTTGTGCCTGTGCGCTGTTTAGAACAAAAGATGCGGAAATGAAAAAGGCCATGATGATCGACAGCCATTTTTTTAACATGCAGATCCTCCTTTATTTCGGGTCGTTTCTATCACATTTAATGTCTTGCTAATTTTAACTATAGTAGGCTTTGGGGGAAAACGCTCAGGGAGATTTGAACATTTTGTTACCCCGCAAAAAACTTTAGGATTCTGTCAAAAAATCCACAAAAAGTATTCACCAATTCCTTCGGATGAGTTTTAACACTATAATCATGTTCTTAATAGTGTATTTACGACATGAGCGGCGGGATGAACGAGTGGACGGGAGAAGTGGAGCGGCCTCATTGAGCCGTCATTCCCAAAAATAAGAAATAGCCTTCCATCATTGATTTGTGGAAGGCTCTTTTTCATCTGGTGTGTTTGATTCTGCATTTTCAGAGGGATGAAGCTGTGATTCCCGAGGGTCATAATTTTTTACTAAGTCCTGGCGAATATAGCTGATAATATCGGTGATTTGCTGCTCTTCCAGCTGCCTTACACCCTCCAGTCCCTTGAGGGACGGGCCCATCCGCGTATTTTCCCGGCCATAGGCCGCTGACAGCCACATTTGTTCATCTGTTGTCTGCTCCAATCGGTTGGGATGGGTGATAGCTGTAGCTGTTCCTTTCAACCCGCTGCCTGTCAAGCCATGACAATTGGCACAATATAGGTTAAAGAGTTTTCCCCCGTTTAACGGATCGCCATCGAATGCTGTCAGAGCCTCCATTTCCACAGGCTTTGTTTGCCAGCTCCTAATGTAGGAAACCAGCTGGCCAATTTGCTCCTTTTCCAGGATCGATCCATACTCCGGCATCATCGCCTCCGGCCTGCCATCTTCAATATGCTTTGAAAGATCTTCATTGGTATAGATGCTGAGGTAATTCTGATTATTGAGAGCGGTACCGGCCAGCGTACCCTCGCCCTTGCCATTTTCGCCATGGCAGGCAAGGCAAAGCTGGTTATACAGCTTTTCGCCCTGCTGGATATAAACCTTTTCTTCCTTGCTAGGCATTTGAGAAATAAAAGCTGTTACTGCAACTGCCAAAATAATCCCTGCTGCAGACAGCCAAAATATTATTTTCCGCATTTTTCCCTCCTATTGTGGAGCGGATGTTGGTGTCGGATTTCCATACTTCTCGTACTTTTTCGTGATTAACCGGTAAATTTCCTTAATGTCTTTTCCATCCTGTTCCATTTCTACCGCCTCCCGGGCGATATCTACACAAATGTCTCAGGCTATGCCATGGGGATCCCATTCGTTCACAGCATGATCCGGCCCCATGTCCTTAACAAAGCAATCAAGATTATTCATATGGCCGGCGCTTGCATTACAATTACAGTAACAAGGAACAGAAGCAAGGACCTCGGGATAATTAGCTGCCATTAAATAAGTCTCCTGGACAATCGGGGACGAGTTCAGAACATAATCCGGCATAGCGGCATGTTTGGTTTCAAGAACAAGCTCCTGGGTTTCAGCCCCTGAACTGCATCCAGAAGCAAGCCCTATGGTCAGTAACCCGGTTACAATTAAAGCACTCAATCTTTTCAATAATGTCACCCACTTAAGTTAAGATGATTTCAGGGTTATTTTATCAGAAAGCAACTATATAAATAGTGAAAAAATATTACTAATTGGTGAATAAAAAAACCTGCTTGCAAGGGCAAGCAGGTTTTGCATTATGCGCGGGAAACATAAGAGCTTTCAGTAGTATTGATAATCAGGCGATCTCCCTGGTTAATAAAGAATGGGACTTGAACAGTAAGGCCTGTTTCAAGAGTTGCAGGCTTGGATCCGCCTGAAGCAGTATCACCTTTAATTCCTGGCTCAGTTTCAGTCACTTCAAGTTCAACTGTATTCGGAAGCTCCACTCCGAGAGTTTCACCTTGATACATCATAATGGATACTTCCATATTTTCCTTAAGGAATTTCAACTCGTACTCAATGGATGCTGCCGGCAGTTCAATTTGCTCGTAGGATTCATTGTCCATGAAGACATGCTGATCTCCGTTTGCATACAGATATTGCATTTTGCGGTTGTCAATCTGTGCTTTCCCAACCTTCTCGCCTGCGCGGAACGTTTTTTCCTGGACAGCGCCAGTGCGCAGGTTGCGAAGTTTGGATCGGACAAAAGCGGCGCCTTTTCCTGGTTTCACATGCTGAAAATCCATGACACGCCAAATGCCATTATCCACTTCAATCGTCAAGCCTGTTTTAAAATCGTTAACTGAAATCATGTTAGTCCTCCTAGCTTTTCTTAAAGAATAATCAGCTCTTTAGTTGAATGTGTAAGCCGCTCATTCTGGTCTTCAGTAATGACAATATCATCCTCGATCCTGACTCCGCCAAGGCCAGGTATGTAAATTCCCGGTTCAACGGTGACAACCATCCCGGTTTCAAGTACCACATCGGATTTGAACGAAAGTCCGGGGCCTTCATGAACCTCAAGGCCGATGCCATGGCCTGTCGAATGTCCGAAATATTCTCCATATCCATGTTCAGTGATATAATCCCTTGTTAAAGCGTCTGCCTGCTTCCCGGTCAATCCCGGCTTGATTCCAGCAACACCGCGCAATTGGGCATCCAGTACAATCTGATAAATTTCCTTTAGTTTATCGGATGGCTGTCCTACTGCTACTGTTCTGGTAATGTCCGAAACGTATCCTTTATAGTACGCTCCAAAATCGAGGGTCACAAAATCGCCGGATTCGATCACCTTGTCACTGGCAACGCCATGCGGAAGGGCCGAACGATGTCCGGAAGCGACAATGATATCAAATGAAGAGGAAGCTGCTCCCAGAGACCTCATATGGAATTCCAATTCGTTGGACACCTGAAGCTCTGTCAAGCCGGGGCGAATGTAATCAAGGATATGTTTAAATGCAGCATCGGCAATATCTGCTGCTTCCTTTAATATCTTAATCTCTGCCTTTGTCTTAATCAAGCGTAACTTTTCAATTTCTCCAGAAACAGGGACAAGTTCGGCGCCGATTTCCTTCTCAAACACCTTGAAGGCTGAAAATGTAACATGGTCTTCCTCAAAGCCCAGTTTGCTTATACCCAGTTTTTTAACCTGCGAAGCCACTTCATTGGCAATCGTCCCCTTGTGCTGGATGATTTCATATCCCTTGCATTGCGCCGCAGCCTGCTCCGTATAGCGGAAATCTGTAATAAATTGTGCTTTTCCTGCAGAAATCAAGACTGCGCCGGCTGATCCAGTAAAGCCGGTCATATACCTTCGGTTGTAGCTGCTTGTAATGAGCATGGCATCAAGACTAAGGCTTTCCAGCCGCTCCTGCAATTTTTGGATTTTTTCCATATGGACCCTCTCCTAACTCGTGAAAAAAAGAATGTTCAATAAGAACATTCTAACATAACTGAAATCTTGCGTACTACTTAGAAGAACAAAGAGGACAGGTAAGACCCATCAGGCTGGCGCTTCTTCTCTCTGATCCCTTTTCCCGTTGCGCTCTGCTTCTTCAAAGGAGATGGAATACCCGACGAATACCCCAAACAGAACATAAAAGCACGCTGAAGTGATCAAGGTGTTCCTGGAAAGTTCCAAAAATGGCTTTATTCCTGGAAAAATAGGATTCAATACATAAAAAACGAGCAGGAATAGTGCTCCTCCATAAAGTGCCCCCACCCAGAGACTATCAAATTTCCTTAAAAGTGCATAATATACAATAGCAGCACCAATTGATATGAGACCGATGGACAGAATCGAAAAGACCGTGCCAATCCAACCCTTTTTCCAATCTCCGAGTGCCCATGGCTCCAAAATTACATTCGGCCTTATTTCGGTAAAATTAAAAACATATGCCAGCAAAGCGAGCGAACTCCATAATATGCCGCCTACCAGTCCCGTAATTATCACCATGCTGATAAAAGACATGGGTTTTTCATGCTGGTTTTGTTCCAGCCTTTTTTCATTTTCTTCTCCCATCATGCAGCACCTCCTTTTATTATTATGTCCATCGCCCTTCAATCTATTGCATAAAATCCATTTGCTGGTTCACACTTATTTTTCGGGGAAACAAAGCGATAACCTAGAGGTTTGATGTTTTTTTTAGTAAGATATAGGTAAGTATAGAATTATGGGGCTTTGGTTTTATTGGAAACCGGGAAGGAAAAACCTCTGCTCTTGGAGAAATTGTATAAATAATTTCATTCCTGGTTTAAAAACAAAAAAAATTGCTCATGATGCTCATAGGGAGGTGGCTTTTTTGAAAAATCGGACGTCATTTTATATTGTTGCAGGATTAATCTCTCTTGCAATAATAGGTATTATTTCGCAGCTGGTTAATAATCCGGCCGGTTTTTTCCGTTCAATCGCCATAATGGTGTTGATTGTTGCCGTAATCTTTTTCCTCATTAATCGTTTTTCCAAAGCTGGCCCTCAAAAACATGAGCAGCGAGCATTCAATAAAGCAGCAAAACAATCAAAAAAACGATTCCAGCATAAAGAAAGCCATACATCTGGCAAACGCACGCCAATCGGGTCGCTGTCCGCGGCAAGAAAAAAGAAGAAAGATGCATCCCACCTGACTGTGATTGAAGGAAGGAAAGGGAAAAAGAAAAATCGGGCCTCCTTTTGAGCCCGATTTTTTTTGCTAATAGCCCCACTTTCTGAAAAAATCCATGGCGCATTTATACCCGAGCTGGATAAGATCCTGTTTTTTGCCGGAGGTCAGTTGAAACTCCGTAGCCAATACTCCCTCAGTCGGAATAAATATGATATTTTTTTCATGCTTCCGTGAAATGTACCTGGAATCATGAGCGTCTTTCATGGTTTCGAATAGAGCTTCGAACATCCTGATGGCGTTTTTGATTTCATGGCGGGGATGTTCGGCAAGATTATGGCTTAGTTTGATGCCCAGGACCGGACGGGTTTTTTTTACATTTTCCTTATCAAACAGCCACATTGGAAAATTGCTGAGGACCCCACCATCGACAATAACACTGGTCCCGCCCCCATATTCCTTCAATTTGACTGGCTCAAAAAAATATGGAAGGCTGCAGCTCATCCTGACAGCTTTGGCAATCGGAAAGGAACGGGGGTCTATTCCGTATTTTGGCAAGTCATCAGGAAGAATGAACAGCCTTCCATTGGTGAGGTCTGAAGCGACTATCCTCAAAGCATCTGGCGGGAGATCGCCAAAAGTTCTTAAACCTTTGTCAGCAAGCTTTTCAGTGAGCCACTTTTCAAGCTCTTTTCCTTTATACAGGCCGAGCCGCCAATAAATGAACAGCCATTTTGCCAAAGCAGAAGGAATAAGATTGTTCCGTGAGTCCATGAAAGTTTTTAAGTCCATTTCATCGACAAGCCGGGTTATTTCTCCGCTTGTATACCCCGCAGTGATGAGGGCAGCAACGATTGAGCCGGCACTCGTGCCGGCTACCCTTTTGAAGGCAAACCCTTTTTCTTCAACAGCTGCATAAGCTCCAATAAGGGCGAATCCCTTGATCCCTCCGCCTGAAAACACGCCGTCTATATACATACAAGTCCACCCCTGTCAGTAACTTGCTTGTTACATCTTTAAGCGGATTCGCTGTAAAATAGTACGGCGTACAAGGCGAAAATTTATGGAATCAAGTAAAATATTGGACTTCAGCCTCCGGGAAGTAAGATTTGATGTACTCCCGGATCGTGGTTTCAAGTTCATTGGCCTGTTCGGGCTGATAGACATATTTGCCAATGCCGTAACGCCCCCATTTATATTTGCGTTCTTCTTCATTCATTTCAAGCTTTGTCTTCGGATAGCGCTTCATGATGACTTTTTTGGCTGGTTTTGTAAAGCGGTGCTGGATCAGTTCAAAGGTCAAGTCTCCCAGCTGTATCCCCTCAAGCGAGTGGTGCAGGCGCTCGAACAATTCACGATAGCCTTCTTCCCATCCTTCATGGCGGTAGATCGGTGCGACAATGAATCCTAAAGGATAGCCTGCGCCAGCCACTTTCCGGGCTGCTTCAAGCCGTTCATCAAAAGACGAAGTGCCAGGTTCAAAATTTTTTATTACAAACCGCGAATTGACACTGAAGCGGAAACGCGTCTTCCCATTATGTTTTGCATCAAGCAGATGGTCAACATGGTGGTATTTCGTAACAAACCTCAGCCTTCCATATTCGGTCTGTCCAATGAATTCGATCGTCTTTTTCAATGCATGTGTCAGGTGGTCAATGCCGACGATATCGGAAGTACAGGCTGCTTCAAACCGGGTGATTTCCGGTTTCCTTTCCTCAATATACTTTTCGCTTTGTTCAAAGATTTCCTCCAGATTGACATAGGTGCGGATATAGGGTTTGCTTCCGAGTGTGGTCTGCAGGTAGCAGTAATGGCAATGACCCATGCAGCCTGTTGCCAAAGGGATGGCGTACTCGGCGGAGGGCTTGGACGTATCAAATTTAAGTGTTCTCCTCACTCCAACGACAAGAGTCGACTTTGCATTGCGGTATTGCTGAAGTTCATTGTCTCCGGGAATGTTCCTGACCTGGTTATGGGAAGTGGTTTCCCTGATTTCTAGGCCCATGCCTTCAAACTTTTCCTTTAGCTCACGGCCGAGGGGATATTCCAAAGCTTGCGGTTCAATATAGACGAGCTGGGGGGTAAATGGTTTCATCCTTCAACCTCATTTCTTCCAGATTTCTTATTTGTTAGTATGAGCCTGAAGGTGGAAAAGAGGTTATCGAAATTTTTCCAGTGAATAAAAAAGAAGCAGGACTCTAATAGTCCTGCTCCATTCGCTTTATTTACAGTCCGCACTTAAGCTGTGCGTTACAGTTTGTACATGTATTGCAGCCGCCAATTTCCTTGACTTCGCCTTTACGGCAAACCGGGCAGGTGTTGCCAACCTCTGAACCGATGGTCACGTTCGTCGAACGCAGTTCATGGATGGTGTCCACTAATACGACATGCTGTTTTGCTTTTTCTTTCTTTGCTGTTTTATCTTCTTCTTCAAAGCTGTTTTCTTCCGCCTTTAGGGTCAGTACCTGTGTATCACGGGAGCCGTCAACATAAACGGTGCCGCCTTTTGCACCGCCTTTATAAAGACGCTCGTACACGGCTTCCACCTGTTCAACGCTGTATCCCTTCGGCGCGTTAACGGTCTTGCTGATGGAGCTGTCAATCCAGCGCTGGATGACGCATTGTACATCTGCATGCGCTTCTGGCGCAAGCTCCATTGCTGTTACAAACCAGTTTGGCAGGTTATCTGGATCTGCTTCCGGGTTTTGCTGCAAGTATTCCTCAACGATATCCGCTTTTACTTCGATGAATTTGCCAAGACGGCCGCTTCTGAAGTAAGAGAAAGAGAAATATGGTTCAAGTCCTGTAGAGACGCCAACCATTGTACCAGTGGATCCCGTCGGAGCCACAGTCAGCAGGTGCGAATTGCGAATGCCATTTTCAAGGATGGCTTCGCGTACATCTTCAGGCATTTTTTTCATAAAGCCTGTGTTGATGAACGCATTCCTTAAAGAATTCGTTTCTTCTGCAGTTTCACCATCCAGGAATGGGAAGCTGCCCTTTTCTTTAGCAAGTTCTACTGATGCGCGGTATGCAGTGGTAGCAATTGTTTCGAATACTTTATCAACCAGCTCATTGCCTTTCTCTGAACCGTATTCTGTTTCGCAGTAGATCAGCAGATCGTGAAGGCCCATTACTCCAAGCCCGACACGGCGTTCGCCAAGTGCCTGCTTTTTGTTTTCTTCAAGGAAGTAAGGCGTTGCATCAATGACGTTGTCCTGCATTCTTACGCCCACTTCTACTGTGCGCTTTAATTTTTCAAAGTTAACTGTCTTTGTTTCTTTATCAGCCATTTCGGCAAGGTTGACAGCTGCAAGGTTACAAACACTGTATGGTGCGAGGGGTTGTTCCCCACACGGGTTCGTCGCAACAACCTTTTGCCCATAAGCTTGGGCGTTTGTCTCGTCATTTGCATTGTCGATGAAGAAGATGCCTGGCTCAGCGGAGTAGGTGGCACAAATGTTGATCAGGTTCCAGAGTTCTTTCGCCTTGATCTTTTTATACGTGCGCACTTTATAGCCAAGCTTTTCCCATTCGCGGACATCGCCGACTTTATGCCATTCTTCGTTGTAGGTCTCCATCGTTTCTGGATCATAAGACTCTACATCAGGGAAGCGTAATGCAAAATCGCCGTCATTCTCGACTGCTTCCATGAATTCTTTTGTCAATGTGACAGATATGTTTGCCCCTGTCAGGAATTCCGGATTGTGAACAGTATAGTTTCCGCCTGTCTGAAGCTTTTCTTCAGCCGCCTGGATGATTTCCGCGCTGAAGCCGCCGTATCCCGGAATATTTTTATAGTTCACGATTCCCTGGTACATCGCTTCTTCCTGCAAGGTCAGCGGAGTGAACTTCAATTTTTCCTTCGCATGCTTTTTAATCGTTTCATCCTCGGTGTTTTCAATAAGGAAACGGAGGATGCGGGGGTTTTGCATTTTCGAAATGATGAATTCAATGATGTCAGGATGCCAGTCGGCCAGCATGATCATTTGTGCCAATTTGTTGCGTTGAGTCGCTACATCAACTCTCTAGGTCACCCCAGAGTTCAGACCATATCTTACATCCACTTGGAATGTCCTCGCACTTCGGAATCGCTTGATTCCTACTCTACTCACTTCCGCTTATGTAGCGTGTTTTCGATGGTCGTTGAACCTTCTCCTTTTAAGGAGCTTGGCTGCTGGTTGTCTTTATCCACTCACTTGTTTTTAAGCCTTCACGTTTACCGTTTCCAGTTCCGTTGTAGCCAGCAAGCCATTAAAGAGTTCCCAGCAATTCACGAGGTTTTTTTATAGACGAGGCACTTTATGCTGTTTTACCACGTCTTGATCCACCCTGCTCAACCAAATGCGTCAGTTTTGCAATATCATCCAGCCAGGATACCGATCCTGAGGATTTGCCGTTTACACCTTTAGCAAGCGTGTTGCGCGGACGGAGAGTTGAACCGTTGGTGCCTACACCGCCGCCGCGGCTCATGATCTCCATTACCTGCTTTCTGTGCTCGGAGATTCCTTCGCGGGAATCCTGGACAAACGGCATTACATAGCAATTAAAGTATGTAACGTCCGTATCAGCGCCTGCTCCGTACAGCACCCGGCCTGCCGGAATGAAGTTGAGATTCGACAGTTCCTGATAAAACTTTTCGAACCACTCTTTCCGCTTCTCCTCCGTTTTTTCAACAGAAGCAAGGCCCGTTGCATTGCGTTTTGCAATCTGTTCATAAAAAACTTCAAGCGGCTTCTCAATTACATCGAGAGACTTTCTGATGATGCCAGTCCTTGCTTCCTCCGGCTCATCCAATACACCACGGAATTCCTCATCAACCTGGACGGTTGCATATTTTGATTCCCAATCTATATCTAGTATAAATCCGAGTCCGCGTGCCGGAAACTTTGGATCCTCTTTGATGGTAAGAACAACAAAATCGCCCTCTGACAAGGTTACTTTCTCCGTATCCTTGAATGTATACCGATCCAGCATGACAAGACGGGATACCCCTTTGTGGGTGGTCTTCATGTCAGGTGTAATGGGATGGACCTGAGGAAACAGGCTAATATCCTTGTTCAGGTTCTCAATATTAATATTCATTTTTCGGCCTAGCTCAACAGACATAATCACATCTCCTTCTAGTAAAATTCAGAAATACCGTCCAGTTTAAAAGGTTTAGAGGAAATCTCTGCTCATTCTGGATGTACTTTCGAATTACCCTTACGTTATCATATCAAAACACCATAAATCAATATATAGTGTATTTTTAATTTTCGACAACACAACATATTGATTTTAGGTCAACTCCATTTAAATTTGTCAAACCAGAAATCCATAAGAAAAAAGAGAGAATAAGAGAGAAAGCCAGTTATATGCCATAAAACGATAAATTTCAACAAATTTCACAGCTTGCATTTTCCCACTGCCGGAAAAGACCTTTTCAGAAAAGGAGCAAAAAGAAAAAGCGGTCCTTGGCCGCCCTCTTTATCTTTTGAAGGTCCACTCTTCAGATTCGTATTTTTTCTTTGCCAGCTGTTGGACATAGTCCATTTCATCAGAACTAAGGGTATAGGGTTCCAGTCCGATATCCAAAGCTTCCTTAAAGCCCTCCCTGAAGGCCTGCTTGGCTTCATCAATGCGGATTCTCCGCGAGCTGATTTCATTGATTGCAACCGCCTTGGTTTTAAAAGCATTCTGCATCCGCTCTTTAACCCGTTCGTTTGGGTATTTAAATAGACTGAACAGCTTGTCTTCATCCAAATCGAGCAATATGGCACCGTGCTGGAGGATGACACCCTTTTGACGGGTCTGTGCACTTCCGGCCACTTTTCTGCCTTCCACCACTAGTTCATACCAGCTTGGTGCATCAAAACAAACAGCCGACCGCGGATTTTTGAGGGCACTTTTCTCATCATCACTTTTAGGGACCGCAAAATACGCATCCAGGCCCAGCCTTTGAAACCCTTTTAAAATCCCTTCCGAAATCACCCTGTACGCCTCTGTGACAGTCTTGGGCATATCGGGATGATCTTCAGAGACAATGACACTGTATGTAAGTTCATGTTCATGAAGGACCCCGCGTCCGCCAGTCGGGCGGCGCACAAAACCAAGGCCATGCTGTTTCACGGCCTCCATGTTGATTTCTTTCTCGATCTTCTGAAAATAACCGATAGAAAGAGTAGCTGGATTCCAGCCGTAAAACCGGATAACAGGCGGGATTTTCCCTTCGCTGTGCCAATCAAGCAGCGCTTCGTCAAGCGCCATGTTGAAGGATGGCGAACCATCGCCCGAATCAATATATCTCCAAACTTCTTTCATGATGCAACCCCACTTATCCTAATAGCTTTTAAGTCTATCATAGTCTAACAAATTAAATGGCAAATTCAAAGCATGCCGTATTCCAGCCGCTTTGTCGAAAAAGATAATATTTCAACTAATTCCCTTTGCTCTCGTACACAATCACTTATATAATATAAGGTGGCAGTTAGTTCGAAAGGAGAAAAAACATTGGAAACACTTTATTTCATTTTAATTCTACTTGGAGTAATCATCGCTTACTCTGCCTTCATGTATTTCTATCAGCGTCGTATCGTAAAAACCTTGACGGAAGATGAGTTCAAAGCAGGATATCGGAAGGCCCAGCTTATTGATGTCCGTGAACCAAATGAATACCAGGCCGGCCACATCCTTGGGGCAAGGAACATCCCGGTTTCCCAGTTGCGCATGCGCATGAAGGAAATTCGCCCGGACAAGCCTGTTTACCTATATTGCCAAAGCGGAGCCCGCAGTGGCCGCGCAGCCCAAATGCTCCACAGAAAAGGCTATAAGGATTTATCCCACCTGCAGGGCGGCTTCAAAAAATGGGGCGGCAAGATTAAAACAAAATAATTCCAATTGATAACCCCCCTCTGGTTTGACCAGAGGGGGGTTTTTATGTCCTGCATTTATTTAGCTTTTTTGATAGCGCAAAACTGGTTTTCTCGCCGCGGTAGCCTCATCGAGCCTTCCAATCACCGTGCTGTGCGGAGCTTCCTGGACGATTTCAGGATTCTCCTCTGCCTCCCTGGCAATCTGGATCATGGCGTCAATGAAGGCATCAAGCGTTTCCTTCGACTCTGTTTCGGTAGGCTCAATCATGATGCACTCTTCCACGTTCAGAGGGAAGTAGATGGTTGGCGGATGATAGCCAAAGTCGAGCAGCCTCTTCGCTATATCAAGCGTTCTGACTCCCAGCTTCTTCTGGCGTCTTCCGCTTAATACAAATTCGTGCTTGCAGTGCTTATCATACGGCAAATCATAATGTTCAGCCAGCCTTCTCATCATATAGTTGGCATTTAGAACCGCGTATTCTGTTACTGCCTTCAAGCCATCAGGCCCCATACTGCGGATATAGGTATAAGCACGGACGTTGATGCCGAAGTTGCCGTAGAAAGGCTTTACACGGCCAATGGACTGCGGACGGTCATAGTCGAAGACATACTGGTCATCCTGCTTGGTAAGAATCGGCTTTGGCAGGTATGGGATCAAATCCGATTTTACTCCTACCGGACCTGAACCCGGGCCGCCTCCGCCGTGAGGACCGGTAAATGTCTTATGGAGATTCAGGTGTACAACATCGAATCCCATATCCCCTGGACGGGCTTTTGAAAGCACCGCGTTAAGGTTTGCTCCGTCATAATAGAGCTTGCCGCCGGCACCGTGGACGATTTCGGCCATTTCGACGATATGCTCTTCAAATAATCCTAAAGTATTCGGGTTGGTCAGCATGAGGGCGGCTGTATCAGGTCCTACGACCTTTTTCAAATCTTCAAGGTCAACAAGTCCGTCTTCATTTGATTTTACCGTCACCGTTTCAAAACCTGCCACGGTGGCGGATGCCGGATTTGTTCCATGAGCAGAATCCGGGACAATGACCTTTGTTCTTTCCAGGTCACCGTTGCTCTCGTGGAAAGCGCGGATCATCATCAATCCTGTCCACTCACCGTGAGCACCCGCAGCAGGCTGCAAAGTAACTTCATCCATTCCGGTGATCTCGATCAGATGCTGCTGAAGGTCATACATCAATTCAAGGGCACCCTGGACGGAACTTTCATCCTGCAGCGGATGCACATGGGCAAAGCCATTGTACCGGGCAACATTTTCATTGATCTTCGGATTGTATTTCATTGTGCAGGATCCCAATGGATAAAATCCGGAATCAACTCCGTGGTTGCGCTTGGAAAGAGCCGTATAGTGGCGCATAATATCCAGCTCGGAAACTTCCGGCAGTTCGGCCTCTTCTTCACGGAGATAGCCTTCCGGCAGCAATTCGGATAAATCTGCTTCCGGCACATCCATTTCAGGCAGGCTGTATCCTACACGTCCCGGGCTGCTTAGTTCAAAAATGAGGTGCTGATCTTCCTTATGCATGGCAATCCCCCAATTCTTCCACAAAGGTATCGATTTCTTCCTTGGTCCTGAGTTCCGTGACCGCAATCAGCATATGCTCGTTCAATTCGGGATAATCCCTGCCAAGGTCATAGCCGCCAATAATTCCTTTTGCCAAAAGCTCTTCATTGATGGCTTTGACCGGCCTGTTCATCTTGACGACAAATTCATTGAAGGATGGTCCTTCAAAGACAATCTCGAATCCCGATTTCTTAAAAGCGTTACGCGCATAATTGGCCTTCTGGATATTCGCAATCGCCATTTCCTTCACGCCTTTTTTGCCGAGGGCTGTCATCGCTACGGATGCAGCAAGAGCGTTCAGAGCCTGATTGGAACAAATATTGGACGTTGCTTTATCGCGGCGGATATGCTGTTCCCTAGCCTGCAGGGTCAGCACGAATCCCCGGCGTCCTTCATCATCCTTGGTCTGGCCGACAAGGCGACCCGGTATCTTTCTCATTAACTTTGAAGTAACCGAAAAATATCCGCAGTGCGGCCCGCCAAATGCAGCAGGGATCCCGAACGGCTGCGCATCCCCGACGACGATATCCGCACCGAATTTTCCAGGAGGAGTCAAAGCTCCCAGTGCAAGCGGGTTGCTTGAAACGACAAACAGGGACTTTTTGGAATGGGCAATCTTTTCAAGTTCATTCATGTGCTCAATGCGCCCAAAGAAGTTTGGATACTGGACAATGACTGCCGCTGTATTCTCGTCTGCCATTTCCTCAAGTGCCTCAAGGTCAGTGATTCCATCCTTGAACGGTACCTCCACCACATCAATGTATTGGCCCTTGGCGTATGTTTTGACTACGTCTTTCGCCTCTGGGTGGACAGCCGCTGAAATAAGGACCTTCTTCCTTTTCGTTTGGGCTGCACTAAGCATGGCGGCTTCAGCAAGAGCTGTGCCTCCGTCATACATTGAGGAGTTTGCCACATCCATGCCGGTCAGCTCGCAAATCATCGTCTGGAATTCAAAGATGGCCTGCAGCTCTCCCTGTGAAATTTCCGGCTGGTAAGGAGTATAGGCAGTATAGAATTCGGAACGGGAAATAACATGGTCAACAATCACAGGCATATAGTGGTCATATACTCCTGCCCCAAGAAAGGATGTATTGGTTTTTAAATCGGCATTTTTGCCAGCCATCCTTGCCAGTTCCTTCATTAGTGCCGGTTCGGATTTGGCCGGCTTGATTTTGTATTCACCCTTAAAACGGACACTTTCCGGAATATCGCTGAATAACTCATCCACAGAAGATACGCCAATCGCATCCAGCATAGCGGTCTTATCGCTTTCAGTAAGCGGCAGATAACGGTGCTTCATAAGTTCCCCCTCTTTCTTGGTTCTATTTTTCACGCTTATAAAAAGGTGTTTCTGCAATCGTCGCTTTTAATCTCTTACCGCGAATTTCGACTTCAATTTCTGTCCCAAGTGCGGTATGCTGTGCTTCCAGCAGGGCAAGCCCAATGTTTCTTTTCAGAGTAGGCGACTGTGTGCCTGTGGTAACTTCACCAATTTTGCTTCCATCCCTGTACACAGGGTATCCATGCCGCGGAATGCCGCGGTCGAGCATCTCAATGCCCACCAATTTTCGGCCAGGCGAGTTTTCTTTTTGTTCCTTCAGGGCTGCTTTTCCAATAAAGTTGGATTCCTTGTTCAATTTTACGGCAAAACCAATTCCTGCTTCGAGCGGGGTAATATCCTTGGATAGCTCCTGGCCATACAGAACAAGGTTCGCTTCAAAGCGAAGAGTATCTCTCGCTCCCAATCCGCATGGCAAGACACCCTCTTCCTTCCCTGCCTTGAGGATCTCTCTCCATAGGCTGGCAGCATCTTCAGGATGGCAGTAAATCTCAAAGCCGTCTTCCCCTGTATAACCTGTTCTGGAGACAAGAGCTTTTTTTCCATTAAGTTCGACATCGTTTTGGAACTTGAAGAAGCCAATGGACTGAAGGTCAAACTCGCCGGCAAGCTTTTGGAGCACCCGTTCGGCTGCAGGTCCCTGCAGTGCAAGCTGGGCCATATCCTCCGACAGATTTTTCAGCTCAGCCTCTTCCTCAAGATGGTCTTCGAGCCATTTAAAATCTTTGTCAATATTGGCTGCATTGACAACAAGTATGTAGTGGTCCTGCTCAAGTTTATAGATGAGCAAATCGTCGATGGTGCCGCCGTTTTCGTAGCACATCGCCGTATATTGCGCACCCCCGCTTTTCAGCTTGGAAACATCATTGGTCATCATTTTTTGCAAAAATTCCAGGCTTCCCGGTCCCTTTACCTCAAACTCTCCCATATGGGAAACATCAAACAGCCCCGCTCTCGTACGCACGGCCTCATGTTCTTCCTTAATCCCGGAGAACTGGACAGGAAGTTCCCAACCGCCAAAGTCGATTGTCTTGCCCCCATATTCCTTGTACACCTCAAACAATGGAGTACGTTTCAATTCAGTCATCAAATCTGCCCCCTTCTTAGACTTTAAATCTGGTCTTTTAGGCTGTATGTGTAATTCTTTTCCCTTCTCTTTTGAAGCAAAAAAAGGACAGAAAGACCCCCTTGACATAAAGAAGGTCTCTGTCCTTTCACCTGAAAGTTTACCTTTTACAAGGCTTTCCCCTTTGGTGGCTTCACCAGGAAGCACTCTCCAGAGCTGCGTCAAACAAGAGTTCTTTTGCCTGAGAGATTCACAATGAATGCTTGCTCCTTCGGCGCTACAAATGTAGTCTCTCCCCTTGCCATCATCCGCATCAATATTTTTTTCGAGAGTGGGCATGCTATACCCTGAAACGATAAGGAAAAAGCATTTGCACAACTCAGAATATGAAAAATTTCAAAACATTCAAATCTACTCCAATCCTACCATTACAAAGCAGGATTGGGCAATATATTAATTTTTGGATATAGGAGTGAGAATATTGACGGTGGAAATTTCCTTCGACTCAAACTGGCAGGACGGCTTGCTAAGCAGAATGGAAAATGACGGGCCGTGGGCAAATTGGGAACTCTTCAAGCTGGCAGTAGAGGTTGAAAAGCATACAATTATTCCCGAGTTCGACGGCTTGCAGGCGCCTAAGCATCTGCCGCAGCTCACTCCCCTGCCTCACCAGCTTGAGGTTGCCCGCCAGGTTGTCGAAAATATGAATGGAAAAGCGATCCTGGCCGATGAAGTGGGACTGGGGAAAACAATCGAGGCTGGCCTGATCCTTAAGGAATATATGATTAGAGGGCTTGTAAAGAAGGCTCTGATTCTTGTTCCAGCTTCACTGGTATCCCAGTGGGAAGCGGAACTGAACACAAAATTCTTCATTTCCGCCGTAGCCCAGCGCAAAAGCTATGTATGGGAGAAATGTGATATCGTCGTGTCCTCGATCGATACAGCCAAACGCAATCCCCATCGTGATATCATCTATAAGCAAGATTACGACTTGGTGGTCATTGATGAGGCACATAAGCTAAAAAACAGCAAAACTAAAAACTATGAATTTGTGCAAAACCTGAAGAAAAAATTCTGCCTTTTGCTCACTGCCACTCCAATCCAGAACCGGATTGAGGAAATTTTCAACCTTGTAAGCCTGTTGAAACCCGGCCATCTCGGAAGTGAGGCGGCTTTTTTTGAACAATATAAAAAAAATGCCCGCTCCGTTCAGGATGATGAGCATCTGCGCGAACTTGTAAATAAGGTGATGATTCGAAACAGGCGAAGTGATACGGGGATTGAATGGACAAAGCGCCATGTTGAAACCATCTCAATCGAAACCACAAAACCCGAAAAAGAACTGTATGACAGCATCAGCCAGTTAAGCGGAAACGACGCTTTTGCTTCCGGGGCTTTTTCATTGATGACATTAAAACGTGAGGCATGCAGCAGCAGGGAAGCCGTATATTATACCTTAAAGAATATGCTTCAGCGGCAGGAAAGCCCTTCTGCAGCCTATGAGCAAACCATTGGGGCTCTCATCGAAAAAGTCCAGGCAGTTACAACAAATTCAAAAGCCGAGAAGGCGTTGGAGCTCATTAAAAAAATCGGCGATAAGGTGATCATCTTTACCGAGTATCGGGCGACCCAGCTGTACCTTCAATGGTTTTTGCAACAGCATGGCATCACTTCCGTCCCGTTTCGCGGCGGCTTTAAACGTGGAAAAAAAGACTGGATGAGAGAATTGTTCGAGAAGCGCGCCCAGGTGTTGATCGCCACGGAAGCGGGCGGTGAGGGGATCAATCTCCAGTTTTGCCACCATATCATCAATTTCGATTTGCCTTGGAATCCAATGAGGCTCGAACAGAGAATTGGGAGGATTCACCGCCTTGGGCAGGAAAAAGACGTCATGATTTATAATTTCGCAATCAAAAATACAGTCGAGGAACATGTTCTTAAACTGCTATATGAAAAGATCAACCTGTTCGAAAAGGTGATTGGCGACCTTGATGATATTTTGACCAAACTGGATTTCGGCAGTATTGAAGACCATTTGATTGATATATTCGGACAATCTTCTTCGGAAGGCGAAATGAAAATCAAGATGGAGAACTTCACCTCCATGATTCAATTCGCGGAAGAAATGAAAGGAGGGACTTCACATGCAGCAACAGGAAATCCATGATTTTTTAAACAGATACTTCCAGGCCAACAGCTGTCCGCCGACAGAAATGACAAGCAGTCATATGACTATCCAACTGTCGGAAGAACTGGATAAGGAGCTCATGAACCGCCCTTTCTACTGGCATTATCTTGAAAAGACTGGCGGTGTTCCCAACCCAATGAAACTGACATTGGTGACCAATCCCCAGCAGGCGCCTGCTGAAATCAAGGGTGAGACTATCCATTTTGGCTCTCCCAGGCTGCACCAAATTTTTGCGTCTGCGAAAAAATTGGGGAGTTATATCCGCTTGTACGAGAGCCGGCAGGGGCAGTCAGGCGTTCAGGTTCCTTTGCTTCCGTGGCTTTGTCTAAACATGAAGGTTTCTTATCAATGTGACCGCAAGCGGGACGTATATGAGTCCATCGGCCTGCAGCTAATAAACGGGAAGATGGTGACCAGCTTCCACGAGCGCCTGCTTCAGCTGCCGCTGACTCCAAGGATTCCCGACTATGCCTTTACCCTTTCCCCGCTCATCATGCCCAGGAGCGGATTCATGAGAATCGAAAAAATGATGAGAACACAAATTGGGAATGAAGACCATTCATGGGCTGAGAACGCGCGGCAGCGTTGGAAAAAAGACCAGGATCTCCTCGATCACTTTTACAAAGGGGCCGAAGAGATATCAGAAAGCTACGAGGTGGAAAAACAGGCTCTCAAGGAACAGTTCGAGCCGAAAATCCATGTTTCGATTATAAACGGCGGCCTTTTTTACTTAACCGAACAGGCAATATAGGAAACCTGTTTATCCGGAAGGCCTGGACCTACGGGAAGGTGAAGAAACAATAAGTGTTGCCCGCCAAGAACTAAAATCTACAGAACCTTACGAAACTGGGGTTTGATGGTGGCTGTCAAGGTCTGAAATGGCCTGCTACTCTCAAAAACAGACACTGAGGAGGGCTATCAGTGCCCAAAATGGACTCCTGTTCCCAAAAACGGGCATTGATGATGGCTGTCAGAGCCCAAACTGGTCTCCTATTCCCAAGAACGGGCACTGAGGAGGGCTGTCAGGACCTAAAATGGATTCCATCCCCAAAAAACAGGCACTGAAGAGGGCTGTCAGAGCCCAAAATGGTCTCCTATTCCCAAGAACGGACACTGAGGAGGGCTGTCAGGACCTAAAATGGATTCCATCCCCAAAAAACAGGCACTGAGGAGGGCTGTCAGAGCCCAAACTGGTCTCCTATTCCCAAGAACGGACACTGATGATGGCTGTAAGGACCCGAAATGGATTCCATCCCCAAAAAACAGGCACTGAGGAGGGCTGTCAGAGCCCAAACTGGTCTCCTATTCCCAAGAACGGGCACTGAGGAGGGCTGTCAGGACTCGAAATGGCCAGCGCCACGGTAAAACCAGTATTGAAACACCAATAAAAAAGCTGGGCAAAGTCATCTACTTTGCCCAGCTTTTCATTCACTTTTTTCGTTTCATCATCGACATAAATACATAGGGAAGGATTCCAAACCACTTAAACAAGAATGCCGGTTTTTCCTCTTTCCTTTCCAGCCTGGTTTTGGTTCGCTCAGCCTTGGGCTGGTCGGCATATTTGACCACTGTCTGGGTTAGGTACTTAACATAATCATTCGTTTTCATGAGTACACCTGCCTTCTTCCATTTACAAGTATGTCCATGAAATGCGGCGCCAAACCCCGGCTCAGCTAGTTTTTCTCAATCCACCTCACCATTTTTTGCTGGGTCTTGTCATAATGGGCAATTCCTGTCCACCGTTCAGTGGTATGGAGCTTCAATGTTAAAGTAATTTCTTCTATTGCAGGAGAAAGCGCCCTTCTTTGGTAGTCAACCGCCCCTTTCGAGTAGGTAAATCTGCCTGAGGCCAATAGCTTTCCTTCCCGCATTTGCAACTCGGCCTCTTTTACGGAGGACAGCAAGTAATACTCGGCAGCCAATATTTTTTCACTTTCCTTATAAAGCCGCCTCTCTGACATGCCCTGCTCTAGGGCCAGAAGGAAAAAAACGTTAAAAAGCATCAGCAGGCAGAGTGATAAAGGATAAGTAAATCCAGCCTGGTTCCTCATGATTGTGCAAGCGAAATGAAGGACCTGCTGGTCACTTCATATTGGTTTCCATTAAGGTCGGTCACCTGAATTATTACACCCTGAGGCAAAGGCAAGAATCTGACCCATGCAACATTTTGTAGCACAATTTCGTGGCCAGTGCCATTTACTCTCCTTCTAATATTGGTCCCGAATTTTTCAAACTGGACGGTTTCCTCATTCCTGGCAAGCACCAGCCTGTCTCCCTGGACAGTAGCATTCGAAGAAAGCCGTACCTCTTTTTTAAACTGGCTTGCGAAAACCTCCCATTCAAGCCTTTGCAGACCGATTTCCGAATGCTGATTAGTCAGAATGGTTTTCAGGCCGAGCGGCAAAAAGAGAGCAATCATGCAGAAGACTGCGAACGCTGTCAGCATTTCGGCCATGGTGAACCCTTTATTATTCTGCCAGCGCACATTCAGCTTTTCTATTTCTGAAATAGTCTTCATATTCAACACATACCTCCGATGGCACTCCTTGGCCGAAATTTCTTATGACAATAGTAAACACCGTCCCGCCTCTTGTGAAACTGCCATGGAACTGTTGGCCAGGAGAAGACTTCAGCTGCTGAAGATGGTCATAAAGCAAGTATGCCGCATTGGTTTCCTGACGCTGCGAAGCTGTCTGGCCGATACAGAACATGGCCAGGGGAAGAAGGATCGTTGCTGCCATCAGCCAGGAAGATAGGGATAACATTGCATCCGCCAGAAAGAAACCTTCATTCCTTGACAACATAAAATCGCCCGCTCCCGATTAGGATAGTAAATCGGTAAAATTGTTTGTTTATTTCCACATAAAGAGAGCCGAATTTTTTGATATTCCCGCTAACGGTATATTGAAAAAAGAGCGGCAAGCTTCCTTCCATAATCCGGATTCCTTTCGAATACTGGCGCTCCACAAGAATTGGCCCGTTTAATCTTGTACGAATATAGTAAGTATTCGATTGCGGCAAGATATGGATGGATACCTCTTCCTGGTGGGAGATCGCGTATTGCTGTGCGAACAGCAGATCGGACTTAAACTGGGAAAAAAATATGTTTTTTTCAAGCAAGTGGTAGGTTGGCTTTACGAGGAACAGCGAAACCGAAGACATGGCCATGAAAACAGAAAGGACAATGAGGGTTTCCGTCAAAGTAAAACCATTCCTTCTGGACTCCATTATTGAGATGACGCAGGCTTGGCACCTACAATGACTGCACCTTCCGCAGAAATGGAAATATCGCGGCCATCAGGGCACTTCGTCTCGTCCGTCTTTAAGTAATCAGCGGTGACAAGCTCTGACAAACTAGCTGGAAGTTTTCCATTTTCGATGTTATAAGCCTGAACCTGGCCCTCGACCATTTTAATAAAAGCCTCGCATCCCTTTGTATTGATTGTGGCATTATGCTTGGTCACATTTGGAACAGTGATAATCAATAAAATTGAAATAACCAGCAGGACAATCATCATTTCAATCAGGGTAAAGCCCTTTTCATTTTTCATGGTATCCATCCTTTTTTAGTTTTTAGAATCCCTGTATCAATTGGAACATTGGCAGCAAGATTGCCAAATAAAGCGAGACAATCAATAGTCCGATGACGCTGTATAAAGCTGGCTGGACTGCTTTCATCCACCTATCTGTTTTCCCCTCCAGCTGGAGAAGGCAATGCCTGCTGTAAAAGTACAATTCCTGCGCAAGTTTTCCGTTTTCCTGGCCGTGTTTTACAATGCTGCAAAGCTCTTCTTCAAAAAATGGGTACGAAGATACAACCTGGTCGAACGGGAAGCCTGCCTCGAGCTCCTGCTTCATATGCCTTCCCAGTTCCCTGGAAAAAGGCTCGTGCATGTTTTGTTCGAAAACACTTAACGCTTCGGAAACAGACAGTCCTCCGGATATAAGATAGCTAAGCTGTGCGGAAAAAAAGTGGGAGTTTAACAGTCTGAAGAAACGGCCTGCAAGAGGAATTTGAACCAGCCTTGCCCTGCGTTCCAGCTCGGGGTGTTTGCGAAAGAGGAAAAAATAGTAGCAGACGATAGCCAGGGAGATGAACAGCAAGACATACAGCAGCAGCGGCATATACGTACCGACAGCTGTTAAAACTTTTGAAAACATGTTCTGGCTGACATTCATGTTTTGGTACAGTGCTGTAAAATTGGGGAGCAGCACCTGGTCGACAAAATAGAACAGAATACTGGTCAAAAACAGCAAGAACACAGGATAGGAAACAAGGTTCTTCATTCGCCTGAGATCCTGGCTTCGTTTCAGCACCATGTCGCTTCCTTCCGCAATTGCCTGCGCAAGTCCTCCATGCTGCTCCGCAAAATACACATAACTGACAAGGTCCTTGTTAAACTGAAGCTCTGCGAGGATTCGGAAAAATGGGTATCCTTCTTTCAGCTGCGCATGGCAGCTTTTAAGTTCTGACTTCCTCCCCTGATCGAGGTAAAAACTCAATGAGCCGATTGCGTCAGCGAGCGGATAACCTCTCGACAATAGTTCACCAATCCTTTTCAGGAATACTGCCTGCTCCACCACGGCCCATTTACGTTTTTTGCTCATCGATTACCCACCTTTTCAACTCGCCTTCCCTGATATAGCCCAGGGCGATGCCCTTTACAATCGCATCCCTCAAGGTTTTATACTGGCCTTTTCCCGCTTCTCCCCTTGCATGCTTTAACACCTGTGCTAATGCTCTGCCTGTAAGGATTTCAAACACACTTCCCCGCTTATTCCTTCCTGCGGTAAAGCAAAAAGGCGGGCACTGTCCTTCGCAGAATGGGCAGGACAGTTCGACAAGCCGCTGGGCGGTAGCGGCAATCAGCGTCTGTTCAATTTCAAGCCAGCTTACACCAAATTCAAGCAGCCGGTAAATAGCTCCCTCCGCATCGCGGGTATGCATTGTTGTGAGTACCAAATGGCCCGTAAGCGCAGCACGGACGGCAATTTGCGCGGTCTCATGGTCCCGGATTTCCCCGACCATGATGATGTCCGGGTCGTGCCGAAGGATCGCCTTCAGGCCTGCGGCGTAGGAGATGCCCGCTTTTTCATTCACTTGTATCTGCAGGACATTCTCACTTTGCTTTTCAATGGGGTCTTCGAGAGTGATGACATTGCGATTGATGATTTGCGAGGCTTCATGCAGAAGGGAATACAAGGTGGTCGTTTTGCCGCTGCCTGTCGGGCCGGTAAGAATGACGAGGCCATGGGCATGCTTCATAAGAGAGATTAGTTTTTGGGTGGTGGCTGGGAACAGGCTTAATTGGTAAAAGGGAATTTGTTTTTGCTGCGGCAGGAGGCGGATGACCATGCTTTCGGTTTTTCCGGCAGGAAGGGTGGATATGCGCAGGCCTACATCCATTCCGTCATAGCAGTAGGAGGAGGCACCGCTTTGCGGACGCCTTTTATCGCCAATGTCCATTGCTGAAATGAACTTGAAATGCGATATAAGCCGCTCACAAATAGGGTTCTTAAGGACTTGCCTTTCAAGGAGCTGATTTCCGAGCCTCAGCTTGATGGCCATGTTCTTGCCGTGCGGCACAACATGGATGTCGGAAGCACCTTTTTGAAGCGCATCTTTCAGGATGCCATCTGCTATGCTCTGTACAGTTCTTTCAATATCAAACACCACCTTTTCGTTTATGGCTAATACATTCTCCATTTTAATCATCCTTTCCTTCCTGCCTCCAGTAAATCTGTGAATAAACTGTGACAGTTGGAAAGGCAAGCTCCCTATCCGGCATCGTTCATCATTTCGCCATTTAGTTGTGAACATTTTCTAAACATATAGTGTTTACAGTGTAAACCTCATTCCAAAGAATTTACATCTGTATTATACTGAAGAAAATTAAGCAGTACGAGGTGAAGCATGGTGGAACAAACATTAAAGATCACAAGTGTTTTGTCTGACCCCACACGCTATTATATTTATCAGTACATTACGAAACGCCACAAAGATGTGACCGTGCAGGAGATTGCCGATAATTTCAATATTCATCCCAACGTTGCCCGCCTCCATCTATCAAAGCTGGAAGATGTGAATATGCTGGTATCCGAAACAAGGAAAACCGGAAAAGGAGGGCGTCCAAGCAGGCTTTACCGCTTATCAGATGATCTCATCCAGCTTAATTTCCCATTCAGGGACTACCAGCTGCTTTCAAGAATAGCGCTGGCCACCATGATGTCGCTTGGAGAAGAAGGCAAAAAAGCCCTTTATTTGACAGGGAAGCGTTTAGGCGCCGAGCTTATCGACCAGGAAATCGCGGGAAACCATCAGCAATCCGAGGAATGGGGCTTTGAACAAAAACTTAGCGTCGTAAGGAATGCAGCTACCATCGCGGGTTTTTATCCCGAGTTTGAAACAAACGACGAAGGCACCAAAATCTATTTCCAAATTTTCAATTGCCCTTTCAAGGAAGTTGCCATGGAGCACACAGAAGCTGTCTGCACGATGCATGTTGAATTTTTAAAAGGAATGTTCGAAAGCCTGTTCCCGAATGTTGAACTGATTGAAAAGGCTAACATTATTTCCGGCTGCGATTCCTGTTCCTATCAAGCAGTGATTGCGCAATAAGGTGAAACTTCATTCAATAGGGGCTTACTGACAGTTAAGGCGGGATAAGCAAAGCTTATTTACATTCCCCTCCTCTTTATCTTATAATTGGTATGTGATGGATTTGTATGGTAAAAGGAGGGGTGGCTTTGGATCGGATGTACAGAGTTTTAGGCTTTTGGACAGGGATATTCGCAATTATGTTTTTCATCGGCGAAATGTATACTTCTTCCCTGATATTCTTTGGGCAAACAGGGTTTTTCTTGCTTTTGAGCTACTTAAAGTTGTCCGAACGCATGTATATTTATATCTTCGGCGCATACTTAACTGTTTTCTTCGCAGGATTTACTTACTGGACAACATTTATGATGGGTACAGGCGGAGGAGGACACTGATCTCCCCGTTGTGACTCGCACAAAAAAGCGGCAGATTTCCTGCCGCTTTTTTCATTCCTATTTTAAAGCCTCGCTTCCAACTCCCTCTCCTTTTCCTTGTATGAGGACATGAAAGGAACTGCTGATTCCACCAGGCAGGATGAGGCTTTTAATGGCTCTGTTCCGCTTTCCTTTCTCAGAGAAAGGGTCAGTACCTGAGGTTTCAGCAAGTTCGTCGAGGATGCCTATTCCTATCAAAAATTCATCCTGTCTTGCTTTTGAAATAAACCGCAGGCCATGTTCCTCCCCCTGCTGGATGAGAGGGTCAAAATGAACGTGGCTGGTAATGTCCATGCTCCCGGGACGTTCCAATATATTTGTTTTCATTTGATGGCGATAATATCCTCTCAGACTGCCTTCGCTTCTAGCAGGCTGACGCCATTCCTCATTTGTATAGCCATAATCAACGGTCACCACTAATCCCTTTGACACAGCGGAAGCCAAGTTTTTGACGACATTCTCCATTTCAAGAGGTAATTCCAGCCGCTGGCCTTCTTCGAGCGTAATCCCGTGCTTCCTCAGATAGTCGTCAATTGCCTCATTTTCAAGAGGAATGCTTGTTTCAAAAAACCCCTCATCCCCAACAGTAACCATTAATTCATGCAATTTCCCCTGCTTTTTTTGAATGACGTGGACAGGAAGAGCATCAAACAGCTCATTTGAAAATACCAGCCCTTCAAAGGAGCCAAGTTCCTCAATCTCCCTGTAAAAGCTTACACCCTCGAAACCTTCCAGTGCTGCTTCCTGAAGCTCGCGATGATAAGGGCTTGTTTCTACCAGATGATAGCTTAACGGGGTGGAAGTGCAGGAATGCCACCCCTTCAAAAAAGCCTGTGCAAACCGGCCATTGCCTCCTCCAATCTCACAAACCGCAGCAGGCAGGCCAAGGATGCCATATTTTGATTCATACCATTTGGCAACCAGCCGGCCAAAAATGGAAGAAATATTGCTGGTGGTAAAGAAATCGCCTTCCCGGCCAATTTTATCCCTGCTGTTCATGTAGTACCCCTCCTCGGGATGATAGAGGGCGGCTGCGATATAATCTGCGTAGGAAATCATGTTATATGGGCTGCTGGCAATGAGATTTTTAATGTGTTTTTCCATACTCGGCTCCTTGTCTTTTCACTGTTGACATAGTGATATTGTTGATATATTGTAGAAACAGAAACCTAAGTTTTGAATCCCTCCCAATGATTTAAACAGAACATCCTTAAGAAAAACCCTTCCATAGAGAAGGGTTTTTCTTTGGACTTTCTTCCTAAATCGGGGAGTCGATCAAAAGCCATTTAAATAGGGATTGCCGTCCATTTCATCTCCAACGGTGGTAACAGGGCCATGACCAGGCAGGACAGATGTCTCCTCTGGCAAAACCAGGAGCTTATTATGGATGCTGTTCAGCAACTGCTGATGGTCTCCGCCCGGCAGATCTGTCCTGCCGATGCTGCCTTTGAACAGAGCATCTCCAGCAACAGCCACACCATGGTCTTTGAAATATAAGGAGACACTGCCTGGTGAGTGGCCGGGGGTTTCAAAGACGGCAAATGTAAAACTGCCTACAGCGATATCCCCTTCGGAAGAAAAGAAGTGGTCTGCAGGCTTTCCTTTGATGTGCTGACCTCCCATAAAATACTGCGATCCGTTCAAGGCAGGGTCAGTCAGCCAGTCCGCCTCTTTTTCGTGTACATAAACCGGGATGGAATAATGTTCCCTGACTTGGTCAACAGCCCCGATATGGTCAAAATGGGCATGGGTCAAAACGACCGCTTCTGGCTGCAGCTTTTTATTTTGGATATAATCAATCAGCTTTTTCGATTCTTCTCCGGGATCAACAATCAGACATTTTCCGTTCTCCTGTGCTAGTATATAGCAGTTTGTCTGCAAAGGACCCAGTGGAATTTGAAACCATTCCATGTCGCACCTCCTGCAATAGTTGAATCATCTCTTCTATTATTTTACACTAACTGAAGCAAAGGATTAAATGTTTTGAAAGGATGAATGGTTTGAATTCTGCCTATGCTGTCGAAGTGGACCCTCTTATCGCCGAAATTCCCGAATTCAATGACGTGCTTCGTTCGAATCCCGGCTTCGCTGGCGTCCATGGACTTGTGTACCTGTTCCATGACAAAGCGGGAGCTGAGCAAGCCGCAGACCTGTGCAGGGAAGCCGGGCTGCTTGAAGAAGTACACTCATTGGTCTGCCTCAAAAATGCTGCCGAAGGAGAACTTTTTGCTGACTATGGTTTTAAATCCGGAGAACGGGTATACTTATTCAAAGATCTGGTATCCGCTTTCACCCTAGAGTGGAGCGCCCTTGATGAAGCAAGGATGGCAAAACTGCAAATCGAAGAACATTTGGTCGCAGCAGGGGGCCCTGATTCATGGATGTTTTTCATAGACCGCCAAATGTGCACGCTGATGGAAGGAATCGCTCAGGCATATGGATGCAAGGCATTGTTTTTAGACCTCGACAAACGATTGAAAAAACTATAAAATAGTATTCGAATATATGGAAATACATAAAGGCAGCGAACCTGCCCGTTGACTTCACTAATTACTGTCTGACTATCTGTACAAAGGGGGATTGAAAATGGGACTTGTGATTATCTTTGCATTGGTTACACTGCTCGCAGCATTCGGCACTTTTTCTGCTTTAAAAAACAAAAATCTTCTGGGCATCGTATTTGGCGGTGGAACTCTGCTCGTCTTCGGATGGTTTACCATTATGACGGTCATTTACCACGGCTACCCGGTGGCTCACTAAATGCAACCGTTTTTTTTGAATGAAAAGGCCGCCCACTGGGCGGCCCTTTTTTATAGAAGGCTCTGGACTTTAGCCACTTTATCCTCCATTTTCCGAGAAACGTCCCGGCGGTCATCAATCCTGATATTGGTCGCTACACGCTGGATTCCTTTTGAAAACGGCGCTTCGTGGATCGCCTGGATAACTTGGAACAGCACTGGCAGTTCCCCTTCAATAATTGTATTCATTGGCGTCAGCTGGAAACGGATTTTTCCTTGCTCTTCAAAATCTGCCAGGAGCTTCTGGATCTCCGCAACATAGGCGCTTACGCTCGGTGTCTCGGTGCCTATCGGAATTACTGTTACATCTGCAATGGCCATTAGTGATCTCTCCTTACTGTCATTCATTGTCAATCAGGTTTATGATTTGCTTTTTTTCCATGTCGATCAGCTTTTCCAGCTGAAAACCATACAAGCAATATTTTCCATCCGGGGCACAGTTTATCGGCTCATTTTCCATGCCTTCCATCAGGTTTTCCTCACTTCCCTCATCCAAAGAGTATCTGGATAGAGTAAACCCTGCCCCGTACAAATCCGCTTCCCCGCTGTACAAAGGCCGAAAGTAAACAAAACTATTATCTGTGCCCAAATCATAAAAAGGGACGAGCCAGCCCGAAAAAGCGGAAAGCTGTACTACCTCAAAGCTCTTCCTTTCTCCTGACTTGCTGTCGATAAACTGATAAGCCGCCATGCCATTGTCGGTTTCAGAGGTTTGAACAGCAAGGACAAGTTCTCCTGAACCTTCAAGATGATGGACGCCTTCAAGAATGGTATGCTCGGCCTGCGTATTCAGGATCCGTTTCTTAAGCGGGGCATGGAGGGCGGGGCCAGTGTTATCCCAATCCAGATAATACATCTCTTCCTCCGCCGGCCAGATGGCGAAAGGGGGATCCAGATCCACCTCGGTAATATTTTCATTCCCTATATCCAGGATGTACACCTGGTAACTCCAATCTTCCCGAAAGGCAGAAACAAGCACTTTCTCTTCGTCCTCCCCATTCCATTCAAAAGCCAACTCAAATGAAGGAAACCTTGTCTTAAATAGCATCTCCCCATTCGGATTAATGAAGGCCAGTTCCGCTTCATAACTGGAAGGCGCGGAATGAATCAGCACGTGTTTTTTTCCCGGACTGAGTTCCGCTGTTACGGCAAAGTGGGGACTTTCGTACAGTAATGTGCTTTTGCCGTCATATATATCATAACGGTATAGATTGGAGCCTTCGCTGACGTTCGTTATGTAAAGAATGGTTCGCTCATCCAGCCATCCTATCGCTTTAAAGAAATCTCCTTCGACATTGAGAGGCAGAACAGGGGCTTTCCCGGAAAAGCCCGGAGCAGGCCCGTCTTTTTTATTGGGAACATGGCTGGCTTTCTCATGCAGACTGGCCGAATCTTCTTTAAAACAGCCCGCAAGGCTGATCCCGGCGAGGAATAAAAATGCGAAAAAAAGCAAAAACTTTCCTTTACTTACTGCATTGCCCACCCTTCTTCCCACTTCCTCCCCACCTTTTCACTAATATATAACATTACGTAAAAAAGCGAAAAATGTTTCAGTTTTTCAACATAAAAATTTTCATGCATCCTATGTCAACCGAATAAAAAGAGTGCCTTATTCCGGCACTCCTTGCTTTATTTCGGCTTACTGCTTAATTGGATTATTTCGAACCAGCCAGGCAGCACCAATGACCCCGGCATCATTGCCCAACGTGGCAAGTGTTACTTGTGTTGATTTTGCCACTCTTGGGAAGGAGCAGGCCAGGAACTTCTCTTTTACAGGGTTAATCAGGATATCTCCAGCTCTTGAAACACCTCCGCCGAGAACAATTTTCTCGGGGTTTAGAGTGTTGGCAATGTTGGCAAGGGCCAGACCGAGATGGCCAGCTACATGGTCGATGACATGAAGAGCCATCTTATCCCCACCTCTGGCTGAGTCAAAAACATCTTTTGCGGTAACCGTTCCCTCCCGCTGGTAAATCTCCTTCAGGCTGCCGGAAGCATCATTGGCAGAAAGTTCAGCAAGCGCCAGCCTTACAATTCCGGTAGCCGAGGCGATGGTCTCAAGACAGCCGCTTTTTCCACAATTACAAGGGGCTCCGCCTTCAGGAATGGAAGTAATATGTCCGATTTCGCCTGCAGCGCCGCTGACTCCCTGGACAATCTGACCATTGGCAATCACCCCGCCGCCAACACCTGTTCCCAGTGTGACGCATACAAGGTCCTTCGCCCCGTTTCCGGCTCCCTTCCACATTTCTCCCAAGGCAGCACAATTTGCATCATTATCCACCACTGCCGGCATGGAAGTTTCCACTTCCAGCATATCTTTTAATGGATAGTCATCCTGCCAACCAAGATTGACCGCCTCGTATACCACTCCGTTGACCAGATTGACTGGACCTGGCGCTCCCATTCCAATCCCTAATATTTCACTTTTTGAGCGTCCGACTTCTTCCAGCTTGCGGTCAATTGCCTTAGCGATATTGATTGTAATATTTTTCCCCTTATCGGAAGTATCCGTAGGTATTTCCCATTTATGCAAAATCTCTCCATAATAACTTATGAACGCTATTTTTGTCGTGGTGCCGCCCAAATCCACACCAATCAGCCACTTTTCTGCCATCTCCTCGTCACCTAACCCTACTTCTGTCTTTTTTCTTTTTCCAGCATAATCTCATGCCTAAGGAGCATGATGGCGGTTTGAAAATCACCAGGCTGGATCAATTGAGCACGATACATATCTTTTAACTCTGCTTCCATTAATTCCAAATCAGCGAGCCGGTCTCCTACGTAGATGACCGTGCCAAAAGATTTTAAATATTGCTGGATATCGTAAATACTTTTCAATTCATTCCCTCTCATTTTGTGAACAAGTTTACATGAGATAAGTATAATGTAAACCAAGCCTCTTCTCAAGTGCCCCAGGCTGTTTCCAGTTGTGATTGCCCGAAAAAAAACCGCTGATGCGTGAACATCAGCGGTCGGGATCCTTAGGATGGAGAACGCTGGGACGGCGGTTTTTCAGCGGGATGGGCGCTCTCATTAATACATCGCGAAAAGCCCTGAAATTAAACGGAATGAACGGCCATAAATATGGAATTCCAAACGATTTCATTCTTGCAAGATATAGGATGAGGAGCAAGGTCCCCACCACAAATCCAAGGGTTTGGAATAAAGCAGTGGATAACAATAAAAAGATCCTTGCAAGTCTTGTGGCCAGACTCATTTCATAGCTTGGTGTCGCAAATGTCCCAATGGCGGCAATGGAAAAGTAGAGAATGACTTCGTTTGTTAACAGGCCAACTTCCACTGCAATTTGGCCAATCATCAAGGCAGCAATCAACCCCAAAGCAGTTGCAAGGGAAGTTGGTGTGTGAATGGCCGCCATCCGCAGCGCATCAATCCCAAATTCGATGATAACGAATTGTACTATTAGCGGAACTTGTCCCGGGTCGTTAATTCCGATATAGGAGTACTTCTCTGGCAGCAATTCGGGATTTGCTGCAAGAAGAAACCATAGCGGCAGGAGGAATAGGGAAGCCCAAACCGACACATAGCGCACAAGACGCAGGTAGGTTCCTACAAGAGGCTTATTCCTGTATTCTTCGGCATGCTGCAAATGATGCCAGAAAGTAGTAGGGGTAATCAGCACGCTCGGAGACCCATCAACAAAAATGCAGACATGGCCCTGAAACAAATGGACGGCTGCCGTATCAGGCCTTTCCGTATATCTGACAGTTGGAAAAGGGTTATAATGCCTGCCTGAAATGAATTCCTCAATCGTCTTCTCCGCCATCGGGAGTCCATCTGTATCAATTTTTGACAGCGAGTCCTTTAACCTTTTAACCATATCCGGATCAGCAATATCCTCAATGTAACTGACAACGATATCTGTTTTGGATCGTCGGCCAATCTGCATGTATTCCATTCTAAGTGTTCGGTCTCTAACCCTTCTTCTCGTCATGGCTGTATTGAAAACGATAGTCTCCACGAAGCCGTCCCTTGACCCTCTTACCACTCTTTCTGTGTCAGGTTCTTCTGGTCCTCTTACAGGATAGGTCCGGGCATCAATAATGATGGCTTTGTCGATCCCATCAACAAGCAAGACCGTAGGCCCTGCCAGAACCTTGTCGGTTATCTCATCCAGATCATCCGATGTTTCCACTTCAATGTAGGGAATATAGGTATGAACCAGCTTTTTTAACATATCAGGCTGAAGTTCCTCCGGCTTGAGCTTTGCCAGGAACTTCATCAAAAGGTGCAGGATATCGTCCTTGGCAAATCCGTCGACCATATATAATGCCATTTCCGTATCTGCGTATTTCACATCCACCTGCATAACATCAAAGCTTTTGTCAACACCGAGAGATTCTTTCAGGTACGCGGTATTTTCTTTTAGACTTTCCTGAACGGGATGCTTTTTGTTCTGTTCCATTTTCCACCTCAAAACACGTAAACGGTTTACGCCATTTTTTTCCTGCGTCTCCTCCCATCATAGCCATTCATTTCAAAAATCATACTTGTCTGCTGCATGTCCATGGAAGTCCCAGAATATAGTTTAGTTAAGCAAGTGTCCATGCTGTGCAGAATGCTCTGAAAGGAAAAGGATATGAGAAATATTTTATTAAGTTTTGGCTTGCTTTCGGCGGCTGTTTTACTCATCTATTTGTTTCATCCTCAAGAAACCAGTGAAACGATTATTTTCTTTCCGATAGATGAAGCAGCAGCCTATAAATCTGTAAATACTACCCTGACTATGGCGGAAGGCAAAAATGAAAATGAATATGAAATCCAATGGAATATGTATTCTCTTCTTGGCCAGAAAGCCTATCTGCGGCAGGATATGGGGCTACTTTTCAAAAATGGAAGGTTACGAGGGAAAACAGCGGAGTGGAAGCAAAATGCCGATAATCTGAGTCAAAAGCAGGAATTCAATGAAAAGGATACTGGAAAATTCCAGGCTGTTACGTTTCACCACTCGGAAATTCATGGAAAAGATGACAGGATTACGAGTGCCCAGGATATGTCCGCGGACCTGCTGTACGCCATTCATTCGCCATACAGCCCGATGCGGTCGTTTCGAATCCCCAATACTCAAGACGACCTGGAATGGAAAAACCTTCTCGATACCGCCGAGGACCGCCAGCTTGAAAAAGCCATGAACAATGCAC
This sequence comes from Mesobacillus campisalis, assembly GCF_000986785.1. GTDB lineage: Bacteria > Bacillota > Bacilli > Bacillales > Cytobacillaceae > Mesobacillus_B > Mesobacillus_B campisalis. The sequence continues at coordinate 225,031 of NZ_LAYY01000101.1, read as the reverse complement.
TAAACAAACTTCGGCTCAACCCCGACCACTTTTTTAAAATTTGGCTGACTGAGCTTCCTCAGTTTAAAGACAAGCCGTTTCCTGGGTACACACTAAGGGAAACCAGTGAAATCATCGGCAGGCTGTGGGAAGGATTGTATAAGAACTATTTTTACGGCATAAAAAAACAGGATGGCGCCATCGTCAGTCCAATCGATAGCACCATCCCGCTTATTATGGTCGCAAAGGACCGATCTTCTCTGCTGGTATTGACCGAAACAGCCGACCGGGAAGCTGTCCTCCTCATCCAGCAGATTCCAAAAAGGCGCTGACCCTGTTGAAGAGATTTTGGTAATCCTGATTTTCGGGCTGCAGCTGGACCGCTTCTTCCGCATGAATCCGTGCATCCTCGAACTCTTTTTGCTGAAGGTACACTAAAGCCAGATTATAATGGGCTTCATGGAAAGCCGGCTTTAAATCAAGGACTTGATGAAGGTAAGATTTAGCGTCTTCAAGATTCTTCAGCTTGATCTCGGCAAAAGAGAGCAGGAACAGGATATCAGCTGAAGCCTCATCCTCGCTATGGTAATCCAGGAGAAGAGACCTGGCTTTTTCATATTCATCATTTTGGAGATAATCCTGCGCCAAAATCAGGACAGACTGTTCATCGATGATGGCAGAAGAGTGGCTGAACCCATATTGCAGCATCATAAACATTAACAAGGCCGTACCTGCCAGGAATCCTGTTTGCTTGAGGATCCTTTTCCTCTTCTTTGGGAAATGGACGATTCCTGCCGCGGCAAATCCGCCAACCAGGCCGCCAATATGGCCGGCATTGTCAATTCCCGGCATAGTGAAGCCAAATATAAGATTGATAACCAAAACGGCTAAAATGTTTATGCCCATGGTCCTGAAGAACAAACCCGGGAAGCTCATGCCAAAATAAAGCAGGGCACCAAAACATCCAAATATCGCTCCGCTCGCTCCCGCTGACAAATTGGGGCTGAACAGGAAGCTGGCAAGCGAACCAGCGAAACCCGCAAAAATGTAAATGAATACAAAACGGATATTGCCGAAAATCCTCTCAATCATCGGCCCCAAGTAAAATAAGGCAATGGAATTCATGAAAAGATGAAGCATCCCAATATGCAGAACCATTGGTGTAAAGAAACGCCACCATTCCCCCTCCACGATGAGCGGATTGAATTTTGCACCAAACCGGATCAAGGTTGATGTATCCGTACTGCCCCCGCGCAGCTCCATAAGCAGGAAGACCAGGACCTGGACAACCAGGAAAACATAGGTGAAAAATGGCTTCCCTGATTGAAAAAACGCTTGCTCCTCCCTGGCCCTATCCTCGGCATAGGCAAGGGCCTTGGTGCGTAGTGCAGCGGTTTCCCGCTCAAGTTCAGCATCACCAAACACCAGACTGAAAGCTGTACCTGTCACTTGTTCCAAGATTTTAAGTGATTGGAATTCATCATTCCTGAATGCGACCACACTTGTTATTTGTACTTTCCCTTTGGCAGGCACATAGGGAGCATCAATCCTGTGCTGGTAATCATCGACAGGAGGATAGGAAGTAACATACAGGTTCATAATGGTCATTTTCCCTCTGGCATAACGGCTGCCGATTCTCTCTCCTCTTGCTGCGACACTCTCTATATCCCGCTGCAGCCAGTTGCTCCAATCAAGATCATATCGCAGAAGCCGGATCACCTGGGCTTCCTTGTTTTCCATTTTTTCAAGCCACAGCTCTTGCTGGTCTTTGGATAGCTGAATAATCCGATAGCCATTCCTGACAATCAGGAAATGTGCCGTTTTCCAGAACACATTTTCTTCTAGCCCACTCACATTCTCCCCTACTTTCTAAAACTGGGTTCCATCATCTACATCTACATTATAAACGAACCTGCACGAAATAAGCACCAGCCCGCCCTCACGCCCCGGTTGCCGTTTCAGAACAACCCTTAAAAAACAAAAAAGACCCGGTTAAGGTCTTTTAGTTAAACTCTGAGGGGCCGGAGAATACCGTCCGCATCATTCTGCTTCTGACTCCCGGAATTCCCATCATGGATGTGACTGCAATCCTGCGAAGCATGGCATTACCGAGGATCATATTCATGACTTTATAGCGGTTTTGAAAGACAACATACCCGGCCGCGCTAAAAAAGAGAATCGACAACAGTCTTTTTAACATATACATCCCTCCGCTCTTAGTTTGCAGCAGAGCAGAGTTTTTAATCCGGAAATTTTAGACAAGGGAAGGACTTTTCGGCCAATCAATGATGCTTTATGAAGGAAAGACTGATTCCTTCACTTTCCTGAGGACGTCTGCCGAGTGGCTGAATTTCTCCTTCTCATCATCGGCCAGGGTAAACTCCAGCACTTCCCTGATTCCATGGCGATTCACAATGGCAGGTACTCCGATGTAAAGGTCATTCTGGCCATATTCCCCGTTAAGGTAAGAGGAGACCGTTAGAATCGAATTCTCATTTTGCAGGATCGCCTTCGTCAGCCGGACCAGCCCCATGGCAATGCCATAATATGTGGCACCTTTTCTCTCAATAATATGGTAGGCTGCATCTCTGACATTGGTAAAAATCTGTTCAAGGTCTTCCTGCCTGTATTCCTTTCTTTCATTAATAATTGTTTCGATTGGCTTGCCTCCAATATCGGCGTGGCTCCATACCGGCAGTTCCGTATCTCCGTGTTCGCCAATGATATATGCATGGACGTTTCTGGTATCAATATTGAAGTAATCCCCCAGCAAAAAGCGAAATCTGGCTGTATCAAGGATGGTGCCCGAACCAATGACCCTCTCTTTTGGCAGCCCCGAAAACTTCCATACGGCATATGTAAGGATATCCACCGGATTGGTTGCGATGATAAAAATTCCGTCAAATCCGCTTCCCATTACCTCGCCGACAATGCCCTTGAAGATTTTTGTATTTTTCTCGACGAGATCAAGCCTGGTTTCTCCTGGCTTCTGGTTTGCTCCCGCACAAATGACTACAATATCCGCAGGCTTGCAGTCCGAGTAATCCCCAAACCATATTTTTGTCGGCGACGGAGCAAACGGCATCCCGTGATTTAAATCCATCGCATCCCCTTCTGATTTCTCCTTATTTAAGTCAATCAGAACCAATTCCTCCGCTACCCCTTGGTTCAGCATGGCAAAAGCATAGCTTGATCCCACAAACCCAGTTCCAATCAGAACCACCCGATTAACCCTGTTATTCATGTCAAACCCTCCCTGAGTTAATAACGAACCTCACACATAAGAAATTATTCCCAATATGACAGCGAGCAAACACGAAATAAAATTGACCCCATCATTTTGAAGCCAGCCTTTTCCTTTAGTAAGATGGCAGGCTTCCCCGCAATGATGCCTTTTTTCCACCTCACGGCCGCAAACACGGCACCTGTAGCCCGCTTGGATAAAGGCCCCCAATATCGTATCCACCATCATCCCTAAAAAACCAAAACCTAAGATCAATAAGACTTCCCTACTATTCAGGCCGAACAAAAAATAGGCAGCCAAAGCGATTGTACCGGCCCCAAAAAATCCGGCGGCGCTCCCGGTTGCTGAAACAGCACCCGAAGTTCCTGGTTCCACCCTTTTAAAGCTCCTTACAGAGAAAGGATGATGCTTGCTGAGGGTTCCCAGCTCGGAAGCCCATGTGTCACTGTTGGAGCTGGCAAGCGAAATGCAAAAGGCCACTAGCATCCATGGGCTTTCCCACCAAAAATAAGCCATACCCAAAGCGGCGGCGATCCCTCCGTTTGCAGCCACCTGAAGCCAATCCCGTTTCGATCCTTTTTCATGGAACTCAGTCAAGTAACCTTTTCGCTTCTTCTTATAATTTGACAGCAAACTGGATGTAATAAAAAACAAGCCGAGCAAAGAAAGACCCCTGTACCCGAATCCCAACCCGACTAATACTCCGCAAACCAGAGCAGCCCCTGCACCTGACAGGCTTAACAATGAGAACCTCCAGGCAAGGATTGAGACGAGTGCAACAAATCCAACCAGCAAGCTAGGCCCCATTCTCTCCAGGTACCTGCCCTTCTTCAGTTATTACTCTGGCAACAGGAATATCATGCATCTCTATTGGCAATTCAGGAAAAACCTGCAGTTGAAAAGCAAGAGAAATTGATTCACCGGCATAATTCGCCAACAGCCTGTCATAATAGCCTCCGCCAAACCCAAGACGGTAACCTGAAGGAGTAAAAGCGAGGCCGGGAACAATCATCAGGTCGATTTTGCCAACAGGAACTTCAGCTGTTTCAGCAGGTATCGGCTCGTATAATCCAGAGTAGACCATTTCAAGCTGTGAGAATCTATTCAATGATCGAAAGACAAGCTCCTTCTTTTCAGGAAGACATTTGGGGATGGCTACAACCTTCCCTTCTTCCCATGCTTTGCGGATAATCTGGAACGTATCCACTTCCGGCTGCCTTGAGACTGTAATTCCGATTGTTTTCGCCTCTTTCCAGGCTTTATCCTTGTAGAGCTGGCAGGCAACCTGAAATGAAAGGTCCTGATACATTGGGAATGACAAACTGTCAAGCTGGCTTTTTACTTTTTCGCGAAATTGCCGTTTACTATCCATGTCCCATCCTCCAGTCAAAATAATCGATGTTATGTAATTGACTTTACCACACTTCAAATAAGAGTTACTGTTTAAAAATTCAATAAATTTATCATAACAAAAAAAAGCAGCCGGGAAAGTTCCCGATGCTGCTTATTTTGTTTCGCGATGCAAAGTGGCACGCTTTTCTCTTGAGCAGTATTTCTTAAGCTCAAGACGGTCTGGGTTATTACGCTTATTTTTTTTGGAAATATAGTTACGGTCTCCGCACTCAGTGCAAGCTAACGTAATATTTACACGCATGTGATTTTCCCTCCAAACTCATTAACCTAGTTCGTTCATACGACTTTTCTATAATATCACTTTTCTTTTTGAAATGCTAGTACGTTTTTAATTATTTAAGTCGTACCGTTTGCCTTTTACAAGGTAGAAAACATTTTCGGCAATATTGGTCGTATGATCGGCTGCCCGCTCAAGGAATCGGCAAATAAATGACAGCTGTGTAATTTGAGCCATTTGGGCTGGGTTTGTCTGATTCAGCTTTAGCAAATCGACAATGGTCTGCCCGTATAAGGCATCAACCTCGTCATCCATCTCAGCTACCTTTTTCGCCTTGCCCAGGTCCTCTTCTGCAAAAGCCTCCAAGGAAAGGTTTAGCATCTCAAGAGTGAGTTTGTGCATTTGCCTGATGTGTTCAATCGGTTTGACAAGCGGTTCGCTGCCTATGCGGATGGTTGATTTGGCAATATTGACAGCAAAGTCGGCAATTCGCTCTATTTCATTGGCAATTTTGATGGCGACAATAATCCTGCGAAGATCCACTGCTACCGGAGCCTGTTTGGCAATCAACAGGATGGCAGCATCATCGATTTCCTCTTCCATCATATTCGCTTTATCGTCATCATCAATTATTTTCAAGGCCAATTCTATGTCTTTATTTTCAAGAGCCTCCAAGGATTGCGTTAATGCTTCAGAGCTGAAGTTGCCCAGCTCGATCAGACTGCTTTGGAGTTTCCTCAATTCCTCTTCAAACTTTTCCCTTACTACCATTCTTCATGCTCCCTTCATTCCTGGTGATACAGGCCAAAGCCTGTTTCAGCCACCTGTAGATTTGCGATATCCTGATCAGCCAAATCGGCCGGTAATATAGTCTTCTGTCCGCTTATCGGAAGGGGTGGAAAAGATTTTGTCTGTTTCCGCGAATTCAATCACTTCACCACTTAGGAAGAAGGCTGTTTTATCTGAAATACGGGCTGCCTGCTGCATGTTATGGGTAACAATGATGATGCTGAAATCCTTCTTCAGCTCTTGGACAAGCTCCTCCACTTTCAAAGTGGATATCGGGTCCAAAGCGGAGGTTGGCTCATCCATCAGAATGACATCCGGCTCGATTGCCAGAGCCCTCGCAATGCATAAACGCTGCTGCTGTCCGCCTGAGAGCCCATAGGCATTCTCATTGAGGCGGTCTTTTACTTCATTCCAGATTGCTGCGCCTTTTAAGCTTTTCTCGACAATTTCATCGAGAATTTTCTTGTCGCGGATTCCGTGGATCTTCGGCCCATAAGCAACATTTTCATAAATTGACTTTGGAAATGGATTTGGTTTTTGGAAGACCATTCCCACACGTGTCCGCAAATCCTCTACCTGAAAGTTCTTATCAAAGATATTACGTTCTCGGTATAAGATCTCCCCTGAGATGCGGACGATTGGAATCATCTCGACCATCCGGTTCAATGTCTTGATATAGGTGGATTTACCGCAGCCTGAAGGACCAATGATCGCAGTCACTTCATTTTCATGGATAGGGAGGTTGATGTTCTTTAATGCATGGTCTTCCCCATACCAAAGATTAAGGTCTTTTGTATTATATACGATTTTTTTATTTTCCGTTTCGGAGCCGGTTGAAGCAGATAAGTTATTTGTTTTTGCGTTTGCTTTACCCGTTAACACTGTCATAGTTGTAGTCCCTCCATGGGTTAATATCGTTTTTGGAATTTGTTTCTAATCAGGATGGCCACTGAGTTCATGACAAACAGGACAATCAATAATATCAGTATCGTAGCTGCAGCAAGGTTGGTATACTCGGCTACAAGGGCAGAATCAAGTGTCCAATAATAAATTTGTACAGGAAGAATGGTGAATTTATCAAAAATACTATCCGGAAGTGGAATCAGCAATGCAGGTATCCCTAGGACGACCAGCGGTGCCGTTTCCCCTATGGCACGGGACAAGGCCAATATCGTCCCTGTTAAAATTCCCGGAAGGGAGGCAGGTAAAACAACGTTTTTAACCGTCTGCCATTTAGTGGCACCCATTCCAAACGATGCTTCCCTCAAAAACTGAGGCACAGCCCTGATAGCTTCCTGGCTTGAGACAACAACGACCGGAAGAACAAGCAGCGCCATTGTTAATCCACCCGCAAGAACGACGTTGCCCAATTCCATGCCTCTTGCAAAAACAGTCAAGCCGAGAAGTCCAAACACAACCGAAGGGACACCTGCAAGGTTTGAAATATTTGTTTGGATGATGGACTGAATTCGCCCTTTTTTGGCATATTCCTCGAGATAGATAGCCGTCCCTACCCCCAGAACCATCGTAACAGGGGCGACTACAGCCATTAACCACAGGGTACCAAGGATGGCTCCCATAATCCCCGCCCTTTCAGGGTCGGTAGATAGCTTATTGGTTAAAAAATCAAAATTAATCCATGCTGCGCCATCTTGAATGACTCGATATATAAGAACAACCAAAACGACCAGGCCAAATAGCGTTGCCAATAAGAATAGTGTTTTGGCGAATGTATTCGCAAATAAACGAGAGCCCATTTTCTTTTGAACCTGTTCAACATTCACATGCTTCATAATCAATATTCCTCCCTGAATCTGCGGGAAATATATTGCGCGATAAAATTCATAACCAAAGTAAATACAAACAATGTCATCGCGACCGCGTAAAGGCTATGGTATAAAGTCGTACCTGCAGCCGCTTCACCGCCCGAGACTTCAACAATATAAGCCGTCATTGTCTGCATCGATTGCGTAATGTCAAAAGTAAAGTTCTTTGAACTTCCGCTGGCAATAGTTACAATCATGGTTTCTCCAATTGCACGGGAAATGCCCAGCACAAAGGAGGCAATAATGCCCGAGATTGCAGCCGGAACAACTACTTTCCAGGTAACCTCCAGCTTGGTCGATCCCAGAGCAAGCGCTCCTTCCCTCATGGAGTTTGGCACGGCGCTCATGGCATCCTCGGAAAGGGAGGCGACCATTGGTATAATCATAATTCCCATAACCAGGCCTGGACTCAAAATATTTGTCGGCTCCAGTCCAGGAATGAATGACCTAAGAAGAGGCGTGACAAAAGTAAAGGCAAAAAAACCATAAACAATCGTAGGAATGCCTGCAAGGATTTCCAGGATTGGCTTTAGTATTCTTCTAGCCTTTTCGGATGCATATTCACTCAGATAAATGGCTGTCATAAGGCCGATCGGAATTGCCACAAGCATGGCAATGGCGGTTGATATTAGTGTTCCTGTCAGCAATGGCAAGACGCCAAACACCGCATTCTGGCCCAATGGTTTTAATTCAGTTCCTGTAAAGAATGAGAAGAAGTTGACTTCCTGAAAAAAGAGAACCGTTTCAGTAATAAGAGTTAATAGGATGCCAACTGTTGTTATAATGGATACAGCGGCTATTCCAAAAAGAATTCCAGGCACTAGCTTCTCTAAAGTGCTGCCAACTGTCCTGTTTTTTTTCTTTTGGGCAATCAGGTCGCTTACAGCCGGCCTTGAATGCTGATCCTGTCTTGTTGATTTCTGCAAATGTAACGAACTCCTTTCACCTCATTAAGGTGGATGAGAATTTAAAACAGGCAAAAGATGAGAAGAAATCCCTTCTCATCTTGCCAAGTTAACGAGCGGCTATTTCAAATTATTAAGAGCATCCACTGTAGTTTTGATTTCCTCTTCAGGCAGCGGAGCAAAGCCAGTTTCTTCAGCAACGGCGTTTGCATTTTCCATCGTGTAGATGGCATAGTCCAATACCTGAGGCTTCTCTTTCGCATGGTTCACATTCAAATAAGAGAATACCGGGCGGGTAAATGGAGCATAATCCCCATCTTCAGCAATCGTGTCAACTGAAGGTGCTACAGGGCCGTTTCCAAAGTCGACCTTAACCGCCGACAGCTTGTCAGTGTTGCTGGCATAATAGCCATATCCAAAGAAAGCAATAGCGTTCTTATCCTTTGATACCAAGTCGACAAGTGTGGAATAATCCTGCTGCAAATTGATGTCATCTACCAATTGCTGTTCTTCAAGGATGTTCTCAAAGAAAAACTCGTAAGTTCCATGATTTTCGTTTGGACCATATGTCTTAATCTCTTCAGCCGGGAAGTCCGGGCGAACGTCTGACCATTTCTTTTTGCCGGCACTTGCCAGGAAGATGTCCTTGATTTCCTGTTCAGTCAAATCTGTTGCCCAGTCGTTTTCTTTATTGATAACAAACGTCAATCCATCCAGGGCAACCTTCAATTCCTGTACTTCGATGCCGAGTTCCTCAGCCTTTGCTTTCTCTTCGTCCTTTATTGGGCGGGAAGCATTGTTGAAATCTGTGCCATCCTCAGCCAGGAACTTGGAGAAACCAGCGGATGTACCAGCGCGGCTCACCTCTACAGAAACATTTTCCTGCTCTCCCATATAGTTTTCAGCCATTCTGGCCATAAAAGGGTATACAGTCCCTGATCCGTCAATCACTACACTGCCTTCTAACTCCTCGGTTTCGGCTCCTTCGCCGTTTCCGCCATCAGTGTTTTCATTTGCATTTCCGTTTCCGCATGCTGAAGCAATGATGATTGCCGCCAGCAGCATTGCCAGCAGATTAAACTTTTTCAGACTTTTCATTCCGTAATTCCCCCTAAGAGATATGGTTGTTTTGTCCTACAAGTAAAAGAATACATCCACACTATTAACCCTGTTTAAACCGAATGTTAAGGTTTTGTAAATTTAGCTGAAAAATGTAGAATTTTGTTGATAAACAGGGAAAATAGAAAATTTGCTTCCAAATTAGTTATACCCAAAACAAAAAAAAACTACCCAAAAAAGGGTAGTTTTTTTATTCTGCCTGTTCTTCAGCATCTTCCTGCTGTTCTGTGGTTTCTTCATCATTGATTTGCTGTACAGGTTCTTCGGGAGTCAGGTTTTGTTCCTGTCGTTTTTTCTTTAAATCAAAGTACGTATCAAGCACCCGGCGGCCGATGTCGTTATTGGCATGGTGGCCAGTGCTGCCCTCATAAGCCCATGGAACCAGGACGGAAATCGCAACTTCAGGGTTCTTGTGCGGCGCATAAGCAACAAGACTCAGGTTCATGACTTCAGGAGTTTTATCAAATCTCTTTCGTTCAGGACCATCATAAAATGCCTGGGCGGTCCCCGTCTTCCCTGCTGGTTTGTATGCCGCACCAGCAAATGCTCCACGAGCCGTCCCGTTTGGTTCCTGCATGACGCGGCGGAATCCTTCCTGGACGCCTTCGATCCAGCTTGGATCAGCATCGACACGATTGAGCACCACTGGATCCATCGATTTGATGACAGGGCCTACTTCATTGTTATTCATGACCGGTTCGCGAATTTCCTTCACGATGCGCGGCTGTATCCTGTTGCCGCCATTGGCGATCGTTGATACATACTGTGCGAGCTGCATCGCCGTATACGTATCATACTGGCCGATTGAATAGTCAAGCAATTTTCCGGGACCACGTTCAGGCCCCTTGAATCCAACCATTTCATTAGGAAGGTCAATCCCCGTCCTAACCCCTAACCCAAACTGGGCAAACGAGTTGCGGAAAATTTCAAATGTATCCGGCCTCAGCGATAAAGGCTGGTCATACCTGTAATTTCCCTCACCTACATTTATCGCCGTCCGGAACATGTAGACATTGGATGAAACCTTAAGCGCATCCTTGTAATTCAAAACACCGAGTCCGGCTCTCCAGGATCTTTTTGGCTGAGTATCTTTAATCTTGACAGGCGTATCCAGGAAAGTCGTTGAAGGTGTAATGGCTCCCTGCTGCAATCCCGTCAGGACGGTTGCTCCTTTAACAGCCGAACCAACAGCATAGGAGGTGGTAATATTCCCTAATGCGAAATCATTCACACTTGTCTTTCCGTTATCGTCCCTGGTGATTTGCTTTCCAGCCATCGTCAGCACTTCTCCCGTGTGAGGATCCATCATGACGACGAAGGCGCGGTCAAGCAGCCTCGTTCCCGCCGTTTGCTTGGCTTTGAGCAGTTCTTCCTCAATAATTTCTTCAACGGCCAACTGGAGGTCCATATCTATCGTCAGCACGAGGTCTTTTCCTCTTTGACCTTCGGTAATCACTTCGGTATCCAGAACATTACCGGCTTTATCGGTAACATTTTTCACCTTGGCTTTTTGGCCGCGAAGCACATCTTCATATTGCATTTCGATATAGCTTTTCCCTACACGGTCATTCCTGCTGTAATCCCGGGAGAGATAATAATCCAGCTGCTCACGAGGCAATCCTTCGGAAGCATCTGTCACTTTCCCAAGCACGGTCTGCAGTGTGCCTCCGAATGGATATTTGCGATCCCAATCGGTTGTAGTATCAACCCCCGGAAGTTGTTCCAGGTTTTCACTGACGGCAGCATATTCTTTTTCTGTCACTTCTTTTTTCACAATTTGCGGCGACAGCGCATATCCGCTGTTAAATTCCCGGAAGATGGCCAGAACTTCAAGGTCATGGTCTGTGAATTCTTTTAGGTCTTCTTCGCTAATCCGCTCTAGCTGAAGGTCATAAATTTGCTTATCATCCAGTTCCTTTTCTTCATATAAATCCCATTCTTTTTCAGTGATTTTTTCCTTGGCGCGTTCGGGATTTTTCAGGATCCAAAAATCCTTTTTATCCCGGTCACGAACAGACTCCGTATCCTTTTCAATGATTTTCGCAAGGCGGTCTGCTACTTCAAGCATTTCTTCCGTGCTGGTCCCTTGGCTTTTGGTATACGTTATCGCATTGCTGGGAGTATTATCAACAATGGTTTGAATGTTCCGGTCATACATCTTCCCACGCGGAACCGGATTATTTACCGTTACTTCCTCCGTGCGTTCGATTTCGCGTTTAAAGTCTTCCCCATAGACAATCTGAACAATTCCCAGACGCAAAACGAGCATGGAGAACAGAACAAATACAACGAAGAACAGCATATTCAGTCTGAACGGTACTTGTCTATTCTTTTTCTTACCCACGGTCTTCCCCTCACCTTTCCTTTAACAAAGGTAGTCCATGTAAAATGCACCATCCTTTATTCTAAAGGAAAAACGAGGATATTTCTATTATCAAGTGTCCTGGTTTTTCTTTCCATACATGAACTATGCCGAAGAAAACTTGATATGCCTTACAAAAAAGTAGATAAACGAATGTCCGCTTCCAATAATGAGCAGCAGATACGGCAGGGCCTTCTCCTGGTCAAAAAGAGTGATGGTCGCCAGGAAAAGGAGGATTGAGACCACTCTTCCCATATTTAAAAATACTTCTTTGACCACAATATATTCAATGCGCATTTCAGCCGCCATCCATCCTCTTCCAATCACATCATACGTAAGCGACATATAGGGAACCAGAAGCAGCGGGTAAGCCACCGCAATGACTGAGGCATATATGAGGAGGCGGGAATAGCTCAGGTCGAATACAATTAAAAACATGGAAAGAAACAGCAATATGCCCCCCGATAGAATGGCCTTCTTTCGGTACTCCTTCTTTAGCATGCGTGAAACGAAAAAATAGGCTATAAAGGAAATGCCCGAGTTGATCAGCCCGTATGTTCCCAGCGCCATTTCGCTTCCGGTGGCGATAAACACAAAAACGGAAATAATAAAAACAAATGTGCCTTCCCTTATCCCCTGAAGGATGTGCGCGTTTGTAACCATTCGCCAATTTCTGCTGTTTTTCCTCTCCCGCCAAATCCGCACAAACCAGTATTTCCCTTCCGCCGGCCGGCGCTTCAGAAAGAAGCTCATGAATACGGCTGCTGAAAACAGTACAAGTGAAATACCGAAAATAACCGTATATCCTGTGAATTTCTCCAGCTTTGAGATAATCAAACCTGCTGCGATTGGCCCAATCATCCCTCCTGCCGATGAAAGGATTCCGAGAAACCCGTTGAAAAAATCCCTTGTTTCCGGTTCGGTAATTTCGAAGGTCAGCACATTGAAGGCCAGCCAGTAAAAACCATATCCTATCCCAAGGAGCCCTCCCAGTAAAAGCAGGTATTCGGAGGCCCTGGTGCCAAAAAATAGCACAGCCATGTAAAAGATGGCCAAAAAAGTCACACCTATTCTAAGGACAATGACCCTGTCGACTTTCTTGGCCCACCTCCCTGCAAGGATAAATGTAATCGGCTGCATGATGACGACTGCAAGATTGTACAGCCCAAGATCCGTGAAATTTCCCGACTGTTTCCATAAATAAATATTTACGAAGGTATTGGACAAGGCGATGCTTAACGAATACAGGCCCCCGATCACCAATAAAAGCGTTAAATCCCTCGTGAGTTCTACATCTCCAATCAGTTTTTGAAATTTGCTCATTAAGAAACTCCCCTTTATTCTTCTCGGGTAGTTTCTAACAATCAACACTCACTTATTCACTTATTGGGTAGATAAAAAATAGACAGACGGAAACCCGCCTGTCCCTGTTAAAGCCTGATTATTTTGCTTCGTTAAAACGCTTGTTTACTTCTTCCCAGTTTACAACGTTCCAGAATGCACCAATGTATTCCGGTCTTCTGTTCTGGTAGTTAAGATAGTAAGCATGCTCCCATACATCAAGGCCAAGAACTGGAGTCTTGCCTTCCATCAATGGAGAATCCTGATTTGGAGTGCTTGTAACTTCAAGCTGGCCGTTGTTGACAACGAGCCATGCCCAGCCGGATCCAAAACGGGTTGTAGCAGCTTTGGTGAACTCTTCCTTGAAGCCTTCAAAGCTGCCGAACTTTTGGCTGATGGCTTCAGCAAGTTCGCCTGTTGGCTCACCGCCGCCATTTGGAGAAATGACCTGCCAGAACAAAGTATGGTTGGCATGTCCGCCGCCGTTATTGCGCACCGCTGTACGCGCGCTTTCCGGAACTGCATCCAGGTTGGAGATTACTTCTTCAACTGTTTTGGAAAGAAGCTCTTCATTTCCTTCCAAAGCATTGTTGAGGTTGGTTACATATGTGTTGTGATGCTTTGTGTGGTGGATATTCATTGTTTCCTTGTCGATGTGTGGTTCCAGTGCATCATAAGCGTAAGGTAATTGCGGTAATTCAAAAGCCATATTTAACATCCTCCTATGTATCATATTTCCCAAGAACGTTTCCATCCAATTTTCAGAAATTAGAATCGTTCTAAAGGACCCAGATTTAGATTACCAAAGAACGGTAATCAATTCAAATAAAATGCTTTATTGACAACCCCGTTTAGGATAGCCCTTTTTCCTTGGCTATATACCAGTAAGTGGCCTCCATATGACATTTCGGAAATTTGTCATTATTGTAAAACCATTGGTTTGTCAACGATTTTTGTCGCATTAGGCTTGAAACGGTTCCATTTATTCCCAAAATACCATTGACATAGTAGCTACAATTCTTTTAAATCAAAGGTGTAAAGGCTGTATTAAGGAGTAGATCCTCATGCAAAAAAACATCTCATTATATAGTTTAGTTCTACAGCATTTCATCGATAAAGAATCGATGCAGCGCATAAAGGCAGGTACCATTCTCTTTCAGGAGGAGGACTCTGTCCAGTATATCTATTTGCTCCTCAGCGGCACTCTTTCAGTTGGAAGGGTCCATGTAAAAGGCAAAGAATTCATCATGAAAATGTTAAGCGGTGAAGAGCTAATCATTGAGTATGAACTTTTTAAACATTCACCGAGATATTATTTTTCGGCGAAGGCTCTGACAGACTGTGAATTGATTATGATCAGAAGGGAAGTATTTGAGGATTTCGTCCAAAGCGAACCATTTGCTTTGAACTCATTGGCAACATGGCTTAGCACCCGTTATCTGAAAGCCCAGATGAAATGCCAGGACTTGATTATGAATGGAAAAAAGGGCGGCCTTTATTCAATCCTCATCCGCCTATGCAACAGCCACGGCATCATGACGGAAGAAGGTATTCTCATTGATTTGCCGCTCACCCATCAGGAACTAGCCAATCTCACATTTGGAACGAGGGAAGTCATTCAGCGCATGCTCAAAGAATTGCGGGAGCATGATGTCATCGCCTATGACCAGCTTAAATTCACCGTCAAAAATCTTGCCTATTTGAAACAGGAAGTAGACTGCCAAAGCTGTCCGTATGAGATATGCGGATTAAACTAACGAAAAAAATCGTGCTCGGGCACGATTTTTTCGTTTGGGTATGATTACACAATAAAGAGGAAATAGATGATCATCAGAGCCTGGATCAGGCCTTTGGCTGCAACACTGCTGATAAAACCGATTACCGACCCAAAACCGATTCTCACGGAGTCACTGACGCTTTTACGCTTAACCAGGAGTTCCGCCAATACTGCCCCGATGAATGGTCCAATGACGATGCCGACAACCGGGATGATGAAAGGACCAGCCAAAAGACCGATGGTACTGCCCCAAACCCCTGCTTTTGACCCGCCATATTTTTTTACGCCAATCATGTTCGCAATATAATCGGCACCAAACAGAAGGATGACAAATAAGACTTGCACGGTCCAAAACAGCCAGTTGAACGCTTCGAACGAGAAGAAAACCCCATAAAGCACAAAGCCTGCAAAAATAAACAGCACGCCCGGTATGATTGGGAACAGCAATCCGGCAAAAGCGACAGCAAACAAAACGATAATGATTGTCCAATAAATATAATCCATGATCCTGGCCTCCTAAACAAAATAGAGCAAGGGGCAGCCCCCCCTCGCTCTATTTTATCTTAATCCCTATCTTCAAGCACATAGTCAGCAATGTTTACTGCATGGTCGCCAATACGTTCCAGGTTGCTGACGATATCGACAAAGACAATGCCCGCCTGTCCGGAACATGCTCCCTCATTAATGCGAAGGATATGCTGTTTCCTTAAGCTTCTTTCCATTTTGTCGATTTCTTCTTCCTTTTTAACAACCTTTTCCGCCAATGATTTATCATTCTGGTCAAAAGCCTGCAGCGCATTTCTGACTGTTGAGATGGTCAGGGTGAACATTTCTTCAAGGTCGTCCATCGCAGTATCGGTCATTTTCACCTTATTGGCCAACTGGTATTCAACAAGTTCAAGAATGTTTTCAAAATGGTCGCCCATCCGCTCGATATCGCGGACAGTATCCATCAGGTTGCCATGTTCTTTTGATTCCTGATTTGACAATGAGCTAGTAGAAAGGAGTACCAGGTAATCGGTAATTTTGCGGTCCAGATTATTGATGGCATCCTCCAGCTGATAAGCTGTTCCAGAATGTTTGGCATTCTTTGTTTTAAGGTACAGATTCGTTTCCTCAAGTCCCTGTACAGCAAATTTCCCCATGCGCAGCACCTCTTCCTTCGCTTGTCCAATCGCAATGGAAGGAGACTGTTCAATAAAAATCGGGTCAAGGTGCTGGGCCTTGTATTCAATGACAGAATCCTGTCCAGGAATCAACTTTGTTACTATATAGGCCAGTACTGCGACAAATGGCAGCTGGATCAGCGTATTGGTCACATTAAAAATTCCGTGGGCAAACGCGATGGTCATTTCCGGGTTTAAATTCAGTGACCCCTGAAGAAGCTGGATCAGAGCCGTAAACGGACGAAGCAGCACCATGAAAATAAAAGTCCCGATCAGGTTGAACAAGACATGTGTCGCAGCCGCACGGCGGGCTGCAACAGATGTGCCGATCGCCGCAAGAACCGCAGTGATGGTTGTTCCAATATTATCCCCGAACAAAACAGGCAGGGCAGCCTGCAAAGTCACAAGGCCGTCGCCAAACAATCCCTGGAGAATCCCGATTGTGGCACTGGAGCTCTGGACAATGACGGTAAACAGCACACCGATGACGACACCAAGGATAGGATTTGAACTCATTTCCATCGTCAGGTCAGTGAATGCCTGTACTTCACGCAGCGGCTTCATTCCGTTACTCATCAGGTCAAGACCATAAAACAAGGCTCCGAACCCAAAGACAATCTGACCAAAGTGCTGCACTTTTTTATGTTTAAAGAAAAACAGGAGGATGGCACCGACAGCAATAATGGGCAAAGCGTAGTCACCAATCTTAATACCGATAATGAAAGCTGTAACCGTGGTACCGATGTTCGCTCCCATGATAACTCCGATGGCCTGGCGAAGATTCATAAAACCGGCAGCAACAAGGCCGACTGTCAGAGCCGTCGTTCCACTGCTTGACTGGATGAGAATTGTTACAAACATCCCTGCAAGTACACCCATGACCGGGTTGGATGTAAAGCGGTCCAAAATGTCCCTCAGCCGGTCACCCGCAGACTTTTGCAGGCCATCGCCCATGTATTTGATTCCAAAAAGGAAAATACCCAAGCCGCCCAAAAAGCTAAACAGCATTTCTTGTACATTAACTTCCATTTTTTCAACCCCTACATTTTCGACTCAATTCAACAAACCTCTACAATTATGCTTGAATTAATAAGACAATGTAAATATGTTTATAGTTAAATTTACATTAGCTTAACAATTAGCAGTTATGTTACAGGAATGTTACAGAGGAGAGGGTCGTCCCGCTTGTGAATCTTTCCTTATCAAGATAAAATGAATCCGTTACTATAGAAAGAGGTGTGTTTGGATGAATGTTTTTAAACAGTTATTTAAAAGTTTGTATTCCCCTAAGGATATTGCTTCATACCGAAACCAGGGGATCGGAAAAACAATTTTGTATGTCTTCCTGTTATCGCTTATTTCGGTGCTTCCTTCCGTTTTTTATATGAATGGCGCCCTCAAGGAAGCCGTCCAGATGGCTAGCGAATCCTTGAATGAACTTCCCGAGTTTACAATCGAAAATGGCCAGCTGCACTCCGAGGCAAAAGAACCGCTCACTATTCAAGAAGGGTCCTTTTCCATCATATTTGATCCAACAGGGGCCATGGACTCCAGTACGGTATCGGAAATGGGAGACGGAATTGCTTTGCTGAAAAACGAAATTGTCCTTAGCGCAGGGGGAGGGATCAACACAGCTGCCTATTCCATGCTTGGCAATGAACCCATTTCGAAGCAAGATTTATCCGAACTGCTGGCAAGCTCGCATTCAGCTTTACCCATCATCATCTCCCTGTTGGCAGGAACCGTTTTCCTGGTCAACAGCGCGCTTAAGTTCATAGAAGTATCCGTGCTTGCTTTATTTGGGCTCCTTCTGAAGAACATCCTGGCAAGACCCCTGCAGTATCGCCATGTTTGGCGGATGGCTGCCTATAGCGTCACATTGCCTACCCTATTTTTCACGGTGATGGATTTGCTGAAGACCCCCGTACCTTATGGATTCGTGCTTAATTGGACTATAGCCTTGATCGTCCTGCTCCTTGCAATCCAGGAAATTCCGCAAAAAGATAAACCCTCCCTGGCATAAGTAATCGCCCGCCTTGCTGCGGGCGTTTTTTGTTCTGAATTTCTCCTCTGCCGCATATAAATGGACAAACCCTGCAAGGAGGATTTCCCATGAAAAAGCTGGCTGGATTTTTGTTCCTTATTCTTTTATGTTACTCTGTATACCACGATTTTAACCAAGGTAGTCTTCCTGCAGCCGGAAAAAGCCAGAAAACTGAGACTATAGCTCCAAAACAGGATTCTCTTCCGTATTTTAAAAAAGATATCGAGCCGGGAGATACCGTTCTTTCCGTGCTTGAAGATAAATTAAAAGGTCCCCTCCCTGTTCCCATTTCTAAAGCGGTTCAGGACTTCCGGAATTTAAATAACGGGATGGAACCGGAAGCCATCCAAATTGGGAAGGCGTATAAATTTCCTGATTACCCTGTCAGAGATTGACATAATTTAATGGTAAACAACTTTTCTTGTCAATCCGAGCAGCACCCTGATAGAATAAACAGGTAAAGATTCTTCTATTATTTATAGGGAATTGCGCAGGCGCCTTGATTTTATCTAACAAAAAGGAGCGAATCACTGTTGAGTGAAATCATACATCGTACGAAAACCCGTCCGGTTCGTGTTGGAAACCTGACAATCGGCGGTAATAATGAAGTAGTTATCCAAAGCATGACAACAACAAAAACACATGATGTGGAAGCCACTGTGGCTGAAATAAAACGCCTGGAGGAAGCCGGCTGCCAGATTGTCCGTGTTGCCTGCCCAGATGAGCGGGCGGCAAATGCCATTGCCGACATTAAAAAGCAGATTAATATTCCTCTTGTTGTCGATATCCATTTCGATTATAAGCTCGCCCTTAAAGCAATCGAAGGCGGAGCGGATAAGATCAGGATTAATCCTGGGAATATCGGAAGGCGTGAAAAGGTGGAGGCGGTAGTAAAGGCGGCCAAAGAACGCGGCATTCCGATTAGGATTGGTGTAAATGCCGGCTCACTCGAACGAAAAATTCTCGAGAAGTACGGATACCCAACTGCAGATGGAATGGTCGAAAGCGCATTACACCATATCAAAATCCTTGAAGACCTGGATTTCCATGATATCATCGTTTCAATGAAAGCTTCAGACGTAAACCTGGCGATTGAAGCCTATACAAAAGCAGCAAAGGCTTTTGATTATCCCCTCCACCTTGGCATCACCGAATCAGGCACCCTGTTTGCAGGAACAGTCAAGAGTGCTGCCGGCCTTGGCGCCATCCTTAGCATGGGAATTGGCAATACGCTACGAATCTCATTGAGTGCCGACCCTGTGCAGGAAGTGAAAGTGGCGAGGGAGCTTTTGAAATCATTCGGGCTTGCAGCCAATGCGGCAACATTGATTTCCTGCCCTACGTGCGGACGAATTGAAATCGACTTGATTTCCATTGCCAATGAAGTAGAAGAATATATCCAGAACATCAAGGCTCCAATTAAAGTAGCCGTTCTTGGCTGCGCAGTCAACGGACCTGGAGAGGCCAGGGAAGCTGATATTGGAATTGCCGGCGCCCGCGGCGAAGGTCTGCTGTTCCGCCATGGGAAAACGGTGCGCAAAGTTCCTGAAGACCAAATGGTTGAAGAGCTGAAAAAAGAAATAGATAAAATCGCCGCCGAAAAGCTGAGCGAAATGGCCCAAAAATAAAGAAAAGCGCAAGTCCCTAATTTTATGACCATGAAGAGGCCCGGATTTCTCCGGGCCTCTTTCATTGCTCTTCATGCTCCCTCAAAGAACCGCTAGTGTCACACTCTGCTATCACCCATCAGTAAAATGGGAGCACAAACATGCCTATCACAAGGGAAATGGCCCCGATGCCAATGGCCCAATTCCCAAGTCCCTTAGCACCCCGGGCCCTGGCAATAAACCCAAGGACGATACCGGCTGCGCCAAGAAGGACCGGCAGCACAAACAGCGAAAGAATGGATAGCGCCAAAGCCGAGAATCCCATTATAGAGCCTGTAGCCTGTCCAGCATTTTCTCCGTTTGCCTGGTTTCCCCTGTTAGCCTGGCTACGTACATCCCCGCGGACAGGAGCAGCAATCTCGGCAGCCGTTTCTTCCCTATACCCGCCTGCCTGGTTTTCCTGAGTCATAGTCGTATTTACGGTTGAAGCCTGGTCAAATTGAGACTGACCAGGGATTTGAACATTTGCCCCAACCGCCGTATCTCCGTTTCCGGACGTATTTTGTTCCGTCTGATTGTAAAGGCTATCTGCAGATACATCGTGTTCTGGTTCTGTAAGATACTCGGGTTTATCCTGGTTCCGTATTTCGTCTGCCATCGTAATCCCTCGCTTTCTTAAGTGGAGCATTTATTATTGTTCGCCATTTTTTAAGTTTTACGATGTAAATTTTTAACTGCTCCTGCCCATTTCCGACAAAGGGGGTCCCAAAAGGCGAAAGTCCTTCAATCTCCGTCCCTCTTTTGATAAGATAGAACATACGAATAAAGAACAGAGGAGCTTTATATAATGAGAAAACGTTTTGGGATCGACATTGATGGCACCGTCACCTGTCCATCATCAATGGTTCCGTTTCTGAACCAGCAGTTCAATCTGAACATTACACTTGACGACATTGTACAATACGATCTGATGCCGCTTGTCTCCGTAAGCGAGCAGGAATTTTCAAGCTGGTTTACGTCAAGTGAGCCAGTGATCTACGCAAAGTCCCCACTTGCAAAGGGTGCGAGGGATGTGTTGAGTGAATGGTCAAAAGAGCATGAGCTTTTCTTTATCAGTGCGAGGGGAAAACATCTAATTGATGTGACGACCGACTGGTTTATGAAGCACAACCTTGAATATGACCATATTGAACTGATTGGCAGCCATAATAAAATTGCTGCTGCGAGGAAGTATGAGGTCGATATCTTCTTCGAGGATAAACATGACAATGCAGTCATGATCCATGAAGATTTGCAAATCCCTGTACTCCTTTTTAACACTCCTTATAACCAGGATCCTATACCAGACGGAGTGATTCGTGTGAATGATTGGTACGAAGCCCGTGTTTGGGTAGACCGATGGGTGAACCAGAAGGGTTGAGCTAGCCCTATAACATGAAAGGTCCGTCCCTGATTTGGGAAGGACCTTTCATGTTTTAATGAGTGCAATCCGGGCATTTGCCATAGATTTCGAATTTATGGCCCGATACATCATACCCCTTTAGATTTTCCTTCAAGGCAGCCATTGGGCATGTTTCAATTTCCTTTGTCTTTCCGCAGTCAAGGCATATGAAATGGTGATGATGGGAATCATGCGAGCAGGCAAAACGAAAGTGCTTCTCACCCGATAGTTCCGTCGTTTCCAATATACCCAGCTCAACAAAAATGGAAAGGTTGCGGTAAATCGTATCAAAGCTTAAACCGGGATATTGATCTTTCATGCCTTCGAGCACATCCCTGGCAGTCAGATATTTTTCGTTCCCGGCGAATAACTCCAGCATGTCTTCCCTCTTCCCTGTATGCTTATACCCTCGGTCCTTCAACAGGTACATAGCTTTATCTACATTCATTCAAATCACCTCAATAAACAGCTCTGTTTGCAGACAGCTTTTTGATTAGAACAGTTGCAATTAGAATTAAAACCGCAAGGACAACAATCGTACCACCTGGCGCCAGATCCAGATAATAGGAAAGAAACAGACCGCCAAGGACGGACGCTTCCCCGAAAACAACCGAGAAGAAAATCGTCTGCTTAAACCCGCGGGACAGGCGGATGCTTGCTGCCACAGGGAGAGTCATTAACGAAGACACAAGCAGGACACCGACGATCCTCATGGATGCCGCTATTACCAGCGCCACCATGACAATGAATAAAAAATGAATCGAACGGGCTGCGATACCTGTCGCTTTGGCGTACTCCTCATCAAATGAGAGAAGGAACAGTTCTTTATATATGAGAATAATCGTAATAAGCACAAAAATGCTGATGGCAATGATTGTCCACAAATCTGTCCTGCTTACCGCACTGACACTTCCAAATAAATAGCTGAACAAGTCCGTATTGAAGCCATCGGCCAAAGAAATAAAAATGACTCCTATTCCAATGCCTCCCGAAAGGATGATTGGAATGGCAAGCTCCTGGTAATGTTTATAAACAGACCGCAATTTTTCGATGAACAGGGAGCCGCCTACAGAGAAAGCCATCCCCATATAAAGCGGGTTCAAGGTGCCAAAGAAGGGGATATACTTGCCCATAAACAAGCTTGCGGCGATACCGGCAAGCGTTACATGGCTTAGAGCATCCGCAATAAGCGATAGCCTTCGAACGACAATAAACACGCCGAGCAGTGGAGCGATCAAGCCGATGATCATTCCGGAAATAAAGGCATTTTGTAAAAACTCATATTGAAAGAGAGCTGAAATCATGAGTGGGCCTCCTTATGGTCATGCGTCAAAAGATGGACATCATGGCCATAAATATCGGAAATCCCCAGATGCTTCTTGTCTTCAAACTCTGTTGAAGTCCCATGGAAGAACAACACTTTGTTAAGGCACGCCACATTGGTCACTTTATCGGTAATGGCCCCGATATCATGAGTGACCATGAGCAGCGTGATTCCGTCCTTATTCAGCTGTTCAAGCATTTCGTAGAATGACTGGACATTTTCGGCGTCCACCCCGACTGTTGGCTCATCGAGGATCAGGAGTTCAGGGTCACTGACAAGGGCCCTTGCTATGAACACCCTTTGCTGCTGTCCGCCCGAAAGTTCTCCAATATTGCGGTGCAGGAACTTTTCCATTCCAACGGAAGCCACCGCCTTTTCTATTTTTGCTGCATCGTTTTTGTTATAAAAACGCAGCAGCCCGATTTTTTTGGTCAGCCCGCTGGCCACAACCTCATAAACGGTGGCAGGAAACCCCGAATTAAATGAATTCGCCTTTTGGGAGACAAAGCCAATCTTCTGCCTTTCCCTGAATTGCTTAATATCTTTGCCAAATAGCTTAATTTCGCCTCTCTGTGGCTTGTTCAGGCCCAAAATCAATTTAAGCAGTGTTGACTTTCCCGACCCGTTGGGACCGACGATACCGAGGAAGGAGCCGTAATTGACGGACAAGTTGACATCCTCGAGGACATTTTCGCGGTCATAGCGGTAAAATAAATGCTTTATTTCAATAATAGGTTCTTCTTTTATCATCTTTCTTCACCTGCAAAAATAAGAATCATTCCGATTTACTAAGGTAGTATACCCCATGATTAAGCAAATGTAAATAACCGTGCTCCCCGCCTCATATTATATTTCATGTCACGATTCCTGCCCGGGGCTCATACCTTAAAGAGGAGGAGTGATGAAATGAAGATATTTGAAAACATCATCAACCATAAAATCAACACCATTACTGGTGAAGAACTCATGAAATATGCCTCTCAGTTCCAAATCGCTATCAATACAAGACAGGCAGAAAAAATCGCCCAATACTTACGCAGCAAACAAGTAAATATCTTTGAACCAAGGGAACGGGCAGCCTTGGTTAAAGAAATAGCAAAAATTGCAGGACCTGAAACAGCAAAAGAAGTGAATAAACTTTTCATCCAATTTACTAAACAAAATTGAAATGGAAAAAGCTGTGATCGCCTCACAGCTTTTTCTATCCAAGCATGATTTTATCAAGCAGGTTCTCATTGAATTCCTTCCCTTTTAGCATGTCAATCTCATGCTTGTAAGGGGCCTTCTTGCTGTTTTTATCTTCACCGACGAATGGAGTCTCCAGTATTTTCGGTACATCCATAAGCTGTGGGTGATGGACGATATAACTTAGCGCTTCAAACCCAATATGGCCGAACCCGATGTTTTCGTGACGGTCTTTCCTAGTACCCGCTGCATTTTTGCTGTCATTGATATGAAGTACCTTAAGCCGGTCCAGCCCAATGATTTTGTCGAACTCATTCAGCACACCATCAAAATCCTCCACAATGTTGTAGCCGGCATCATGCGTGTGGCATGTATCAAAGCAGACGGACAGCCTCTCATTAAACGCTACACCATCAATGATCATGGCAAGTTCTTCAAAAGATCTGCCGCACTCGGAACCCTTCCCGGCCATCGTTTCAAGGGCAATTTGCAAATGTTCCCTGCCGGTGATCACTTCATTCAGGCCTTCGATGATCTTCTTTATTCCCTCTTCCGTTCCGGCTCCCACATGGGCACCGGGGTGAAGGACAATCTGCCTGGCACCAATTGCTTCCGTCCGCTCAATTTCACTTCTTAAAAAGCGTACTCCCAATTCAAAGGTATCAGGATTGGTGGTATTTCCGATATTGATGATATACGGAGCATGTACAACAATTTCGTCGATGCCATTCTGCTCCATATGCTTTCTGCCAGCTTCTATATTCAAGTCCTCGATTTTCTTCCTTCTGGTATTCTGCGGTGCACCTGTGTAGATCATGAATGTGTTGGCGCCATAAGAGAGTGCTTCCTCGCTGGCAGCCAGAAGCATTTTTTTCCCGCTCATGGACACATGAGAACCAATCCTCAACAATGTACTTTCCCCCTGTTTTTCCTATTTGCTTCCTTTACCGAGTTTCCTTGCCCGTTTTTTGATTTTAGCGATATCGGCCTGCATTTTCTTCTTATATCCCGGTTTGACCTTTTCCGGCTTCTTCACCATTGACTTAGCCTTGGCATCTATTTCGTTTTCCTGGCGCTTGCGTTTTTGCCGTTTGTTGCGTTCTGCAATCTCAATCAGTTCCTCCTTCTGGAGGTCGACATTCTTAAATTGTATTCCCATTTTTTCGAGCCTGTTAAGTGCATCCTCATCAGATGGCTCGTAAATGGTCAGGGCGATTCCGGAAAAGCCGGCACGCGCCGTCCTTCCAACCCGGTGGATATAAAAATCCAGGTCTGTTGGCAGTTCATAGTTGATGACATGGCTGACACCTTCAATATCAATCCCTCTTGCAGCAAGGTCTGTCGCCACCAGATATTGAAACTCCAGGTCTTTCACCTGCTTCATCACCCGCTTGCGTTCCCTCGGGCTTAGGTCGCCGTGAATCCTCCCTACCTTAATGCCTTGGGCAATAAGTCCGTCAGCCACTTCATCTGCTTTTTTCTTTGTATTGGTAAACACAATTGCAAGATATGGATTGAATGCAGTCAAAGCAGAACGCACGAGACTGACTTTGTTCCGGTGCTTCGAAGGCAGGATCAGGTGTTCAATATTTTCTGCTGCTGCCCTGTTTGGGGCCACCTGAATATATTTTGGATTTTCCATATACTTTTTCAGGAATGGCTTCAGCTTCTCGGGAATAGTAGCTGAAAAGACAAGCATCTGCAGCTTCGCCGGCATGGTGGAGGCAAACTGGTCCACATCATGGATAAAACCCATATCCAGCATCAAATCCGCTTCATCCACCACCAGCATGCCAGCTTTATGAAGCCCAAGGGCCTGCTCCTTCACAAGATCATTAATCCTTCCAGGAGTCCCGATAACGACTTGGGGCTGTGTTTTAAGTTTCTCAATGGCTCTTTGTTTATCTGTACCTCCAATAAAGCAGCGTGCTGTAATTTTTTCTGCTTCCGGGGCGTGTTCGACCACTTTAAGGATTTCGAGATAAATCTGGTTTGCAAGCTCCCTTGTTGGTGCGGAAATGACCGCCTGCACCTGGTTTATATCCGGGTTGACCTTTTGAAGGATTGGCAGGATATAGGCATGGGTTTTGCCTGTTCCCGTCTGGGATTGGCCGATTGCACTATCACCTTTGGCAATGACGGGAATCAGCCTTTCCTGTATTTCAGTCGGTTCTTGAAACCCCAGATCTTTTATGGCCTCGAGGATGAATGGTTTGAAATTGTATTGTTCAAATTTTGTTGTGCTCATGTCAAAAGCTCCTTTTTTGCTTCTATTGTGAAGGCTTTGCCGGACTTTAGGCTTGTCCATCCTGTTATTATAATCGACAATCGGAAAAATCTCCATTTATGCTTATATTAACCTTTTTATCCACAGAATCATTCTTTAATTTCTTCTATTTCTTCATACCCCAAACCAATTTTATTCCTCTGCATATTCTGGAAAGAGAGCTTTTTAAGAAAGGAGGCCATAAAGATGCGACAAGGACCAGGCATGCCCTTTGGAGGCATGGGACCAGGCATGATGCGTCCAGGGCCGATGAGACAGCTGCCAGGCCAATTCGGAGGACCGCAAATGAGGGCAATGGGCCAGACACCGTATCCAATGAATCCGATGATGGGCATGGGCCGTCCTGCAAAGCAGGGAGGCATTCTTGCACGATTGCTTGGCGGGGGTAAGCGGGCCGGACTTCAGCCTTTTGGGCATGCAGCCGGGGGAGCCGGCAGAGCGGCTGGCGGCGGAATATTAAACACGATTGGCAACCCGGGATCAATTCATTCCTTTTTGAATAACACACAGCAAGTATTAAAAACAGCGCAATCTGTAGGACCGATGATTCAGCAATATGGGCCGCTGGTCAAAAACCTGCCCGCGATGTGGAAGCTGTACAAAGGCATGAAAGATCTACCTGACCAAGAGGAAGATGTTTCACAAACAAAAAACGAAGATGAGCCGATGAAGGAAAACAGGAAGAAAAAGAAGACGGCCGACAGGGCGGAAGAAAGCGTCCCGCCTAAAAAAAACAGTTCAGCCAAACCAAAACGAGGCGAATCCACGCCTAAGTTATTCATCTAATGATTAGGTCCTCCTGCTGGAAATAAAGTATTTTTGTAATATGCTTTTAAGTTTACTATAATAGAAACATAAAGAGGGACTGCAGGAGGATGACTCATGAAAGTAATTAAAATTTCGCCGCGCGGTTATTGCTATGGTGTTGTCGACGCCATGGTCATAGCCAGGAATGCGGCTCTTGATAAAAGCCTGCCCAGGCCGATTTACATTTTAGGCATGATTGTCCACAACAAGCACGTTACCGATGCGTTCGCTGAAGAAGGCATCATTACCCTGGATGGACAGAACCGCAGAGAAATACTGGAAAAGGTGAATGGTGGGACGGTCATTTTTACCGCTCATGGTATTTCCCCGGAAGTCCGTGAACTCGCGTCCCAAAAAGGGCTGGTGGCCATTGATGCCACGTGCCCTGACGTTACCCGTACACATGATTTGATAAAAGAAAAAGTCCAGGACGGATTCCAGGTCATCTATATAGGTAAAAAGGGCCACCCCGAGCCGGAAGGGGCCATCGGCGTTGCTCCCGGCAAGGTCCATCTGGTTGAAACGACCGAAGATGTCGATGCACTGGAGTTGGAGCATGACAAGCTGATTGTCACGAACCAGACAACCATGAGCCAATGGGATGTAGCCGATATTATGAGTAAAGTAAAAGAAAAATTCCCTGATTCCGAAGTGCACAAAGAGATTTGCATGGCGACCCAGGTTCGCCAGGAAGCAGTCGCTGAACAGGCAAATGAAGCAGATGTACTGATTGTGGTCGGCGACCCTAAGAGCAATAATTCCAACAGACTGGCGCAGGTCTCCGAGGAAATCGCCGGTACAAAGGCTTACCGGATCGCCGATATTTCCGAGCTTGACATCGCCTGGCTGAAAGATGCACAAACCGTGGCCGTCACAGCAGGTGCTTCCACTCCTACCCCGATCACCAAAGAGGTCATCGCTTTTCTGGAGCAATACGATCCGGAAGATGAATCCACCTGGACGAGGGAGAAAAAAGTGCCGCTGGCAAAAATCCTTCCAAAGGTTAAACGGCCCGCTGCTCAAGGATAAAAAGGAGAGGCGCGAATCCCCATTGGGGTTCGCGCCTCTTTTGGCGATTCGGCACTTTGGCATCAAAAAAACATAAATGGATCGGTATCCACTTTTGAATCAAAGAACTCGACATTGAATCCCTTGTCACCGGCCAATTTGCTCATTACCTTTGCGACCCCCGCCTTCATGACCTTTTCCACATTGTGGCCTGGGTCGATGATATTTAGGCCGGCCATCATCGCATCATGCGCTGTATGGTAATACAAGTCTCCCGTCACATACACGTCGGCACCTTTAAATTTTGCCTGTGGGTAATATTTGTTGCCATCCCCCCCTAAAACAGCCACCTTTTTAATCACTGTATCAGGGTCTCCTACAACCCGGACAGCCTTTACATCCAACACTTCCTTCACATGCTTGGCGAATTCGCTGAGGCTCATTTCATCCACCTTTCCAATCCGTCCCAGGCCCAGCTGTTCACCCTTGTTTTCAAGCGGGAACAGGTCATAGGCCACCTCTTCGTATGGATGGGCTTTTAACATGGCAGCAATGACCTTTTTCTCCAGGCTTTTCGGGAGAATAGTTTCAATCCTTGTCTCATCCACCGCTTCGAGCCTGCCTTGTTCGCCAATATGCGGATTGGCGCTTTCCCCCGGAAGAAACCTTCCTGTACCGCCAACGGAAAAAGAACAATGACTGTATTCACCTATTGCTCCGGCTCCTGCCTTTCCGAGTGCTTCCCTGACCTCGGCCGCATTCTCCCCGGGCACATAGACAGCAAGTTTCAGCAACGCTTCTTCATATGTAGGGACCAGAACCTCTTTCTCCTTTAATCCCAGGGCGTCGGCGAGGAGGTCATTGACTCCTCCCTTGGCAACATCCAGGTTCGTATGGGCGGCATAGACAGCAATGTCGTGCTTGATCAATTTACTGAGCATCCGGCCAGATGCAGTCTCTTCGGTAATTTTCTGCAAAGGCCTGAAGATGGGAGGATGATGGGCAATGATAAGCTCCGCTCCCCTTTCAATCGCTTCGTCGACCACTTCTTCGAGAACATCCAGTGCAATCATGACCTTTCTTACCGATTTATTCAGGGTCCCAATTTGGAGGCCGATCTTATCACCTTCCATTGCATACGCCTTGGGGGAAAATTGTTCAAAAAGCTGAATGATTTCATGGCCATTTACATTTTTCATGAAAGCACCTCCTCTGCCATCCTTATTTTTTTCTCCATCTCCTGCCGTTTCTGGATGGTCGCCTCACTTTGGCCAGCCTGTTTTAGCTGTTCCAGAATCTTTTGCCAGTTTTGCTTTTCCAGTGTCCATTTTTCCCGGAATGCTGCATTTTTTCCCTGTAAAAGGTAAGGACCAAAAAGGAGCTCTGCATCCATCGAAGCACTATAGGGCTCCTCGGGATTTCCTCTTTCGGCAGCGAGCACTTCGTATATTTTCCCATCTTCTTTCAGGATGGTCTCACTTACAAGCTGCCATCCATTCTCAAACAGCCACTTCCTGATGGCAGAAGCACCAATGTTCGGCTGGAGCACAAGCTTTGTTACCCCGTCCAGCTTGCTTTTCCCTCTCTCAAGGATGCTCGCAATCAGCGGCCCCCCCATTCCGGCAATGGTGACGCACTCCACTTCCCCCGGCTGGATGACATCGAGCCCATCTCCCTTCCGAACCTGAATCCGGTCTGAAAGGCCTTCGAATTCCACCTGTTTCAAGGCGGACTGAAAAGGGCCTTCTGCCACTTCACCAGCAATGGCGAAAGGCACAGCGCCTTTCTTTACGACGTGGCATGGCAAATAGGCATGGTCGGAGCCGATGTCCGCCACACTGCTGTTCCCAGGGATATGCTCGGCTACTGCCGCAAGCCTCTCTGACAGTTTATTAGTATTCATCTGGTTATCACTACTTTCCATTTTGATCTCCCTTTGTACCGGAGAAACGCATTAACAATAATACTTTTCGCTTTATTTAGCCATTCTATATTCTACTAGTATAAAAAAAGTCCTTTGCAGTTGCAAAGGACAGCCTTACGTTTATTTCATTTCAGCAAGCCATTCGGCCATTTTTTCCTCATTGCCCGGCACTAAGCCTGCTGGCATTCCGCCAGGTGTACCGTTTACAAGAATATCCTGGATCTCTTCTTTGGAAAGCTTCCCACCGACGGCGTTCAAAGCTGGTCCGGATACACCCTGGAGCTGGTCCCCGTGACAGCCGATACAGCTTTGCTGATAAATCTCCTCAGGGCTCGCATCCGCTACTTCCGCTGCCTGCTCTCCGCCTTCAGCTTCCTTTGCCGCTTGCTCTGCGTCTCCCAATCCTTTAAACGAAAGCAAGAACATCAGGCCAATGCCAAAGACCATAATTGCAACAAATGGAATAATTGGATTCCTGTTCATCTTATACCCCTCCTTTAGGAACAAGTTATGTATTCAATTAACTATTGCAAACAACTTTATTTTACTTGAAAAATGTTGCAAGGAAAAGCAAAAAAGCAAACTTTGTCACAGTTCTTCACAATTTGGACATCTTTTAGGCACAGATAGGCTTAATATCCCTGTTCCGAAACCGATTGCCCCCGTTAATGCCAAGAGGCATTTGCAAAGTGAGAGACAATTCAGTAAAATAAGGTTAAGCGCTATCAAATTTCCGGCAGGAATAAGGCCTCTGAAAAGAGTTCCCCTATACCTGCACCTATAGAGTTATAAAAAAAGAATAATTTACTATGGCAAGTAAATTATTCTTCATGGTCTTATTCTAAAAAGTCCTTCAGGCGCTTGCTGCGGCTTGGATGCCTCAGCTTCCTGAGTGCTTTTGCTTCAATCTGGCGGATTCGCTCACGGGTTACACCGAAAACCTTTCCTACTTCTTCAAGGGTCCGTGTACGTCCGTCATCCAGGCCGAAACGAAGCCGTAAAACGTTCTCTTCCCGGTCTGTCAGCGTATCAAGGACATCTTCAAGCTGCTCCTTCAGCAATTCGTAGGCCGCATGCTCCGAAGGCGAGGTCGCATCCTGGTCTTCGATGAAGTCTCCTAAATGGGAGTCATCTTCCTCTCCAATAGGAGTTTCCAGGGAAACCGGCTCTTGCGCGATCTTAAGGATTTCACGGACTTTTTCAGGAGTCAGATCCATGTCTTCCGCGATTTCCTCAGGCGTTGGTTCGCGCCCCAAATCCTGAAGCAGCTGTCTTTGGACACGAATCAGCTTATTGATGGTTTCAACCATATGGACAGGAATCCTGATGGTTCTTGCCTGGTCGGCAATCGCCCGAGTGATCGCCTGTCTGATCCACCAGGTGGCATAGGTACTGAATTTGAACCCTTTCCGGTAATCAAACTTTTCAACCGCTTTGATCAGGCCCATGTTTCCTTCCTGAATCAAATCAAGGAACAGCATGCCACGGCCAACATAGCGTTTTGCAATGCTGACAACAAGACGCAGGTTCGCTTCCGCAAGACGCCTTTTGGCTTCTTCGTCGCCTTCTTCTATCCTAGTCGCCAGGTTGATTTCTTCTTCGGCAGACAGAAGGTCCACCCTGCCGATTTCCTTCAGGTACATCCTTACCGGGTCATTGATTTTAACACCAGGAGGGACGCTAAGGTCATTTAAATCGAACTCTTCATCGCCTTCCTTGGCAATTTCCTGAACTGCTGGGTCTTCATCCTCATTGTCTCCTACAAGCTCAACGCCCTGATCACCAAGGAACTCGTAGAATTCATCCATTTGGTCTGAATCCAGTTCATAGCTCGATAATCTTTCAGCAATATCATCATAAGCAAGGACACCGGTTTTTTTACCCAGTTCCGTCAACTGGTCTTTTGCTTGTTCTAAGGTTACCTCAACTTCCACCTCATTAGAACGGGCCGACTTTTCAGCCATTTGTCCCCCTCCTTCCAAAATCACAAAACAGATAAGATTAATCTATAAGGACTTTCGCAGCT
Source organism: Mesobacillus campisalis (assembly GCF_000986785.1). Lineage (GTDB taxonomy): Bacteria > Bacillota > Bacilli > Bacillales > Cytobacillaceae > Mesobacillus_B > Mesobacillus_B campisalis. Next base: position 193,240 of record NZ_LAYY01000101.1, on the reverse strand, counting down.
GGATGATTTCCATTGCGATTGCAGCTGCACGCATATGATCACTTTGTTTTTCTGCTTCCTTTTGTTCAGCCTGTTTATTTTTTATCTTTAACATCTTTTGATAATTCAACACCTGCTTGATATAATCAGTTAATTCATGTTCCACAAGCTCTTCGTTGAGGGGTATCATTCCGATGTCTGCAACAACACTTTTTAATTTATTATCGGGAAGATAATTTAAGAACCCATTAAGGTCCGGCTCATGCCCTTTTTCATAAAATCCTAATAAGTACGTAATGATTGCCTGGTGTTCATCCACATTAAAAGTGTTTCCCTGAAGCATCTCCTGGACCTTGTATGCAAGCTCGCTATCCTTAAGCATATGGGAAATCAGGCGCCTTTCGGCTTCGTAATAAGCCTTCCTTAATCCCTGCTGCCTGGACGGGGCAAATTGCATGCGTACAGAGGCCTGTTCTTCCCTTGAAGGCTGTGAAGGCTTGCTCTTGCTGTTATGCGAAGCCTGCTGTTTCAAGGCCTCGAGTGAGAGCGAAAATTCATCGGCAATCTGCCTCAGATAGTAATCTTGCTCAACCGCGCTTTTCAAGCTGCTGATTTCGTTCAGGACTTCATCAACGTATTGAAGGCGGTCTCCTTCATTTTGAAGGTTCTTTCCCCTGCGGAAATAATGGAGTTTAAAGGACATCAGAGGTGAACTGGAACCAATGACCTCGTTCCTGAACTTTTCCTCGCCATGTTTCCTTACAAAGTCATCCGGATCGAGCCCTGATGGCATCTGGGCCACCTTCACCGGACAACCAGCTTCCTGAAGCATCACCGATGCCCTGTATGCAGCCTCTACTCCCGCATTGTCTGAGTCGTAACAGATTGTTACCAGCTGAGCATTTTTCTTAATGATTGCAACGTGCTCTGACGTTAATGATGTTCCCATTGTGGCAACGCCGTTTTCTATACCTGCCCTATCGGCTGCTATGACATCTGCGAAGCCTTCAAACAGGATGATTTGCTGCTGCCTTCGGATTGAAGGCCTTGCCAGGGAAAAATTATACAGGATTTTGCTTTTATTAAAGATTGGCGTTTCCGGGCTGTTCAGATATTTGGGCTCATCGGCCCCCAACGCTCTGCCGGAGAACGCAATCGTATTTCCTTGGTGATCCAGAATGGGGAACATGATCCTGTCCCTGAAACGGTCAAAATAAGTCCCGTCCTTTTCCCTTTGAATAACCAAGCCCGCTTTTTCCATCTGCTCCAATGCAAATCCTCTTTTTTGCAAAAGATTGCTTGCAAACTCCCATGTCGGCAGCGCATACCCTATCTGGAACTTTTCAATCGATTCCCGGGATATGCCCCTGCTCTCCAAGTATTCGAGAGCATGCTGCCCCTCATCTGTATTGACAAGGAGATGATGGTAAAATTTCCGGAGCAGGTCATGGGCCTCGATCATCTGCTGGTGATGTCCGGGAACAGCCTTCTTTTTAAGGGGTGCTGCCTCTATGTCCAGCTGGACATTAGCCTGTTCCGCCAGTTTAACGGCTGCTTCCTGAAAAGAAAGGCCATCGATTTCCATTAAGAATGAAAACACGTTGCCGCCTGCACCACAGCCGAAGCAATGGTATATCTGCTTGTCGGATGAGACGGAAAACGATGGAGTATTCTCCCCGTGAAAAGGGCAAAGACCAAAGTAATTCCTTCCCTGTTTCTTTAACTGGACATAATCCCCGATGACATCAGCAATATCAATCGCCTGGCGGATTTCGTTAATTTTCTCTTCCGCAATCCTCTCTGCCATGTTCATTACTCCAATTTTCTACATTGAGAATTCGACAAAAGCCTGGTGAATTCCTGCCCGAACGTGATCCGGTCCGCTTCACTGAATCGTCTGGGACCCTTGCCATATTCTCCCCGCCTCCTTGCCTTTGCCGAGAGATGCCTTAGTTCAAGAGCAGTCTGGATATCCTTTTCTTCAAACTGAATTCCCCTTGGCGAAAGGACATAAACCCCTTTGGCAAGCAAAGTGGAGGCAAGGCCGATATCCTGGGTGACGGCAATGTCGCCTTTCTTTGTGTGATTCATGATATAAAGGTCCGCTGCCTCTTTTTCACAATCTACAAATACCCATTTACCGGATTGGGAATCATTCATCATATGGGCATATGACGCGACAAAAACAAGCTGCACATTATAATTCGAAGCAATTTCGACAATTTCCTGCTTAACAGGACAAGAATCTGCGTCGACAAAAATAGTCATACAGCCCGATTCATAACTAGTAATTCTACATCACTCCGCATTTTCCTTCTTTTGGCCCGATTTTTTTAAAATTCACCTTTTGTCGAATTATTTTAAGTCCATTCCCTTGACATGTAACAATAAATAGTTTATTCGGTTTTTGCCAAGTCTAAACCTAAACATGTGTTTTTTTATCACAATTTTTTATTATAGTATAAGAAAGGCTTTTTTTCCATAATTTTATCTTGAGGTTTTAATAAAAAAACTGCACCGCAAAAACAATAGCACATGGTCCATGTGCTATTGCCTCGGTTGCTTATTCATCATTATGCTCATAATGACATTCGCCGTTTCTTCAACCGCTTTGTTTGTGACATCGATTACCGGACAGCCTATTTTTTCAATAACAGCATCAAAATAATCGATTTCCTCTTTTATTCTCTCGATATTCGCGTATACAGCCCGATCGTTCAATCCGAGGGAAATAAGCCTCTCCCTGCGGATCTGGATCAGCTTTTCGGGAGAAATCCTCAAACCGAAGCATTTGCTGCCTGGAACCAAAGTGAGTTCTTCAGGGGGATCGATTTCCGGTACGATCGGGACGTTTGCCACCTTGTAGCGTTTATGGGCCAGGTATTGCGACAATGGTGTCTTTGATGTTCGGGATATGCCGATCAGGACAATTTCAGCTTTGAGGATGCCGCGGGGATCCCGGCCATCATCATACTTCACGGCAAATTCTATCGCCTCTATTTTCTTGAAGTAATCCTGATCCAGCTTCCGGACCAGCCTTGGTTCGTAGAGAGGCGTTTCCCCGCACTGGGTCTGTATTTGCTGCATCAATGGCCCGAGAATGTCGCAAATGACAATCCCTTCCCTTGCGGCAGCTTCCCTCATATAAGCATTTATCTCGGGCCTCACCAAAGTATAGGCAATCATTCCGCCGTTGAGCTTGGCGAGCGCAAGCACTTCTTCAATATTGGAGGTATCCTCGACAAACGGGTACCTCCTGAGAGTAAATTCCGATTTTGGAAATTGGCTGAGTGCAGCCTTTGTCACTAGTTCCGCAGTCTCTCCCACTGAATCGGAAACAACGTAAATAATAGGCAACTTATCCATTGGAACCGCCAGCCTCCTACTCTTCATCTGCCAGGGCCACAAATGCCCTGGTTATATTTGTTTTTGTCAGCCTGCCGACAATTTCCAAACCCTGCTCTGCTTCCTTAACAATAGGCAGAGCGTCGATTTGTTTATCAATCAGCTTTTTGGCAGCATCAATCAGCAAATCCTCTTTTTTGCATACTGTGATGTTAGGCATGCGGGTCATGATGATATTGACTGGCAATGCCGTCAGCTCCTGCTTGCCTATGCTCGCCCTTAAAAGGTCCTTCCTTGACAGGACTCCGGCAAGGTGGGAGCTTTTGTCCACCACAAACAGCGTACCCACATCCTCAAGGAACATCGTCACAATCGCATCGTATACAGATACATCTTCCATGATGACGACGGGAATTGACTGGTAATCCCCCACAACTATTTTCTTGAGGCTGTCCGTTAAAAGCTGGCTGCCGCTTTTTCCAGTATAGAAATATCCTACTCTCGGCCTTGCATCAAGGTAGCCTGCCATGGTCAGAATCGCGAGGTCAGGCCTTAGTGTGGCCCTGGTCAAATTGAGCCGGTCGGCGATTTGCTCCCCCGTAATGGGGCCATTGTCCTTTACAATATTTAATATTTGTTCCTGGCGCTTATTAAGTTCGATTTTACTCACCGCCTATTGAACCGTGTTTAAACAGCCCTAACTAAAAACATTATATACTATTTACCCGTTGTGAATGGTTCCGTTTGGGGATTCTTTGCAAACAAAACTGCCGGGCCTGCTCATTTTGCAGGCGCTGCGGCTCTGTTAAGCGTGCTATTTAACATTAATGTCATTTACCTTGGCAAACTTCATAATTAAAGCCGAAAGGGCAGCCATTTGGTTCAGTCGGTTTTCCCGGACTTCCTGTTGCTCAGCCATTACCATTGTATGGTCAAAATATGCACTGATGGCTGGTCTCAATTCAAGAAGCAGATGATAGAATCTTGCTGCATCAATTTGGTCTTCTTCTTCCCTGGCAGATTCCAGATACCTGGAGTACAGCTTATTTTCATGCTCATTCTCAAATAGTTCAGGATCAATGTCTCCCATTACTCCGGCTTTGTTCGCAATATTGAGCACGCGGCTCAACGCTTCCATGCTCTCCTTGAAGTCCGGCGCATTGACATGCTCCTGCAGTACATCCGCTCTTTCAATCACCCCTGGGACGCTTCTCAGGCCGCCGCCAAGAACCGCATCAATGATATCGTAGCGGATGCCCCGTTCCTGAAGAAGGTGTTTGAGGCGGAGTCCAAAGAATTGAATAAGGTCTTTATATGATTCTTCCTCGCTGCGCTTCCCAAGTCCAGCCTGCGATACAAGGTTCAGGGAAAGTCCTATCAATGTTTCAAGTGCGATATTCCAATTTTTATTCATAAGGGTAAGGACGATGCCTGATGCCTGTCTTCTTAACGCATACGGGTCTTGCGAACCGCTTGGAATCACTCCGATGGCAAAGAACGAACAGATAGTGTCGAGCTTTTCTGCCAATGCGACTACAGCCCCTGCATCGCTTTCTGCAGGGCCGTCCCCTGCGTTCCGCGGCTTATAATGCTCATTAATAGCCTGTGCAACCGCCGGATGCTCACCTTTTTGAAGGGCATATTTTTCACCCATGATTCCCTGAAGCTCCGGGAATTCATACACCATCTGGGTGACCAGGTCGAATTTGCTGATTTCAGCAGCACGGTCCGCATGCTGTATGGTTTCGCTGTCAAGACCCAGCCTTTCACAGATTAAGCTTGAAAGCTTCCGCACACGGGCAGTCTTTTCTGCCAAGGTACCGATTTCTTCGTGGTAAACAATATTCTTCAGTTTTTCAAGCGCTGTTCCAATCTTTAATTTTTGGTCTTCCCTATAGAAGAATGCTGCATCAGCAAGCCTTGCCCGCAGCACTTTTTCGTTTCCTCGGGCAACCGTATCAATATGGCGCTGATCGCCATTCCTTACTGTTACAAAGATTGGCAGCAAGCCGCCATCCTTTCCTTTCACCGGGAAATAACGCTGATGTTCTTTCATTGACGTAATGAGTACTTCTTCGGGAATATTAAGGAATTCCTCTTCGAATTTCCCAAATAAGGCAGTCGGGTATTCGACCAGATTGTTCACCTCATCCAGGAGGTCTTCATCCACTGGAATGATCCAGCTGTTTTCTTCTTCAAGCTTTTGAAGCTGGGATACAATTATCTGCTTCCTTTTTTCCGAATCTGCAAGTACAAATTGTCCCTTAAGTTCTTCTTCATAGCTTTCCGGGGAATCCAGTTCAATCTTCCCGCCCAGGAACCGGTGGCCATATGTTGTGCGTCCTGTCGATACTCCCGCGATGGAGAATGGCACAACCTCCTGCCCGAACAGGGCCACCATCCATTTTATCGGCCTCACATAGCGGAGTTCCTGGTCTGCCCAGCGCATATTCTTCGGAAAATTCAAGGAAGTGATTATTTGTTTCATTTCTGGCAGAAGTCCTGCTGTTTCCTGCCCTTCAATAAACTTTTTGACATGGGCATATTCAATGCCGTTTATTTCCTTGAAATAAATATCGTCAACTGTCATGCCTTGTCCACGGGTGAAGCCTGCTGCTGCCTTTGACCATTCACCATCTGGTGTCAGGGCAATTTTCCTTGCCGGTCCCTTCGCTTCCTCATGGCTGTCCTCCTGGCGCTCTGCGACATCATTTACCAGGACAGCAAGGCGCCTTGGCGTAGCGAATGCTTGAATGTTTGTAAACCCGATGTTTTTTTCGGAAAGCCAGTTTTCCACTTTGGCGGCAAGCTGGGCAATGGAATCATTGATAAATCTGGCCGGCATTTCTTCAAGGCCAATTTCCAGCAATAAATTTTGTTTACTCATGTTCCGGGTTCTCCTTTCGCTCCAGGATTGGGAAGCCAAGTTTTTCTCTCTCTTCATAGAAAGTTTTGGCCACTTTCCTGGCAAGATTTCGGCACCGTGCAATGTAGCCGGTTCTTTCGGTTACGGATATGGCTCCTCTTGCATCAAGAATATTGAACACATGGGAGCATTTCAGGACATAATCATAGGCAGGATGGACAAGCCCTTCATCCATTTGCCTGTGCGCTTCCTTCTCGTATACATTAAAGAGATGGAACAGCATGTCCGGGTCGGATGTCTCAAATGTATATTTTGAATGTTCATATTCGGGCTGGCCAAAAATATCCCTAACTGTAAAGCCATTTGTCCACTCGAGATCAAACACATTTTCTTTGTCCTGGATATAAGACGCGAGCCTTTCAATTCCGTATGTGATTTCGACGGATACAGGCTTGCATTCAAGGCCGCCCACCTGCTGGAAATAAGTGAACTGTGTAATTTCCATGCCATCAAGCCATACTTCCCAGCCCAGCCCTGCACAGCCGAGTGAAGGATTCTCCCAATTGTCTTCAACAAACCGGATATCATGCTCTAACGGATTGATTCCCAAAGCCTTCAATGAGTCAAGGTAAAGCTCCTGGATGTTGTCGGGTGATGGTTTCATGATCACCTGGAATTGATGGTGCTGATACAGCCGGTTCGGATTCTCACCGTATCGGCCATCAGCCGGCCTGCGCGAAGGCTCTACATAGGCAACATTCCACGGCTCCGGTCCAATGGCCCGCAGGAAGGTATAAGGGCTCATCGTTCCTGCTCCTTTTTCAACATCATACGCCTGCATAAGGATGCAGCCCTGATCAGACCAATGCTTCTGAAGGGTTAGGATCATATTTTGAATATTCATTTGTCACACACCTTTCGTGTATTTGATTATTAATTGGCTGGGTTTTCCGTACACAAAAAAACTCCCGCCCCTATGCTGCATGCATAGGGACGAGAGTTACCCGCGGTTCCACCCTAATTGCCGCCAAAAAGCGGCCACTTTCATCATCATTTGCTCCGGAACGCCCTTCACCAGTTCCCCATTCCCGGCTCGCACCAACCCGGGATCGCTTTACAGGGAGTATTGGCTACTCCTTTCCATCACTGCAAACATCGATATGTAATTTTACTAAAAATCATAGCGAAAACAAAAAGATTTGTCAATATCCTAAAGCTTATCCTTAAAGCTGTCAAGCTGGTCAAGGAACCTTCTTGTTTTAAGATGAAGGCCTGAATACTCTTCATAATAGGCTGTTATCATTTTTTTCAATTCCGCTTTCGTTTCTTCCTTGACGGATATGGATCCCAGCCGGGAAAGGTCAAGCAAATAAAACAGCCGCATCAATCGGATGGATGCCTGGCTGACTTTAAAGTGATAAGGGTCTTTTTCAATGCATCTTTGGCAGAGCAAGCCGCCCTCACGCACAGAGAAGGAAAAAGTCCCTTCCGTCCTGCCGCAGTTGGCACAATGGTCAAGAATGGGGTACAGGCCGAGGACATTGAGCATCTTCATCTCGTAAATATGCATAAGTATGTCCTGGTCATAGCCTTCGTCCAAATACTGCAGGGTCTGAAGCAAGAGTTGAAATAAATAAGGATTGGGCTTTTTTTCTTCTGTACTCTTGTCAGTCAAGTCAATGATATAGCTGGCATAGGCAGTCAGGAAAATATCTTCCCGCATGCTTCTCATTGAATAAATGATTTCCCCTTGCTGCAGGGTTCCCAGCCCCCTGCCTCTTTGGATGAGGAATTGGCCATATGTAAAAGGCTGGGTGATCGCCGCCAGCCGGCTGTTCGGCTTTTTTGCGCCCCTTGCCATCACACCAACCTTACCCCACTCACGAGTATATAGAGTCACGATTTTATTTGTTTCGGCATAATCAGTTGTCCGTATTACGATGCCTTCACATTTCTCCAGCATCATCCTTCACCATCCAGTGCTGGAAGACAAACCTATGAGATGGGAAAATCAATTTCTGCTAGCTCTTCCTCCTGATTTCCGGGTATTTCTCGTCTTTCCTGCTCCAACTCCTTGAAGAGGAGATATGTGTCAATATTACCTGTTTGCGAAAAAACCTTCCAGGTAAAATCCAACATAGAAAACCCCACCTTTCAATTATTCAACTAGCAATTTTCTTATCCCGAATCCTTACAATTTATCATAGCCTGTCACTCGAATTTCATGTTTCATAAATATTGTAAAAATACCCTGTTCATAATACCAGACTTTTCCTAATACATTAGTTATGGCAGAAAGGATTAGGATGTTCCTTACTAATATTCATCGTCCCTAAAGCCATAATCACGGAGGTGGGTCGCCCTGTTCCTCCAGTCTTTCTGCACTTTTACCCAAAGCTCCAGGAATACCTTGGTTCCCAGCAGGTTCTCAATGTCCAGCCTCGCCCGTTTGCCTATCTCCTTAAGCATGCTGCCTTGTTTGCCAATAATGATCCCCTTCTGTGAATCCCGCTCCACGACGATGGTTGCCATGACATGGACCGTCTTGTTCTCGGGCTTGCGTTCCATTTTTTCAATCACAACCGCAAGCGAGTGGGGGATTTCTTCCCTGGTCAAGTGCAGGGCTTTTTCCCTTATCAATTCTGAAACAATAAATCGTTCAGGATGATCTGTCACCTGGTCTGCCGGATAGTACTGCGGCCCTTCAGGCAGGTATTCTTTAATTTGCCCCAATAACCTTTCGACATTGTTTCCTTCAAGGGCCGAAATAGGAACAATCTCTTTAAAGTTGTACTTCTCCTTATATCCTTCAATTAACTGCAACAGTTTATCCGGATGAATAAGATCAATTTTATTAATGATTAAAAAAACCGGTGTGGAGACGGACTGCAGCTTTTCAATAATAAATTCTTCCCCGCGGCCGTAGCCTTCCTCGGCATTTACCATGAATAGGACCAGGTCCACTTCCTTAAGTGTATTTTGAGCAACCTTCATCATGAAATCCCCAAGCTTATGCTTTGGCTTATGGATTCCAGGTGTGTCAATGAAGATTAGCTGGGAGTCATCCTGTGTCAGTACACCCTGGACCTTATTCCGGGTTGTTTGCGGCTTGTCGCTCATAATGGCGATTTTCTGTCCGACCACCCGGTTCAAAAAAGTCGATTTCCCAACATTCGGCCTTCCAATGATGGAAATGAAGCCTGATTTAAATCCGTTACCTGCTGTGTTATTCATGTAGATCCTCCGGTGAAAATGCGCCTGGCAGCAATTCTTCGACAGTTAATTCTTTAATATCCCCATTCAGGTTTGTTAAAACCACCTTCATGTCTTTTGGGCACAGTTCCGAAATGACCTGGCGGCAGGCTCCGCATGGCGAGACAGGACGGTCCGTATCCGCAATCACCGCAAGGGTTTTAAACTTTCGGTCTCCGTGGGCATACGCGCTGAAAAGTGCCGTGCGCTCCGCACAATTGCACATGCTGTATGCAGCGTTTTCAATATTACAGCCTTGGTACACCTTTCCTTCCTCCGTAAGCAACGCAGCACCAACCTGAAACTTCGAGTAAGGAACATATGCTTTTTTCATTGCCTCTTTTGCTTCTCCTATTAACAATGTTACATCCATTAGAAATCGTCCTTTCCACTATTTTACCTTATTTTGGCTTCAATTTCACGGAGAAATCCAAAAAAGCGTAAAAAATTTTAAATTTTCTAAAAATAGGCTTGCGTATTTGATATTAATTCTGAACCTTAATTGTACTTAATTTCGAAGCCAGATTCAAACCGGGGAAAAGCCCTCTTCAAGCACCCGCCTGAGCCGAAATTTTATCACAATCCACACATGAAAAAAAGCTGTCCAGAGGGCAGCTTATAAAAAGAAGAGTAAAAGCCTTGGACCAAAAATAACCAGGCCTATAACGACAGAGGTGATGGCCAATAACAAAACTGCACCGGCAGCCATATCCTTTGCCTGTTTTGCCAGCGGATGGTACTCCGTGGTCACCAGATCGACTACCCTTTCAATGGCGCTGTTCATCAATTCAGCAGCGAGCATGCCTCCGATTGACAGGCAGATAAACAGCCACTCGACAGCTGAAATGTGCAAAAAATATCCAAGCAGGATTACAGCCATTGATATTCCAAGATGGATCTGCAAATTCCGTTCTTGTTTCAGTCCTGCCCGGATTCCAGCAAATGCATAGGCAAAGGATCTGGTCAGCCTTGACTTTCCATTCGCGTTTTTACCGGATGAGCCCATATTCATTCAATATTTCCCTTTGCCTGGAAAACATCGCCTTTTCATCTTCCTCCGTTTCATGGTCATAACCAAGCAGATGAAGAAAGCCATGGACAGCCAAAAAGCCAAGCTCCCTCATAAACGAATGATTATATTCCTCTGCCTGCTCCCTTGCCTTGGCAACGGAGATAATTATATCCCCAAGAACTCTCGGGATTTGCGCCCCTGTCACAGTTAATTCACCTTCGCCTTCTTCCTCGAGGGCAAATGAAATGACATCTGTCGGCCGGTCAATCTTTCGGTATTCAAGATTAATTTCATGGATCCGCTTATTGGACACGAAAGTAACGGAAACTTCACTTCCCGCCTCTACTCCCTCTTTTTGTGCAGCAAAATTCAAGAGCTTTTCAATTTCCGCCATTTCGTATTCGCCGAGTTCCTCGACTTCATCAAATAAATCTATTTCTAGAGTCATGCTTGCTTCACCTTCTGTTTTGTCATTTCCGGATATTCAATCCGGGAGTGGAAGATTCCTTTTAATGTTTCGCAAAAGCTGTCCCCGACAATCTGCAATTCCTTCAGGGTGATATCGCAATCATTCAGCTGACCATCCTGCAGCCTGTCGGCTATGATATTCCTGACGAGGCTTTCAATCTGGTCATGGGTTGGACGGGACATCGACCTGACAGCCGCTTCCACGCTGTCCGCTATGCCAATAATGGCAATTTCTTTAGTCTGTGCCTTTGGTCCAGGATAGCGAAAATCGGCTTCTTTTACATCGCTGCCGGATTGTTTGGCCTTGTGATAGAAAAATTTCAGTAAGGTCGTACCGTGATGCTGTTCGGCAATATCGACAATTTCCTTCGGCATTTTATGCTTTCTCAGCATTTCGGATCCATCGGCAGCATGGGCGATAATAATATTCTTGCTCGTGACCGGCGGCAGCTTGTCATGAGGGTTGTCTATATTCATTTGGTTTTCGATGAAAAATTGGGGCCGTTTTGTTTTGCCTATATCGTGATAATAGCACCCCACTCTTGCCAGAAGTCCGTTTGCCCCTACAGCCTCGCAGGCAGATTCTGCAAGATTGGCTACCATCACACTGTGGTGGTAGGTTCCCGGAGCTTCAGTCAGGATTTTTCTCAGCAGCGGATGGTTAGGGCTCGATAGCTCAATGAGCTTCATGGCAGTAAGGACGCCGAAGCCTGCCTCAAAAAATGGCAGCAGGCCGATCGTCAGCACCGCTGAACTGATGCCGGACAAAAAGGCTAGCATAAAATAAAAACCGGTTTCCAGACTAGTGTACTGGCTGTTTCGCAGCAGTACCAGCGCGACGATGACGAACAGATTGATAACGGAAACGAACATGCCCGCCTGGAGGATTTTACTTCTCTGATTCTGCTGCCTTAAATACAGGATTCCTGCCAGTCCGCTGGCAATGATGTAAATGGCAACGGTGACATTCAATGTTCCCGTAATACCCTGATTGAACATGATGCTGCCGCAAATCCCGGTGATAATTGTCTGGAATACAGCCAGCCGCTCATCTATCAGGATCTTAATGAGCATTGCGCCCATGGCAGCAGGGAACACATAGCCAATTTCCGAAAACTCCTGATCTGAAAAGAGGCTGACCAGTTTCATGATCATAATCGACAAAACAAAAATCAGGCTGAATATCAAAAGCTGTCTTTGGACCTTCTCCGTTTTCCCCATTTCATCAAACAAAAAGTACAGGGCACTCAGGATAATAAAAATAAACATGGCGAGACCGGCAAAGGGCTTGAGCGATTGGTCACTGTTCAACAATCCGGCCAGCTCAAGCTGCTGGTAGACATCCCTGCTGATCAGCTGCCCTTCCTCTACAATAATCTGGCCTTCAAGGATCTTCACAGGCTCAACGTTGTCAATGGCCTGCTGCCGCAATTCTTCTGTGGCCTTGGGATCGTAAAACTCATTCTGGATGATGGCGAACCGGCCAAGTTCGATAATGGCGCTCCTCAGGCTGGAGTTCAGGCTTGTATACCTAAGTTCTTCTTCAACCCGCTTTTTCCCATTTTCCACTTCATCCGCCGGAATCCTTCGGCTCATGACGTTATTGACAGCCGTCAAGGTCATGTCTTTGGCAATAGCCAAATCTTCTGGCCTTGCCTGGAGCATGGCGGCAAACGCGGGATCAGAAATGACCTTTGTTACTTCTTCCGTTAGTTTCTCCTTGACCCGGACGATTCTTTCTTCAATTGGAATGACCGCTGCTTCTATATCCATATCCTGGTCGGCACGTTCCTTTAATTCCGCCTTGATTTCATTATTGACTTCAGTCACCGAGTCGAAAATGGATGTAACCAGGTCCACCTGGTTTTGGGCATATTCTTTTTTAACAATATAAACATCCTGAACCTGATTGACAGCCTCCTGTCTTGCTCTTTCAGTATTCCCCTTATCCTCCACTGTGATAGGAGAACGAATGGTCTTGTCGGCTACTGAAAACAAGGTAAGGTCGAGCTTTTCCGGTTTCACGTTGCTGTACATGGACAGAAACAAAATCGAGCCAAGGATCAGGAATAGCAGCAATCGAAACAGCTTAATATTCAACAAATCCAATATAGTGGAAAAATGGCGCTGCATCTTTTCCATTCTGTACCTCCTGCCTGGGCTGCCAAGCCGAGTAAGTAATCAAAGGATGATAAATCTCTTAATATTTTCCATCATAACAGTTTTTTTTCCAACTTTCACCCTCTCACATGCAAAAAATAGCCTGCCCTGTCGGACAGACCTATTGACCATCTTCACTTTTATCATAGGCATTGATAATCCGCGCCACAAGAGGGTGGCGGACTACATCGGACTGCTCAAGATGAATAAAAGACATTCCTTTGACCCCTTGCAGGACCTCTTCTGCAACGATCAGCCCCGATTTCACCCCACGGGGGAGGTCAATCTGGGTGGTGTCCCCGGTAATCACCATTTTAGAGCCGAACCCCAGCCTTGTAAGGAACATCTTCATCTGGGCTTTAGTAGTGTTTTGCGCTTCATCAAGGATGACGAATGCATCATCCAGCGTCCTGCCGCGCATATAAGCGAGCGGGGCGATTTCGATTGTTCCCCTTTCAATCAGCCTCTGTGTATGCTCCGTCCCAAGAATGTCATGGAGAGCATCATAAAGCGGCCTTAGATAAGGGTCGACTTTTTCCTTAAGGTCTCCTGGTAGGAAACCAAGGCTTTCTCCCGCTTCAACCGCAGGCCTGGTCAGAATGATCTTGGTGACATTCCCATTTTTCAGGGCGTTAACCGCCATTACAACCGCCAGATAGGTTTTTCCGGTTCCTGCAGGACCAATTCCAAAAACAAGATCCTGTCCTTTAATCGCATTTATATAATGACGCTGTCCAATGGTCTTGACCCGGACTGGTTTACCTTTGGAGTTTCTTGCAATTTCTTCTTCGTATAAATCCTGGAAATATTCGAGCGTGCCTTTCTTGGCAAGCTGGAGGGCATAGATGACATCCCTTTGGCTGATATTGATTCCTTTGCGGACAACAGCCATTAATTTTTCCATGACAGCCTGGGCCATTTCCACATTTTCCGGCTGTCCGGCTACGATTACCGACTCTCCTCTAGTGATGATCGATACTTTCAGCTCGTTTTCAATCACCTTCAGGTTCGAGTCCGAGTTTCCGAACAGGGCAATGGCTGCCTCTGGATTTTCAAGTTGTATTTCCTTTGTTTTGAAGTCTTCTGTCATTCTTCGTCTCCTTGGATTATAGGTTGGCCTTTTGCAATATCCTCAATTATTTGAAAATGGATGGACATTCTTACTTTACCATTCTTTATCGATTGATGTAAAATCTCTTCCCCTTTAATCTTAGCATCTTCAGGAATAATCTTTTTTATATCTTTTCTGGCCAATTCCCTGGCACTTTTTATCGCTTCCGCTTTTGTATACGTCCTTGTGACTTCTTCCCTTTCGCGAATGGTCTTCGCCACAAACGCAATCGGCAGCTTCCATTTCAAAAATTTTATTTGGTGCATTGATTCTTCACTTTCAAATTCATTGTACCCATGCTTCTTGAATCCCCAAACCGGAATGGAAAGTTTTCCAAGCTGCAGTTGGTACTTTCTTGCCTCATTCCCGCTGAACACCTGGAATGTTGATTGAAGGGGCAGCTCCACTAGAGATTTATACCAAGTTTCCCCAAGGATTTCCCCTCTTGCCGGAACAGGCTTTTTCTCTTCTTCCTTGCCGATCAGCCCACTGACAAGCAGTTGTCCCGGCTGGACCACATCGTTCAGCTGGACCATTGATTCGCCTTCCTCAACGAACATTTTTACAATAGTCGCCTTCTTTGCAGCTACGAGATGCTGAGGGGTATATGCTTGCTGTTTTTCAGGCTCTTCCTTTTCTACAACCTGGAAATGGTAGGTTGTCCCCCTTAATTCCACACCTACCCAGGTTATTTCCTTCACTTTATCCGTCAGGTCACGTTGGAGGAGATCGACATTTTTAATCGTGAACTGGAGGCTCCCATGTTTCACGCCCATATCGGCCAATTCTTTGCGGATTTGATGCTCGATCGCTGGGCTGGCCCCTCTTATTTCAATTCCCCAAACCATATTGGACAAAAACATGAGGATGATGAGAAATGCAGCCGCACCAACGAGAAAACCGCTGTTTGTCCAAATTCTGCGTAAAAAGAAAGGGCCCCCAGCCCTCTCGATAAAGCGGATTTTACACTGGCTGGACCTTGCAGGGACCCGCAATTTTTTAGCATCCTGCACATTTATTTGAAATGTCACTGCTTCGGTACCATGCCTTTTCACATTCCAGATCAGGATTCCACTTCGCGTCAGCTGGTTCAAAAAACGCTCGATTCCCTTTCCGGTTACTTTGACACGGAGAGTTCCCGCAAACAAATTGATCCATTGATTTTTCATGAGCTTCCTCCTGAATCATTCATTGATATATATCACCTGGTCGATTTTCCCTTCAAGCAGTATCTCTTCCGGGAGAATGGTTTTAATGACAAACGCCTTCCCCTTCACCAGCAGCTGGCCCTGTTTCAGGAGCAGCCTCAGTTCTTTGTCGGAGAAAGCCAGTAAACCGCGGTGGTTTTCAATATAGATATGGATTTGTCCAATCATGGTGATACGGGGGAGATCCATCATGACATCAGGTGGAAGGTCCATTTTTTGGGTCATCCAATTTCGAATAAGCTGGCTCCATTTCTTTGCCATAAAAAAAGAACCCCCTTTCAACTCATATGTATGAGCTGAAAAGGGGTTCTAGCACATCTTTTTAACAGGATCGATCCGGGATGGACAAGCTTATCTTCGCCTCATCGTCCGGTGGGGATCCCGCGCTCTTGGCGGCCCCAGAACCTGAGCCCAGGCAATTCCTTCAATCAGGCGGTTGCCATCGGGATTCAGGTCCAGAGTAACAGGCTTTTCCTCGTTGCCAGCCTGGGCCGAAGCAGGGCCCCCGCTTACGGTACGAGGTTCATGCCTCGCGGATTCCATCATTTCCCGTCTTTTATCTTCATAAATTTTCTGGACATCCGTCAGCTGAGGGATGCTTGCAGCCGTACGTTCAGCCTTTTTTTCCATCGTTGGCGGCATTGGCTGCGCCGGCCTTTCAGATCTCTGCTGCGCCGGTCTTCGTTCAGGACGCTGGGGCTGGCCAGGGCCTTGGCGCGGTTGCTGTGACTGCCTTCTCTGCTGGGGCCTCTTTTGCTGCTCCTGCTGCTCCCCCTTTTTCCCGAACAATGTCGAGATCAGACCAATCAATATCATAAGAATGAATGGATTATCGAACAGAAATTCCATGGTTGGTCCCCCCTTTCAAAGCGGGATGGAAGTTATTCATCCTTGTTCTCGTCTTTTTTGCCGCCAGAAAGCTTTCCAAAGGAGTCTCTCATGTCGGTATCGGCAGAAATGTTCTGGATATTCATGTAATCCATCACACCAATGTTTCCATCTCTTAAGGCTTCGGCCATGGCAAGTGGAACGGTTGCCTCGGATTCCACAACTTTCGCTCTCATTTCCTGTACGCGCGCCTTCATTTCCTGCTCCTGGGCAACAGCCATGGCACGGCGTTCCTCAGCCTTTGCCTGGGCAATCTTCTTGTCGGCTTCCGCCTGTTCCGTCTGGAGTTCGGCACCAATGTTCTTGCCGATATCAACATCCGCAATATCGATCGAGAGGATTTCAAAGGCTGTACCTGCATCCAGGCCCTTGGAAAGGACTGTCTGTGAAATCATATCCGGGTTTTCCAGGACTTTTTTATGGTTATCGGATGAACCAATGGTCGAGACAATCCCTTCACCGACACGCGCAACGATGGTATCCTCTCCAGCACCCCCGACAAGCCTGTCAATGTTGGCCCTAACGGTAATGCGCGCTTTCGCTTTTACTTCGATTCCATCCATCGCGACACCGGCGATGAACGGTGTTTCGATAACCTTCGGATTAACGCTCATCTGTACTGCCTCAAGCACGTCCCGGCCGGCAAGATCAATGGCAGCCGCCCGCTCAAAGGACAACTCGATATTCGCACGGTGTGCAGCGATCAGGGCATTAACAACCCTGTCGACATTTCCTCCGGCAAGGTAATGGCTCTCAAGCTGGTTTGTCGTCACTCCCAACCCGGCCTTGTGTGCCTTGATCAACGGATTGATAACCCGGCTCGGGATAACCCGGCGGAGCCTCATTCCAATCAGTGTGAAGATGCTTACCCTAACTCCGGCCGCCAGGGCAGAAATCCAGAGCATTACTGGAACAAAGGTAAAAAGGACGCCGAGAAGCAGCAGGCCGAGCACAACGGCTACCAGCAAAAAAACAGTACCTGATGTCAATGCCATATCAATTCCTCCAATTCATCGTGGTCATTCCGGAACTTCCCGGACCACAACACGTGACCCTTCCGTCTTGACTATTTTTACTTTCTTGTCTTTCTGAATAAAACTTCCTTCACTTACTACATCCAGTCTCTCGTCGCCTACAAGCACGGTACCGGCAGGCCTTAGGGCTGTAACAGTCGTCCCTTCGAGGCCGATCAGTTCTGTCCGGTTCTTGTTCGATACATAACCGCCCTCTGTGCTTGTAGAATCAGTGAGAATAATTTTGCCGAATAATTTCATCCTTCTCCCCAACACCTTTACCATAAGGATGGAAACCAGAATTGTTGCCGCCATGGCAATCAAAAGGGTAATACCCATATGCATGACATTCCCGGAGGCCATGAAAAAACTGGCGATTACGGCAATAAAACCGAGGATCCCGACAATACCGCCTGCAATGAAAAATTCCAGGATCATCAAGCCGACGCCAATGGCAAACAGAATGATTGCTTCATACCCGGCCAGGCCAGCCACCATATGGCCGTAGAAAAAAAGCAGCAAGGAAGAAATCCCCATGAAGCCTGGTATCCCAAACCCAGGCGAGTATAACTCCAATACAAGCCCCAGGCTGCCAATCGTAATCAGCACCGATGTGACTACCGGGTTTGTAATGAATCTGGCAACCTTCTCCGCAAAACTCTCCTCCACCTCTTTGATGGCTGCCTGCTCAAACCCAAGTTCCGCCAGCAATGCATCCCGGTCTTTGACCGTTCCTTCCGAATAGCCAACTTCTAGCGCCTGCTCCGCAGTCAGCGTCAGAAGTTCCCCTTTTCCTGCCCCATACTCAGGCAGGTCGACATTTTCATCTGCCATCGCCAAGGCATAAATCGGATCCCTTCCAGATTCCTGGGCAGCACTCCTCATGGCAGCGAACCAGTAGGATTCTGCTTTTTTCCCGGCAGTGTTTCCGCTTTGATCAATAATCGCTGCCGATCCCATTACAGCACCAGGCACCATATAAATTTCATCGGCATTCAGCGAAATATAGGCGCCAGCCGACAAAGCCTGCTTATTTACGAAGGCTATTGTCCGCATGTTGGTGGATGTAAACAATTTCCCAATTTCGCCTGCTGCATCGACCGCCCCGCCCGGAGTATTAATTTCAAAAATAATGGCAGAAGCATCATCGGCCTCAGCTTCGGATACAGCCCTATCCAAAAAGGCATAGAGGCCTTTTTCCACTGTAGCTTCAACCGGGACAATATAAACGGTTTCATCTTGAGCCGATGGCAGCAAAGGGAAAGCCGACAGCGCAAGCCCCATAAGCAAAGTGAGCAATACCATCATCCGGCTAAGCCTCAATATCCCATTCCCCCTCTCTTGTTTAAGCGGCTTCCTGTATTACGGTCTAAGTGTCCGTTAGGTTTCATTCTTTTGGAAGGTTGAATAGCACCCTAAAGAATATGTATATTTTTATCATACCATAGACAGTCACTTTTATTACCAGAACATCCTTTAATTTCCGTCTCCGCGGAAATTCGGGAACACTAAAAAGGCCGCAAGCAAATGCTCACGGCCCTTAGTCACATTTTTTTATGAAAGGTGTTGTTGTACAAGTTTGTTGACGAGCGACCCGTCTGCTTTGCCTTTTACCTTCGGCATGATCGCAGCCATCACTCTGCCCATATCGGCCTTAGACGCAGCACCAGTTTCAGCAATGGATTGCTTGATGACGCTGACAAGCTCTTCTTCGCTTAACTGCTCCGGCATATATTGCTCGACATGTTCGATTTCGATGCGCAGTTTTTCCACAAGGTCTTGGCGACCTGCTTTTTCAAATTCCTGGAGGGAATCTTTGCGTTGTTTTAATTCGCGAGAAAGTACAGTCAATTCTTCCTCAGCCGACAACTCTTGCTTCCCGAGCTTGATTGCTTCGTTTTGCAAGGACGACTTCATCATCCGAATTGTCGTGAGTTTGTCTTTTTCCTTGTTCTTCATCGCTTGGATCATATCTTTATTTAAACGCTCGAGAAGACTCAAAATAATTCCACCCTCTCTTAGAACTTGCGTTTTCTGGCAGCTTCAGACTTTTTCTTACGCTTAACACTTGGTTTTTCGTAGAATTCGCGCTTTCTAGCTTCTTGAATTGTACCTGACTTAGAAACAGTACGTTTGAAGCGTCGAAGAGCATCTTCAAGCGATTCGTTTTTGCGAACAACAGTTTTAGACATTCTCTTTCCCTCCCTCCGAACACAACACACTTACATGAAAACACATGGGGAACCATGTACCTTGCAATTATAATATACTAGCGAAGCAAGGTCAACTGAAAATCATACATGGATTTAAGAATAATCATTCGTCCCTATTCCGGAAAAGATTTCGGCATGTCCAGCCCCTCCATTCATAGATATAAAAAGAAAGGGTGAGGGTCAATGGTCTATGCTTTTCTGTTCATCTTGTTAGTTGGAATATTTCTCTCGGGTATGATGATTTTAAGAAGAGGGCTGTTTCAATTGTCTGCGGACTCCATGAGAGGTTGGCTCGCCAGGATGACAGGCACACCTCTGAAAGGCTTGCTTGCAGGTACACTTGTTACAGCCATCCTCCACAGCAGTTCCGCCGTCATGGTCATCACAATCGGCCTGATCAGTGCAGGGATGCTTACGTTCAGACAATCAATCGGAATCATATTGGGATCCAATATCGGAACCACCTTCACCTTGGAATTGATCACCATCAATCTTGATGTTTTCATAGTACCCCTTGCTATCATAGGGGCCGTGCTGATCCTTGCCAGGAAGGAGCAGCACAGGAATATCGGGCAAATTCTCTTCGGCATGGCAGCTGTGTTCGCAGCCATGAGAGGATTTTCATACCTGGCCGGCCCCCTAACAAGTCTCCCGGTCGTTGAACAATGGCTGGCACAGTTAAATGACAGCCTTCTTTACAGCCTGGGAGCGGGAACCGTGATAACAGCAATCATCCAGTCCAGTACGGCCATGTCCGGAATTCTAATGGGCTTCCTGTCAGAAGGAACGATGCAGTTCAGCGCTGCAGTCGCTGCCATGTTGGGGGCCAATATTGGCACTTGTGTAACCGCGCTGCTCGCTTCTGCAGGGGCGGGGAAAGAGGCCAGGCTTACAGCGTATGCCCATCTTTGGTTGAATATTGCCGGAACACTTGCATTTTTGCCTTTTATAGATGATTACGCCCTGATTGCCCCCATGACAGCTGACAGGATGGAAGTTCAGCTGGCACATGCAAGTGTTTTATTTAATATCGTTTCTTCACTGCTGGTTCTTCCCTTTGCGGACAGGTTCGGCAGGATGATCATCATCCTTCACGGGAACAAAAATTAAAAAAGGAATTGCCGCAAGAGGCAATTCCTTTTCTCTATACCACAGCTTTTTCGGCAGCAGGTTCATCTTCCAGCAAGCGCACAAATTGGCCCTCATTGTAAGGATAGCCTGCCTTTAGAAGCTTGACTTTGACAATTTTGCCAACCATGTCTTCAGTGGCCGGCAGGATGACTTTCAGGTAGTTATCCGTATAGCCGACATAATGGCCGTCCTTCTCCTTGTACTCTTCTTCCGGAATGACCTCAAGCACTTCTCCTTCAAACTGGGAAGCATATTCCTTCGCCAGCTGGTCGGAAAGGGCAATCAGGCGATGGACGCGCTCATTCTTCACATCCTCATCGATCTGGTCCTCCATGCGGGCAGCTGGTGTACCCGTACGTTTGGAATATGGGAATACATGAAGCTCGGAAAACTTGTGTTCTTTAATAAAATTATAAGTTTCCATAAACTCTTCTTCCGTTTCTCCCGGGAAGCCAACAATGACATCTGATGTAACGGCAAGTCCGGGGAGCACCTCTTTAAGCCGGTCAAGACGCTCGCCGAAGAACTCCATCGTATATTTACGGCGCATCCGCTTCAAAACGGTATCAGAGCCTGACTGGAGCGGAATGTGCAAATGGCGGACGATTATATTCGAACGGTCGATCACATCGATGACCTCGTCCGTGATTTGGCTGGCCTCAATGGAGGAGATCCGCAGCCTCTTCAAGCCTTTTACCTGTGCTTCAAGGTCTGCAAGCAGGGATGCAAGGTTGTAATCCTTCATATCCTCACCATAGCCGCCCGTATGGATTCCGGTCAGGACAATCTCCTTGTAGCCGGCATCTACCAGCTGCTGTGCCTGGCGGATGACCTCCTGCGGGTCGCGTGATCTCATCAGGCCGCGGGCCCATGGGATAATGCAGAAGGTGCAGAAGTTATTGCAGCCTTCCTGGATTTTCAGCGAGGCTCTTGTACGGTCTGTAAAAGCTGGGACATCAAGCTCTTCATAGACACGGTTCTTCATGATATTGCGGACGCCATTGATTGGCTGGCGTTCTGTTTTGTATTGTTCAATATACTCAAGCATCTTCACACGGTCCTGCGTACCCACGACAATATCGACTCCAGGAATCGCCATGATCTCCGCTGGTGAAGTCTGGGCATAGCAGCCAGTGACACAGATAACAGCATCAGGATTTTTCCTCACCGCACGCCGGATTACCTGGCGGCTCTTCTTATCCCCCGTATTTGTAACGGTACATGTATTTATTACATAAACATCCGCGGTTGACTCAAATTCAACACGGTCATAATTTTGCTCTTTGAACAATTGCCAGATTGCCTCGGTTTCATAGTGGTTTACTTTACAGCCGAGTGTATGAAAAGCAACTGTAGGCATATTCCTCACCTCATTAATTCAAAATGGTAGGACGCGGCTGAAAGAAGGTATAGCGGTGCCGTCTCTGTCCTTAAGATCCGTGGTCCAAGTCCGCATGGCACAAAACCAGCTTCCTGGAGAATATGGACTTCCTGTTCTGTCAGCCCTCCTTCAGGGCCGAATATGGCCAGCAAAGACTCCCCCTGGCCTATTCTTTTAAAAACATCGGCAAGCACGGAAGCTTCTCCATGCCTCGCTTCTTCTTCGTATGCGATCAGACAGAAATCAAAACGACCTGCATCCTGAACAAGTGTTTTTAGCGTCACCGGCTCATGGATTTTTGGTATTTGATTCCTATGGGACTGTTCAGCCGCTTCCTTGGCAATTTTCTGCCATCGCTCGGCCTTTTTCCTGCCCTTTTTTTGATCCCATTTAACTACGGAGCGGCTTGCGATAAAAGGGACAAATTCGGAAGCACCAAGCTCTGTTCCCTTCTGGATGATCCATTCAAGTTTATCCCCTTTGGGCAACCCGCTCGCAATTGTAATGGAAACCGGAAGCTCGGGAGACCCTTCATTCCATTTTACTACGGCTGCCAGTGCTTTTTCAGAGGTAATTTCTTCAATCCGGCAGAGAGCGCTCTTCCCCTGGGCCGTCACACAGAGAATCTCGTCGCCTTCCTTCATTCTCATGACTCTGGCAATATGATGATGGTCGTCGCCGGTTATTTCAAAATGACCCTCTTCTCCTGAACCTGTCACAAAATATCTCTGCATTCCGACACACCTGCCTAAATAATAGTTAGCCCCAATTAAAAAGAGACAGCAGAAAAGGGACGGATAAGCCCCTTTGCCGCTGCATTATTTTTTTGCAATGATGGCCACCCAGTCTTCCATGGAGATTACTTCCTCAATGGCAAAACCGGCGTTCAGCAATGCTTCCTTTACACTTTCCTTCTTTTGCTGAATGATGCCCGAAGTGATGAAATACCCGTCTTTTTTTACTATGCGATAGGCATCATCGACAAAACGGAGAATCACTTCTGCAAGGATATTGGCAACTACTATATCAGATTCGCCTTCCACACCATCGAGCAGGTTGCTTTGGCGGACTTCAACCAAATCCTGTACCTTGTTCAGCTTGATATTGACCCTGGCAACATTGACAGCCACCTCGTCAAGGTCCAGCGCTTCAATCCGGCCGGCACCCAATTTGGCGGCGGCAATGCTCAAGACTCCCGAACCGGTGCCAACGTCAATGATCCTGTCCCCTGTTTGTACCGTACGCTCCAAAGCCTGGATGCAGAGCACCGTTGTAGGGTGGGTGCCCGTTCCAAAAGCCATGCCAGGGTCCAGTTCAATGATCAGCTCATCACTGCTGACCGGCTCATATTCCTCCCATGTCGGAACAATGGTAAACTTTTCGGAAATTTTGACTGGATTATAGTATTTCTTCCAGGCGGTTGCCCACTCTTCTTCATTTACTTCGCTGATTGTAACCCTGTTCTTCCCGATATCGATATCATATGAAACCAGGTTATTTACAGCCGCCTTGATCCCGTCGACCGTTTCACCCAGGAAACTGTTTACAGGCAAATAGGCTTTTATGATGACGCCTTCCTCCGGGTAGTCATCTGGATTGAGCTGGTAAATTTCCCCGAACTGGTCCTCTCTCTCCTTCACAAGTTCAAAAGGGTCCTCAATGACGACACCGCTGGCGCCCGCTTCATGCAAAATGTGGGAGATCGGTTCAATTGCTTCATTTGTCGTCAAGATTCCAATTTCAGACCATTTCATTAAAACTCACTCCTCTACTCACCCTTAAAGGCTCTTTTCACTTTTGAGAAAAAGCTTTCTTCGTGGTCCCCAAGCGGAGACTGCCCGCTTACATCGGCAAATTCACGCAGCAGCTGTTTCTGCTTTTCCGTCAATTTGGTTGGAGTAACCACTTTGACGATCACATGCTGATCTCCTGTACCATAACCCCTGACATTAGGAACACCTTTCCCTTTTAACCGGAACCTGGTGCCCGTTTGTGTTCCAGCTGGTATTTTCAGCTTCACCTTGCCGTGTACGGTTGGAACTTCAATTTCATCGCCAAGGGCTGTCTGGACGAAGGTGATAGGCATTTCACAATAGATATCATCGCCATCGCGTTCAAAAAACTCATGGGACCGGATATGGAAAACGATATAAAGATCGCCGGCCGGTCCGCCGTTCACTCCAGGCTCGCCCTTGCCTGCTACCCTCAGCTGCTGTCCGTCATCGACGCCTGCAGGAACTTTCACGTTGATTTTCTGGCGTTTTTTCACGCTCCCGGAACCAGCACATGTTTTACACTTTTCTTTAATTTCTTTTCCTGTTCCACTACAGTATGGACAAACCCTGCGGTTGACAATTCTTCCGAAAGGCGTATTTTGTTCGACATTCAGCTGTCCGCTTCCATGGCAGTGGCCGCATGTATCCACTTTTGTGCCAGGCTTGGCACCTGAGCCTTTACATGTATCACAGGTTTCTTCCCGCGGAACCTCAATGGTCGTTTCCTTGCCAAATACAGCTTCTTCAAACGATAAGGTCATCGTATACTGAAGGTCAGCCCCTTGCCTTGGCGCATTCGGATCACGGCGCCTGCCGCCTCCGCCGCCGAAGAATGTGTTGAAGATATCCTCAAATCCTCCGAACCCGCCGCCGAAGTCACCGCCGCCAAAGCCCTGGTTTGGATCTGTATGCCCGAACTGGTCGTAATGGGCCCGTTTTTGGTCATCGCTCAGCACTTCATAGGCTTCTTTTACTTCTTTGAATTTTTCATCCGCATCTGCCTCTTTGTTGATGTCTGGATGATATTTCTTGGACAGCTTGCGATAGGCCTTTTTTATTTCATCCTTGGATGCCCCTTTGCTGACACCGAGGACGTCATAGTAATCCCGTTTACTCATGATTACCCACTCCCGCTTCTTTTCACATAAAGGTAATTTTAACATTCCCGCTTTAAGAAGTGCAATATATTATCTTCGCATTCCATCCAGCGGGCTTCCATTCCCTCAAAGAAAAAGCCAAAGCCAAGTATAACCTGACTTTGACTTTCCCTTTGATATGAAATTATTTTTTATCGTCTACTTCTTCAAACTCTGCATCAACGACATTGTCATCCTTGGCTGCTCCGCCCTGGCCTTCAGCGCCCTGTTGCGCCTGAGCCTGCTTTGCTGCTTCTTCATACAGCTTTACGGACAGGTTTTGGACAATTTCCTGCAATGCATCCTTCTTCGTGCGAATTTCTTCAATTTCGTTTTTCTCAATGGCAGCTTTCAGCTCATCCTTGGCTTCGTTCACTTTTGCGACTTCCGCTTCATCTACTTTGCCTTCAAGATCCTTAAGGGTCTTTTCAGCTGTGAATACAAGCTGGTCTGCTTCGTTGCGGAGTTCTACTTCTTCTTTGCGCTTTTTGTCTGCTTCGGCGTTTTCTTCCGCTTCTCTTACCATTTTTTCAATCTCTTCGTCAGACAGGCCTGTAGAAGATTTAATGGTGATCGCCTGTTCCTTGTTGGTGCCCAGATCCTTGGCACGAACGTTTACAATCCCGTTTTTGTCAATGTCGAATGACACTTCGATTTGCGGGATGCCGCGAGGTGCTGGCGGAATATCGGACAGCTGGAAACGGCCGAGCGTTTTGTTATCCGCCGCCATTTGACGCTCACCTTGAAGCACATGGATGTCTACTGCAGTCTGATTGTCTGCAGCAGTGGAGAACACCTGTGACTTGGAGGTCGGAATGGTTGTGTTGCGGTCAATCAGCTTCGTGAACACACCGCCCATTGTTTCGATACCAAGAGACAGCGGAGTGACATCAAGCAGGACAACGTCTTTGACGTCACCGGAGATGACACCGCCCTGGACAGCCGCTCCCATTGCCACAACCTCGTCCGGGTTCACGCCTCTATGAGGCTCTTTGCCGGTTTCTTTCTTGATCGCTTCCTGAACAGCAGGAATACGAGTTGATCCGCCGACAAGGATGACCTTATCGATATCGGATGGGTTCAAGCCTGCATCGCGGAGCGCCTGGCGAGTCGGCCCCATTGTGCGTTCAACAAGATCAGCAGTGAGCTCATCGAACTTGGCACGAGTCAGAGACACTTCCAGGTGAAGCGGTCCGGCTTCGCCAGCCGTGATGAACGGCAGGGAAATCTGTGTGGATGATACGCCGGAAAGGTCCTTCTTGGCCTTTTCCGCCGCATCCTTCAGGCGCTGTGAAGCCATTTTATCCTTGGAAAGATCAATGCCGTTTTCTTTTTTGAATTGTTCAACCAAATAGTCGATGATGACCTGGTCGAAGTCATCTCCGCCAAGGCGGTTGTCGCCGGCAGTTGCTTTTACTTCAAATACGCCATCACCCAGCTCAAGGATGGAAACGTCGAACGTTCCGCCCCCAAGGTCAAAGACAAGGATGGTCTGGTCTTCTTCCGTTTTATCGAGGCCATATGCCAATGCAGCAGCTGTAGGCTCATTGATGATACGCTCTACTTCAAGACCGGCAATCTTTCCGGCATCTTTGGTAGCCTGGCGCTCAGCATCGTTAAAGTAGGCAGGAACTGTGATGACCGCTTTGGTTACACTTTCGCCAAGGTAGTCTTCCGCGTAGGACTTCAGATACTGAAGGATGATCGCGGAAACTTCCTGCGGCGTGTATTTCTTGCCTTCGACTTCTTCTGTATGGGAAGTTCCCATATGACGCTTGACCGACATGATCGTATTTGGATTGGTGATGCTCTGGCGCTTGGCTACTTCCCCAACCTGGCGCTCGCCATTTTTAAATGCAACGACAGATGGAGTCGTTCTGTTCCCTTCCGGATTAGGGATTACTTTTGGTTCGCCGCCTTCAAGGACAGCTACGCATGAGTTTGTTGTTCCTAAATCGATACCGATGATTTTACTCATAAAAAAACCTCCCCGTAAATATATGTAACACCTATTGATTTACTTTTACCATGGACGGACGGATCACTCTGTCCTTCAAAACATATCCTTTTTGGTATTCCTCCGTCACAATGTTCGAGCCGTAATTTTCATCGCTATCCTGCATGACTGCCTGATGGCGATGAGGATCGAATTCCTGTCCCACAGCCTCAATCGGCTCCACGCCTTCTTTGTTCAGTGCGTCAAGGATGCTGCGGTAAACCATTTCCATTCCTTGCATGAGCGACTTTGTCTGTTCATTGTCAGTTTCCATTTTCAATGCCCGTTCAAAATTGTCCAATGCAGGCAATAAATCGGAAACTAGGCTTTGTGCTCTATATTTTGCGCTGGCTTCAAGGTCGAGCCTCGAACGCCGGCGGAAGTTGTCAAAATCGGCCTGCAGACGAAGATAGCGGTTTTCGGATTCCTCAAGCTTGGCTTCGAGTTCTGCAACTTTCGCATCTTGACCATCTGTGCTTTCTGTTTCCACACTTTCGGATGCATCAGCAGCTGCCCCTGTCGAAGTTTCCGCTTCAGCAAAAACCTCTTCTGCTTCCTCCTGCTGGCCAGCAGTATTTTCCATTTCAGAAGTTTTGTTGTCTTTCATTTATCTTTCACCTCCCCCAAAAGAGTTATTGTATAAAATTGTAATTTATGGCATGGCAAGGGATGGAACTGTCCGTTCCACCCTTACCAATATTTCCATGCTCATTTGTTTTGATACAGGTCTGTCAACACCTTTGACAAGTCTGCACTTATATACTTGAGCAGGCTGATCACTCTTGAATATTCCATTCTTGTCGGGCCAAGAACCGCAATGGTCCCCAGCTTTTCCTCGCCCATGGAATAAGTGGCGGTAATCAGGCTGCAGTTTTCCATTGCTGTATTATTGTTTTCCCGTCCGATTTTGACATTGATGCCTTGAGGGTTTTTACGGATCAGCTGGGATATCCCGTCCTCCTGTTCAATCATGGCCATCAGACTGCGGATTTTTGCCAAATCATTAAACTCCGGCTGATTAAGCATATTTGTCTTGCCCCCGAAAAACACCTTTTCGCTTGAAGGGATGTCCAGCGTTTGGGCAATGGAATTCAACAGCAAATCATAGTTATTGATATGCTGCCTTAAAAGTGTTGCCACCTCTTTGTATATGCTGCTGTTCAAGTCAACAATCGGTACACCGCTCAAGCGCTCATTCAGGATATTGACCATCTTTTCGACATCGCCCGGATCGACATTGGATGGG
This sequence comes from Mesobacillus campisalis, assembly GCF_000986785.1. Taxonomy (GTDB): domain Bacteria; phylum Bacillota; class Bacilli; order Bacillales; family Cytobacillaceae; genus Mesobacillus_B; species Mesobacillus_B campisalis. The sequence goes on along the minus strand of NZ_LAYY01000101.1, from coordinate 165,060 downwards.
AAATGGAACATCCGGTTTTCAACATGCCCTGTATCCGTGACGATAATGGCAATGGCTGTATCGGCAGTCAGCGGAACAATCTGCAGCTTTTTCAGCTTATTGTCCTGTACAGCCGGGCCGAGTACGATCGAAGTATAGTTCGTCATGTCAGACAATATCCTGGCCGACTTTTGGACGATTTTTTCGAGTTCATAAATACGCTCGGCAAAGATTGATTTAACTGTCATAATTTCGGAAGTATTCAGCTTCTGGGGAAGCAGCAGATGGTCGACGTAATATCTATACCCTTTTTCGGAAGGAATGCGTCCCGAAGAGCTATGTGTTTTTTCAATGAATCCCAGTTCTTCCAGATCCGCCATCTCATTGCGAATCGTAGCCGAACTAAATGAAATACTTTCTTTTTTCGACAAGCTTCTGGAACCAACCGGTTGCGCTGTGCGAATAAAGTCATCAACAATCACTTGTAAAATCAACACTTGCCGGTCTGTTAACACCACTCATCACCTCTGTTAGCACTCTGTGACCACGAGTGCTAAATCTAATAATAAATTATCAGTATTGGGCGTTTATGTCAATCATTTGAATCGGAAAAGCGCAAGCGCCTTGGTCAGCCCCGGCAAGCGCTTTTAGCAGCAAAAAACAGTAAATTATTTCAGGAAAGCCTGAAAAACTTCATTGCCCAGAAGCCGGCCCTTCCTGGTCAGCCTAAGATGGCCATCTTCTTGTTCAATCAGTTTGCGAGCGATAAGCCCGTTAATTTCTTCACGGAATAATTCAAGAAGGTCCTCCTCGAACTTTTCCTGGAAATGTCGAATTGAGACACCCGCTGTTTTCCTTAGACCAAGGAACATTTCTTCTTCCATTTGCTCGTTTCTTGTAACGGGGTGATTGTCATTCAAAGGCAGTTCCCCTCTCGCAAGAGGCTCCATGTACTTTTTCAATGGCCCATAATTGGACCGGCGGCGGCCTTCCACATAGCTGTGGGCACCTGCACCGAACCCATAATATTCTTCATTGTTCCAATACGTGAGGTTGTGGGTGCTCTCGTACCCTGGCCGGGCAAAATTGCTGATTTCGTATTGGTGAAGGCCATGACGCTCCATCTCTTCCATCAGCAGCTCATACATCCTGGCTTCTGCATCCTCTCCGGGAAGGGTGAGTTTGCCTTTATTCATCAGGTTATAGAACACCGTTTTCGGCTCAATAATCAGCGAATAACCGGAATAATGGGGCAGCTGCAAATCAAGAGCCGTTTTTAGCGTCTCCCTGAAATCATCCAAAGTCTGTCCAGGCAGGCTGTAGATGAGGTCCACACTGATATTTTCGAAGCCGATATCCTGTGCTGTGCGGATTGAGGTGAAAACATCCTCTGCCCGGTGGCTTCGTCCGATCGATTTTAGCAATTCATCATTGAAAGATTGAACCCCAAAGCTAAGCCGATTCACACCGCCAGCTTTCAGGATTCGCAATTTGCCTGGAGACAAGTCCCCTGGGTTGGCTTCAAAGGTATATTCTGCATCAGGTCCAAAAGTTAGCTTTTCACCGATGCTTGTGACCAAATAATCGAGCTGTCCTTCATCAAGGGCAGTCGGAGTCCCGCCCCCGACAAAAATCGATTCCAGGGAATCCATAGAGGACGTTTCCATTATCATATGCATTTCCTGGGCAAGGCTCGACAGGTATCCGTCAACAGGCTGACGCTCCATCAGCACCTTGTTGAAATCACAATAATGGCAGATATGGTGACAAAAGGGAATATGGACATACGCAGCTTTAATCAATAGCATCACGGCCTTTCCTGGCAGCCTGCAGCTTGTCCTGCAGACTGCTGTTTCATTTAATAAAAACAGGCCAGATCAGCCTGCCGTAAACAAGCGGATCTAACCTGTACTGGTGTTTATTTTTTGCCGCTATCGTCATCCATCTTCAGGACAGCCATGAAGGCTTCCTGCGGAACTTCGACAGAGCCGACCTGCTTCATGCGCTTTTTCCCTTCTTTTTGCTTTTCCAATAGCTTTCGCTTACGGGAAATATCGCCGCCGTAACATTTGGCCAAAACATTTTTGCCCATCGATTTAATCGTGGAACGGGCAACGATTTTCTGTCCGATGGCCGCCTGTACCGGCACTTCAAACTGCTGGCGAGGAATAAGACTTTTCAGCTTTTCAACAATGACCTTGCCCCGGTCATAAGCAAAGTCCTTATGGACAATGAAGCTTAGGGCGTCTACTTTTTCACCATTCAGCAGGATATCCATTTTGACAAGTTTCGATGTCTTGTATCCGATCAGCTCATAGTCAAAAGAGGCATATCCTTTTGTGCTCGATTTCAGCTGGTCGAAGAAATCATAAACGATTTCAGACAAGGGAATTTCATAGACGATGCTGACACGTTTTTCATCCAGGTATTGCATATCGATAAAAATCCCGCGCTTATTCTGGCAAATCTCCATGATTGCTCCGACAAAGTCATTCGGGGCCATCATCGTCGCTTTGACATATGGCTCTTCCACACGGTCAATTTTTTGCGGATCCGGCATGTTGGATGGATTATCAACCCTTACCTCCGAACCATCGGTCATGATGACATGATAGATAACGCTTGGTGCGGTGGTAATCAGGTCGATTTTAAATTCACGCTCAATACGCTCCTGGATGATCTCCATATGAAGGAGGCCAAGGAAGCCGCAGCGGAATCCAAAGCCCAAAGCCTGTGAGGTTTCCGGCTCGAACTGGAGGGCAGAATCGTTCAGCTCGAGTTTTTCAAGGGCTTCTCGAAGATCATTGAACTTGGATGAATCAATTGGATAAAGGCCGCAATACACCATTGGGTTTAGACGGCGGTAACCTGGCAGCGCCTCTGTAGACCCATTTTTCGCATTGGTAATCGTATCCCCGACACGTGTATCACCGACATTTTTAATGGAAGCTGTCAGGAAACCTACGTCTCCGACAGTCAATTCATCCACCATCACAGCTTTAGGAGTGAAAACACCCACTTCGGTGACTTCAAACTCCTTGCCGGTTGCCATCATTTTAATCTTGTCGCCAACTTTTACCGTCCCATCCACGACCCGGATGTACGCAACTACACCCCTGTAGGCATCATAAAGCGAGTCAAAGATCAACGCTTTTAACGGTGCTTCAGGGTCACCTTGCGGGGCAGGGACCTTTTGGACGACCTGTTCAAGAATTTCTTCGATTCCAATTCCAGCTTTTGCTGACGCGAGTACGGCTTCTGATGCATCTAGACCGATCACCTCTTCAATTTCGCCTCTGACACGTTCTGGCTCGGCGCTTGGAAGGTCAATCTTGTTGATGACCGGCAGTATCTCAAGGTCATTGTCAAGAGCCAGGTATACATTTGCGAGCGTTTGGGCTTCAATTCCCTGTGCGGCATCGACAACAAGAATCGCTCCTTCACAGGCAGCAAGGCTTCTGGATACCTCATAGGTAAAGTCGACATGCCCTGGTGTATCAATCAAGTGGAAGGTATAGATTTCTCCGTCCTTCGCTTTATATTTCAATTGTACGGAATTCAATTTAATCGTTATGCCGCGTTCCCGTTCAAGATCCATGGAATCAAGCAGCTGGTCCTTCATTTCACGCGAAGTCAATGAATTTGTCTTTTCAAGGATCCGGTCGGCAAGCGTGGATTTGCCATGGTCGATATGGGCGATAATTGAAAAATTGCGGATTTTCGATTGTCTCTTCAGTCTATCTTCTCTGTTCATTGCTGGTTCACTCCTACTATACTCGCGCATGCACATTATTTCTAGATTATATCAATAGGGAATTGAAGATTCAATGAAAAGTGAAACAAAAGCGGAACTGCATATTATGGTACTAAAATCCCGTTACATTTATGGAAAGCTGATATTCAACAAAAATTATAATTTATAAGCGGAGGAATTCCGGTTAATGTATATTGAAGGGGCTTAAGAAGCAGAAATACGCGGATATATTCCGCTTAACTACTCTAGTTTAGGCCAAAATGTAAGGATTATATTAAAGCAAACGGAAAAACTCCCCTTATATCACGGGAAATATTGTTATTTCCCATTATAAGCGGAATTCTTCCGTTTATTTTTAAACTCAGTCAAATTATTTTTAAACTCAGTCAAATCATCGGTCTTCCCGCTGCTCTCAATCTTCTTTCCCGCTGATCAGGTCCAGGGATTTTTCCACGGCGCTTCCCAGTCCATTCGCCAATTTTTTTCCTGTCGCAGAGAAAAGGTTGTATGCTTTCATTTTTTCAAGCTGCTGCCTTTTCTGCTCAAGATCATGGCTTGAGACCTGTTTCCCGAGAATCGCCGTTTCCATTTGCCCTTCTCCGGTTTCCTTTACTCTGAAGGCAGACTTGAGGCTTGGGTCGTCATAGCCCCTCATCTTGTTCATGCCGCCATTTGCCAGCTGCATGCCTGTCAGTACACAAAGGAACATCATACAAATTAGCACAAAAGCCTTCAGAAAAAATAGTTTCATTGTCATCACCCTGCTTTTGCTTAATTATTCGCTGGTGCATCCACTTTTTCTGCCTGCCAGTAAAATTCACTGAAAACATCTGCCAAGGCATCTGCCGATCTGAACAGTTCTTCGAACGTATTATCGACTCCGCCAAACTCTACCAGCATGGCATTCTGGGATAAATCCTGGTTATATACTCCATTCATGCCAGGACCTTTATTCTCGATGATCCCCCTGCTCAGCCCTTTATACTTCTTTTCAAGCAGCTGGTGAAGCTCCGTCGCCAGCTTCAGGTTCTTTTCATAGTTTTGGTTTTTGCCGCCAATCACAAACGCCAGTTTCGCGTACGATTTCCCATTAATCGTGACAGTGGTCTCAGCTTTTCTCCTTGAGTCCCTGTGGATATCGATCAGATAATGAAGGTCCCGATTCCCCGCCATGGCGGTCTGGACAACTCCCCTTGATTCCTGATAGGCCTTTCCGAAGTCAAGCCCTTTTTGGTTCAGCTTTGCCATCACATCGGTTTTATCGACTTCAGTTCCAACCCCTTTGCTTTCGAGACTTCCTTTCAGCCGGTCACCAATTTTTGTGACATTCACTTCGCTGTGATAGGCTGCATTGGGATTGGTGACTCCCTGCAGATACGGAAGGTACGATTCACGAGTATGCGAGAAATAGAGATACACCACTTTTCTGTCTCCTGTACTGTTAGGAGGGGCTTCAGCACTTCCCCCGGCAGAGCTGTCGATGTCTTCGGTGTTTTGGAGTGCCGCTTCCTGTTCAGCCTTCAGCACCTCGATGGGCGGCGCCGACTCTATAGGCATATTGGTATAATTGGTCCCTTCCCCGGCAACGAGGATTTTCCCATCAAACAGGGTGAACCCGGGAAGCTCGCTTCCAAGGAAACTGCGGGGGTCATCAAGGCTTACATTGGTCGAAAGCCGGAAGACCAGATTCGACAGTTTAAAAGATTCTTCCTTCTTCGGCAGTGCACTGAGCAGCTGGTGGTTTTCCCAGCCCATCAGGCGGTATAGCAATTCCCCGTTGATATGGGTAGCGGCAGAGTTCAGCGAAGATGACGAGATCCGAAACTCCGGCTTTAGCGAGGTCATCAGCCCGCTCATGGTAAACACAGCAATTAAAAAAAACATAAAGGCAAAACCTGCTTTTATCAGGCTTGTCCCCTGTACGGCCATAATCATTCCTGTTCCTTTTAAACGTTTCACGGTTCCACCTCTTTTTAGCAAGTCTAGTAAAACATATGACAATGCTAGGACTGGTAGAACCTGTTTCTATGTCAGGCCGGGTGAAACATCCAATTCGCTTTCAATCGATCATGGGAATGAAGGGGGCAGGCCGCCCCCTTTGCTTATCAATGTGTATAGGCACCGCTGTTATCCTGATCCACCTTGCCATGCAGCGCTGTGTTCAGGCCGGTCGCAATCAGGTTGGCCATATCCTCGATAAACACATCCACTTCTTTAGGAGTCACCATTAAATTATGACCCAACGGAGCAAGTACTTCATAAATCAATTTCCGTTTTTCTTCTTCCTCAAGCGTTCCAATCATGCCAAGGAACGCCTGCCGATGCTGTTCTTCCGGCATATCTTCCTCGGTCAGCTTTTTCCTTTTCCCGAATGTCATGCCTGCCGGAACCAAAGATCTTGATGGCCGGTCCCCTTCTCGCATTTCCTTGCCGAAATGTTTCAAAATAAAATCAATCGTATCGCTTGTGATTGATACAGCATCGACAACCGTTGGCACGCCGATGGCGATGACAGGGATGCCAAGTGTTTGCTTGCTTAATTCCTTCCGCTTGTTGCCAACCCCTGAACCTGGGTGGATGCCTGTATCCGAAATTTGAATGGTACTGTTGACCCTTTCGATCGAACGGGACGCGAGGGCATCAATGGCGATAACAAAGTCAGGCTTTGATTTTTCCACTACTCCAAGAATGATATCGCTGGTCTCAATCCCGGTGATCCCCATCACCCCTGGCGATAAGGCGCTGACAGGACGATAGCCTTCGGAAACCTGCTCGGGCTGAAGCTCAAACAAATGGCGTGTCACAAGCAAATTCTCGCAAACAAGGGGTCCCAGCGCATCGGGAGTCACATTCCAGTTTCCAAGGCCGACCACCAGGCAGGAAGCTTCCTCCGTTAGACCCATCTGTTTAATAAAGGAAGAAAACTCACTGGCAAATACCTCTTCTACTTTTTTCTGCAATTCCGTATCCTGCTGGCGGATGCCCTGGACTTCAATCGTCAAGTACTTTCCCTGCTTTTTCCCGATGGCTTTTTCTCCTTCTGGGGTGATGTCCACAAGGGATACTTTAATGTCATTTTCTTCTTTTTCCTTGATGATCACGCCTTCGAGATGTGACACATCGGCTGCCTCATGGACAGTGCCATTTCTCCCGGCAATAGCCATCTCCCTGGCCTCGACAGCCAGGTCGGTTCGCACCGAATACATGCTTAAATCAATCGAATCACTCATGCTAGGCTCCTCCTTCCATCAATACTTCCTATCTTTTCCTTCAAATGATAAAAAAATTCAGCTGCCGAAGGCTAAATTAATTGAGAGTCTTGCATTATTTACTCCTGTTTGATAGAATATCTTTTGTTCTTGATAATTTAAGAAATGTACTGGAAAGTCGAGTTCCATAAAATCTCGATGCTTTTTAGGAGGTGAACGGAATGCCAAATATTAAATCTGCAATTAAGCGCGTGAAAGTAAGCGAAAAAAATAACGCCCAAAACACTACTGCAAAATCAGCAATGCGTACAGCTGTTAAAAAAGCTGAAGCTGCTATCGCAAACAACGATGCTGAAGCAACTGCAGCTTTTGCTGCTGCTGCGAGCAAGCTGGACAAAACTGCTGCAAAAGGTCTAATCCACAAAAATGCAGCTGCCCGCAAAAAATCCCGCATGATGAAAAAATTGAATGCAAACGGCTAAAAGCCAATAACAAAAGCTTCTCACTCCGGGAAGCTTTTTTTGTTTATCATGCGACAGAAAAACGACCCTGACCGGGTCGTTTTTTAACTTTCGCTTATTTCCCATTCAGATTGAAAAGGATCATTTCTATCAGTAATTCCTTTTTCATTCCGCCGGTTTTCATTTGATAGTCTGCATTGGCTATCATTTCGATGGTCCTGGCCAGCTCTCCATCTGAAAAATGTCGGGCCTGGCCAGCTGCCAATTTAACCCTGTAGGGGTGGACCTTCAAAAAGCCGGCTATTTGCTGCTGGCCATATCCTCTTCTTGAAAGTTCCTTGACTTGGTAAATCAGCCGCAGCTGCCCTGCGATGGCGGCGAGGATTTTGATGGGTTCCTCATTTTGCTTCAGGAGGTCATGATAGATGCGCAGCGCTTCATCAATTTTCCGCTGGACAATCTTGTCAATCAGGGTAAATATATTCTGTTCCAGTGACCTTGCGACGAGTCTGTCTACCATTTGGGCGTCAATCCTTCTCGATTCCCCCGCATATAATGCCAGCTTGTCCACTTCACTCGTCAGCATGAACAAATTGCTGCCTGCCAAAGCCAGCATCAATTCAATGGCTTCCTCATCGATTTCGACGCCCTCATGTCCGGCCCGGTCTCTCACCCAAGCTTTTAATTCCGGCTCTGTCAGCCTTTTGGCTTCCCCGGCCACAGCATTTCGCTTTAGCTCTTTGGTGATTTTTTTGCGTTCATCCAGCTTTTCATAGGGTGCAGTGAATAGCACGACAGAATAGGGCGCCGGCTCCTTGATGTAAGCCTCCAGCCTTTTCAGATTATGCTCTACCTTTCCCTTTTGCTTTTCGGAAGTCAAAAAAACAGGGTTTTGCATGACAATCAGACGTTTTTCTCCCATAAATGGGAAAGTCTCCGCATCTTCAATCGCCACTTCCACAGGTGTTTCCTCCAGGTCGTATGAGGCATAGTTAAAATCCAGCTCATCCTCATTCAGCAGCTGCTTGATCAACAGCTGTTTCGTCTCATTGATAAGAAACGTCTCCGTTCCATATATCATATATACAGGGTCAATCTTATTTTTTTTTATTTGTTTCCATATATCCAGCACCATGTCGGTCCGCTCCGATCACTCCAGTTTATGTCCTTTCTATCGTAAAGAAGCTTGGACATTTTGGCAAGATTAATTGCGGAATCGCCCGGTTACCCTAAGCGATTCCCTATATATAATGAACGCTGCTATGTAAGACCCGGGATCCTTAGATAGCAACGGTGCATCATGAATTCGTGGCGGAAAGCGTTTGCTGGGCTGGTATTTTCTATAGAAATCGTCTATACTATTTAAGAAATAGGGGGGATAGACTGTGAACCAATTCGAACAGAATATCAAAGACAATCGTAATGACCTGGGTGATTCCCTGGTTGGATTCATTGTTTCTTTTGGTTTCTTCGCAACAATGTTCATCATCGCAACAGTCGTTCAGTTTGTTGGAAGCTGAGAACGGCTACATAGCCTCGGAGACTGCATAGCAGTCTCTTTTTTTTATAAAAAGGACGATGGAGGCGCCTTAGCCTGCTGGTATTTGGGGGTAAATGCTTTAAGGGACGGGGAATTTCATACCTTGATGTTTGATATCATACTATGGAATCCACGGCCTAAAGGTTCCTCCTTTGGAATCAAATTTAAAAATGATTGCTCCCTGTTTATCCGTCCTGTAAACCCTAATCTTCCTTTCCGAAAGGCGTTCCATCACTTCAAGATGGGGATGGCCATATAAATTTCCATCACCCGCCGAAACAATGGCAGCTTCAGGGGCAAGTGCGTCCAAAAAACCTTGCGACGTGGAGGATTTGCTCCCATGATGGCCTACTTTCAGGATGTCGGCCTTTAGGGCAGGAATTCGCTGAAGCAGTTCTTCTTCGCCGCTTTCTCCAAGATCGCCTGTGAACAGCCAGGTTTTCCCGCCCAGCTCTGCCCACAGGACAATCGACCCTTCGTTTTTATCCTCCAGCTTTTCAAACGGGCTCACAATGACAAAGGAGTTTCCTCCCTTCTCCCAGCCTCTTGCTGCGCCGGTTTCCAGGATGTCAATCCCTTTCTGCCTGGCATTGGCCAGGACTTTCCTTTCGAGCTCTCCCCGCTCGCCTGCTATCGGGATAAGGATTTGCGCAATTTCCAGTTCATCAAGCAGGGCAGCGGCCCCGCCAATATGGTCGGCATCGCCATGGGTGAGAATCAGTTTATCCAGCTTTCTTATGCCTTCGCTTTTCAGGTAGGGAAGAACGATATCCCTGCCAGGCTCAAACTCTTTTTTCCTTTTTTGCCACCCCTCCTTCTCGAACAAAAGCCTTCCGCCGGTATCAATCAGATAGTTCCCTTGATTAAAAGGAAGCGTAATCAGAATGCTGTCCCCTTGACCGACATCTATAAAAACAACCTTTCCATACGGAGACATATACGGAATGCCAAGCTGAATGAGAACGGGCATAAGGACCATCAGCTTGCACACTTTCCATTTTCCTTTGAACCTTCTCTCCCAGCCCAGCAAGAAAACGAGTATGACGAACAGGTAGAGAGCCAGCAGCGGTGTTTCCGGCTTTCCCATCACCAAGGATGCTGCCGGAATAGCGGCAAGCGATTTGGACATCCCATTTGCAAAATGAATCAAATAGTCGAGCAGCGGAAGGATCAGGGCAACGGCATCAGGCATAGCCTTGGAAACCAGGTAAAAGAGGATGACCAATGGAAGAAGAAGGAAGGAAAAGAGAGGAACAAATAAGAGATTGGCCAGGACAGAGATGAGCGATATTTCATAAAAATGGAACAGGAGAATAGGAAGGCTTGCGAGCTGGGCGACAAAAGAAACAGCAGCCATTTTCGAAAGGTAGGAATCAAACATGGAAAAAATCGGGGACGACGAGAGGATAAGCGATGCGCTAACGGCAAATGACAGCTGAAAGCCAGGGGCATAAAAGCTGTATGGAGAAATCAGAAGAAGCAGCATCAAGGCAATGGAGAGAATATCAAGTGAAGAAATGCGGAGCCTGAGGCGGCGTGTCAAAAGAAACATCATCATCATCAGCACAGCCCGGCATACAGACGGTGCAAGCCCCGTTACAATGGCATAAACAGGCAAAAGACAGATTAAAAGAAATTCAGCTCTTTCCCTTGTCCACCCTGCCCGCAGAAGAAGATAAAAAACCATTCCTGCCAGAAGGCCGACATGAAGGCCGGATATTGCCAGTAAATGGACGGTTCCGTTCCTTTCATAGCTGGCAGCATCATCAGGAGCGATATATTGACGGTCGCCAAACAGCAGGGCAGCTGCAATCGCTGCGTTTTCATCCCCGAGCACTTCTTCCAGGCGATGGACTTCGTTCTGGCGCCATTTAAGCAAGGATGTATACAGATTTTGTTGTCTTTGGGAGCATGCGGACAAATCGAACTCTTCCAGTTTGAGGATCCAGTGGATGTTATTCCTGCGGAGATGTTTGGAGTAGTCAAACGAGTTTGGATTTCGCGCCTGTCCAGGCCGGCTCAGGCTGCCTGGCAGTGTACAGACTGTCCCTGGAGAGACAAATGCTTTTATCATCTTTGCTTCCTTCTCGGAGCGGAAAATATGCCTGACAGCCACTTGTTCATCATATCCGTAAACCAGCGCCCGGGATGTCAGCCGGTCCCCGTCAAAGAGGACCGAACTGGTGAATTCAATTGTAAATTTCCGTTCACTTCCACCCATAGCTGTATCATTGGCATTTTTCGCATAAGCACCAGCACCTGTAAAAACAATGTAGATGACCAGAAAATGAACAAAGTGGGAGGAGCTGATTTTCCCTGTCCTGGCTAGGAGCCAGCAGAAGAGCAGGAAAGCAAGTCCATAGAGAATGAGGTTCTCGAAGATTCCAAGCAAGGCGAAAAGGGAAACAACTGCGGCATAGAACAGTTTCCCTTTCATAATTATGCCTCTTTCAATGTTACCTGCCGGCACTGTACCTGCTGGGTGTTCACACCTGCTTTTTCAAACAATTCCAGGGCATATGGATGATTTTTATAATCTTCCGCATAATACACGGTCTTTATTCCAGCCTGAATAAGCGCTTTACAGCATTGCAGGCACGGGAAGTGGGTGACGTAAATATCGGCGCCATCTGTCGGAACACCAAACTTGGCACACTGGAGAAGGGCATTCATTTCTGCATGGATGGTTCGCACACAATGGTTGTCAATAACATAACAGCCTTCATCCACACAATGGTCCCCACCGGCAATGGATCCATTATAGCCCCCGGCTATAATTCTTTTATCCCTCACAATCGTCGCGCCGACCGTCAATCTGGTACAGGTGCTTCTTAAGGCCAGAAGCTGGCTTTGCGCCATAAAATATTCATTCCAGGAAATGCGTTCCATGATGTCTCAACCTCTCATTCATTCTTTTTCTTACCAGTTTACTTGTTTGCGTGCCTGTCTGCAATTTCTTATTTTACGATAATCTTGCTTTCCAGTTTCTCGAATGTCTTATTGCCTATGCCGGAGATGTTTTTAAGATCCTCAATGCTTTTAAATGGTCCGGCGGTTTCCCGGTATTCAATAATGGCAGCCGACTTTGCCGGGCCGATTCCCGGGAGTGTTTCCAGCTCGGCAGCGGAAGCGGAGTTTAAATTCACCTTCCCCTCCTTCTCCCCGGCACCCATGGCTCCTGCCGGCAACATATTGCCTTCCTGCCCTTCTCCTTTCCTGGGAATATAAACCGCCATTTCGTCGCTGACCTTCATGGCGAAGTTGATGTCAGAGGATTCAGCCTCTTCCGTCAGTCCGCCGGCTTTTTCAACCAGGTCGACGATTCTGTCTCCCTCAACGATTTCATATACCCCCGGCCTTGCCACTGCACCCTTTATATCCGCCATCATCGGGACTGCGGCTGCCACTTCCACCTGAGTTTGACTTTCCTGCCGTTGGTCATTTTCCTCCATATAAGACCATTCCTGCAAATCACCCTGTTTCTTCTCAGCAGGGCCTCCAAAGTATACATAGAGAAAAAAGATCCCCAGTGCTGCCCCAGCACCTGCCTGCCAAAGATGCGCTTTAAGCCATTCCATCGTTTACCACCTTGCTTTCTAAAAGTCATATTTTTTTGGTGAGTTACATAAGTTTTATGAGAACGTCATGGAGCTGCTTGAGAAGGAGGGAAGAAAGTGAAAATAGGAATTATTGGCACCGGAAATATGGGGAGGATTTTGGCTGAGGCCCTGATTGATGGGAATGCCGTTTCCCCTTCTTCGATGATTGTGACCAACAGGACACTTGCCAAGGCTGCCGAGTTAGCAAACGCCTATCCAGGGATGAAGATTGGTTCCTGCGCAGCTGAAGTGGCAGGGAAGTCGGATGCCATTTTTATCTGTGTGAAGCCTCATGATATATACCCATTGCTGATGGATATCCGGGATGTACTTGCTGATCATCAATGCATTGTTTCCATCACCAGCCCGATAAGTGTTTCCCAGCTGGAGACCATCGTCCCATGTTCCACGGCAAGGGCGATCCCAAGCATTACAAACCGGGCTCTGGCGGGCGTATCCTTGATGACATACGGAGAAAGATGCAGTGACACCTGGAGGCATAAACTGGACTCCTTATTCAAGGCGATCTCGACACCAGTGGAAATCAGTACCAATATAACCAGGGTAGCCTCGGATATTGTCAGCTGCGGGCCTGCCTTCTTTAGTTATCTCACCCAGAAATTTATCGAGGCAGCTGTGAAAAAGACAGAAATTGACAATGAAACAGCAACAAAACTGGCGAGTGAAATGCTGGTTGGCATGGGGGAGCTTTTGCGGAAAGAGTTTTATACACTGCCTGCCCTTCAGGAAAAGGTATGTGTGAAAGGCGGCATAACAGGAGAAGGCATTAAAGTGCTTGAGAAAGAAATCGGTGAGATGTTTGAGCATTTGTTCGAGGCAACACACTGGAAGTTTGAAGAGGATTTGGCAAAATCGCGGGATCAATTCGGCATTGATTAACCTTTCGGCATTGTTCTGGAAACTCCTGCTTTTTTATAAAAAAAAAAAACGGCGCAGAGTTTTTGATCTGCGCCTGTTTCTTTATGTGTTTCACGCCTTTTTCCTTGCCGCGAAAAGAATCCGCTCGGCTTCAGGGCCTGGTTCAGCCTGCTTGAAATCAGCTGTGATTCCCAGAAGCTCAAAACCGGACTCATGCAGCATTTTTTTGTATTCACTGATTTTAAAGGTGCGCTGAAAATGGGATTCATCTACCCTGTCGTATTGCCCTGTTTCATCATCCAGCACAAAAAAAGTCAGTTCATGTTCGACACTGTGGGGATGCTCCCCTGGAAAGCAATTCCAAATATAAGAAACTTCTTCGTCAATATACGTGAAGGGGCTTCCGGCAAACACATGGTCCATTTTATGTATGGAATGGACATCAAACAGGAACAGCCCCTCTTTTTTCAAATGAGCATTCACTCCCGCGAACGCCTTTGCAACATCCTCGCTGCGGGGCAGGTAATTTAGCGAATCACAAAAAATGCCGATGACATCGTATTCGCCCAAGCTGTCCAGCTGTGTCATATCCTGATGGAAAAAAGGAATATCCAATCCTGCCTCTGCGGCCTTCGCCTGGGCGACCGCCAGCATGTCTTCAGACAAATCAACACCGGTGACGTTAAAACCGGCATGGGAAAGCCGGACCGAAAGTTCTCCGGTCCCGCAGGCCAGGTCCAACAGTTTTTTTTCGCCGCCCCCGTACCTGGAGTGCAGGCTGCTCACCCAGTCCACCCACCGATCATACGGCACATCTTCCATCAGCGTGTCATAGAGGTAGGCAAACTCCTGGTAACTCATTGGCTAAGCTCGCTGTCGATATTTTCAAGCGGTGCATCGCCCCATAAACGCTCCAGATTGTAATAGCCTCTTTCTTCGCGGTGGAAAACATGGGCAACGACATCTCCCAGGTCAATCAATATCCACCTTGCTGCATCAAATCCTTCTATGCGCTTCACTTCAAAGCCATTCTCGTCCGCTTTTTCCTTGATTTCACGGGCGATAGCCTGTACCTGCTTGTCAGAGTTCCCGTGGCAGATCAGAAAGTAGTCGGCGACAAGGGAAATTCCCTTCATGTTCAGGACAAGGATGTCCTCTGCCTTTTTGTCGTCTGCTGCTTTTACAGCTGTTTGAAGCAATTGGCGTTCAGTCATTCAATCAATCCTCCTGGGTCACTAAATCATTATATGTGTAAAAAGTATCCGGATATACAGGGTGGCCTTTTTTCAGCAAAAATTGAATCGTATTTTTTACAGACTGGATTAAAGCCTGATCCAAATCGTTCCTGGCCATTTCCCTTACTTCCTCCACCCCGGGAAAATGCCGGCCGGGCTCAATATAGTCCGCCAAATAAATGACTTTTTCAAGCACGCTCATTCCCGGGCGCCCGGAAGTATGGTAAGTGATCGCATCAAGTACCTCCCTGTCGGCTATGCCTGCTTCTTTCTCAGCCAGGAAAGCACCAACAGGAGCATGCCAGAGTTCACTATTGTATTCCAGCAGCGCAGGCTCCATCCCTTGCTCCCTGATAATCCTGGCCATTTCCTCTTTCGGCCGGAATTTTGCATAATCATGGAAGATGGCAGCGAGCTCCGCCTTTTTTTCATCTGCCCCGTATTTCTTAGCCAGCCACAGCGCCGTTTCCATTACGCCGATTGTGTGCTGATAGCGATGCTCGGTAAGTTGCTGCTTCACTATATTTAAAGCTTTCTCACGATCCATATAAACCATTCTCCTCTATATAAGTCCGTACAGAATCCGGGACCAGATAGCGAATAGTCCCTCCTGTTTCCAGCCGTTTCCTGATGAAGCTGGAGGACAGGTCAACCGAGGGGGTTTCTACATAAAGAATATCATAGTCTGTTTCAATATTATATGCCGGACGCTGGACCCCGACAAAAGTGACCATTTTCTGAAGCTCATCAACCTTATGCCAATTAGGCAGATATTCAACCATATCAGCGCCGATAATAAAATAAAATTGAACATCACGATGCTTTTCCGTCAGGATTTTCATCGTATCATACGTATAGGAAGGGCCTGTCCGGTCCATCTCAATGGGCTCAATCGAAAAATGGGGATGCTGGGCTATGGCAAGCTTCAGCATTTCAATTCGTTCTTCATTCGAAGTGTTGCCCTCCTTTTTCTTGTGCGGCGGTTCCTGGTTTGGCATGAACCACACTTCCTCAAGGCCAAGAGCATGAAAAACCTCGTTCGCGATGATCAAATGGCCAAGGTGGGGAGGGTTGAAGGTGCCTCCCAATATCCCGATCTTTTTCATATCGAACCCTCCTTGCTGCTTACCGTGGGAGATTCAGCTTTTTATTCTCCCTGGATTCCTTGTAAAGGACGATGGTATTGCCGATGACTTGGACAAGTTCGGCGCGGGCACCCTTTGAGAGTTTTTCTGCAACGGTATCCCTGTCTTCCTCGCAGTTTTGCAGGACACTTACTTTTATCAGTTCACGCGCCTCGAGCACATCGGCTATCTGCTGAACCATATTATCATTTACCCCGCCTTTGCCGACTTGAAAAATCGGATTGAGGTGATGGGCTTCGGCCCTTAAAAATCGTTTTTGTTTTCCTGTTAGCATGAAGATCCTCCTAGTTGTTTCAACACTTTTTCTTTCATCCGGCCGGTGTCCGGAAAGATGCCTGTCCATTTCTCAAAAGCAAGCGCTCCCTGGTAAACAAACATGCCTATTCCATTCTGGATGCGGGCTCCCAACGCAGCAGCCTCCCTTAGAAACCTGGTCTCAAGCGGGTTATAGATGATATCGACCGCCAAACTTCCTTCTTTCACTTTTCGGACAGCAAATGGAATCTGTTCCGTATCCGGATCCATCCCGATCGAAGTCGTCTGGACAACAAGGTCATATTGATCAAGCTGTTCCCCCGCGCGCTCCATTCCAAGAATCGACGTGGAGACCGGAAATGGGCAGGAGGCAGCCAGCCCTTCCGCTTTTTCCGCTGTCCGATTGCAGATATCAATTTCCCTGATTCCTGCCTCAGCCAATGAAAAATAAATGGCCCTTGCCGCGCCGCCTGCTCCAACAATCAGGGTTTTTTTATCAGACAGGGATTTGAGACTGCCGGCAAGGCTTTTGACAAAGCCTCTGCCATCTGTATTGTAGCCTGTAAGGACACCCTGATTGTTTACCACCGTGTTGACAGCCCCTATTGCCAAGGCAAGCGGGTCGACTTTATCAAGCAGCGGAATCACAGCGGTTTTATGGGGAATGGTGACATTGAAGCCTCCTGCCCCGATTGCTCTCAATCCTTTGATCGCTTCCTCAAGATCATCTTTCTCGACGTGGAAAGGATGGTAGGCCGCGTCAATTCCGTAATAGGAAAATAAATCATTATGCATGTCCGGTGACATGGAATGGGCAATTGGACATCCCAGTACCCCATAAAACTTCTTCATCGTCGCTCCCCCTAAATTACGCTCTCTTGTCTAAATTAAAGATTTCCTGACCATAACAGAAACTCCCTTTGGCACATACGCCGCAACCTTGGCACCTGCTTCGTTGAGTGTAACCCAGCCTAGGCCCGAAAAGACAATATCTGTTTTTTCATTCTTAATCGTGAATTCATGCCTCACAAGCTCGGGGAAGGAGTCAAGCTGTTCCTGCCTTGGCGGAGTCAGCATTTCACCAGCATGCTTTTCATACAATTCGTCAGCATTTTCAAGCTTTGTGCGATGTATATTCAATTCATTTGAAAGATAGCACGTAAAGGATTTTCTTCCCCCGGAAAGGTAATCAAACCTTGCCAGTCCCCCAAAGAACAGCGTCTGTCCTTCATTAAGCTGGTAAATCTTCGGCTTGATTTCCTTCTTTGGCGTAATTACCTTGAGATCCCTCTTATCGACGAAATGCGCCATCTGATGGTGGTTGATAATTCCAGGTGTATCAATCAGGGCTTTTCCGTCTTCCAGCGGCACCTCTATGATGTCAAGCGTGGTCCCCGGAAAGTGCGAGGTGGTAATCACATCCCCTTCCCCGGTGACTTCCTTAATGATCCGATTGATGAAAGTTGATTTGCCCACATTGGTACATCCGACCACATAAACGTCACGTCCATCGCGGTATTCATCAATGGCCGCCGCACATTCCCTGATATTTTTCCCTTTGGCCGCGCTGACAAGGAATACGTCTTTCGGAACAAGTCCAAGATCCTTTGCTTCTTTCCTCATCCAATCCATCAGCTTGTTTTGTTTCACGGATTTCGGAACGAGGTCCGCCTTATTTCCAACCAGCAGGACAGGGTTTTTTCCGGCAAATCTTTGTATTCCCGGCAGCCAGCTGCCATTGAAATCAAAAATGTCGACAATCTTGACGATTAAAGCATCTTTTTCTCCAATTCCATTCAGGATTTTTAAAAAGTCATCATCGGTCAAACTGACATCCTGGACCTCGTTATAATGCTTTAAACGAAAACAGCGCTGGCAGACAATAACTTCTTTTTCCAGCGATGACGGCGGCGCATAGCCCAATTCCTCGGGTTTTTCTGTTTGAACTTTCACACCGCAGCCTGTGCATACGATTTGCTCGTTACTCACTTCTAGTCCTCCCAATTTAGCTTGCCTTTTTTCCTGAACCAATTTAAAATCCTTCGTTCCACAGTACGGTTAAACCTGGTGACCAGCCCGTCTGTCTTTGCTACCGGTACGACGAGAATCGTATGGAAACCGCCTCTATTGCCTCCAAAGACATCTGTCAGCAGCTGATCCCCGATCACAACCGTTTGCTCCTTTTTCAGTCCCATATCCTTTACTGCCCTATTAAAAGCTTTCGTCATTGGTTTGCGGGCACGGTATATATATGGTGTAACGAGAGGATCCGCAAAAAGCTTGACCCGGTCTTCGTTATTATTAGAAACGATTGTCACAAGAATATTGTTTTGTTTCATATTTTCAAACCATTGTATTAAATCTGGAGTGGCGCTGGGACGGTCCCACTCAACAAGGGTGTTGTCCAAATCTGTAATAATGCCTTTTACACCTTTTTCCTTTAAGCTTTCCGGCGTTATTTCAAATATACTCTTCACATGCTGGTCCGGCAAAAAATTGTTTAGCACAATGCTACACCTCATTATTTATAATTCCATTCATACCGTTAACATCATAACCAATTTTATCCTCTGTTTCAAAATATAATAAAAAGGGATTTAAAATTTTTCGACAAAATTTTCCTTTTTCCATGAGTTGTGGATAACCTTATTCACATTATACAGTCTGTAACATGAGTTATTTTCCCCTTTATGAACAGATTAACCACAGCTTATCCACGGAATAATGTGGATAAGTAGAACGGTTGTTCTCGGTGTTTAATTCTGTTAGAGTAAGGGTACAACTTACCAGTATATGTCTTCTAGTCCTATATTATACATTCATTTTCGGGGGTGAATGATAATGCGCAAGCTTTCCGACGAATTGCTGATCGAGTCCTACTACAAGGCAGTAGAATTGAATCTTAATACGGACTTTATCCGCTTAATAGAAACAGAAATCAAGCGGAGATCGCTTTCCCACAAAATTCGATATTCTTCCTGACAACAGCGTCCCAGGTCCGGGACGTTTTTTGTTTTTTCCGCCTTGATCTTAATCCCCGTGGACAAGGAAAAAGCACAGAGCAAAACCCTGTGCAGGAAGCCTTAGTGTCTTGGAGTCAAAGTTCCCAGCTTTTCACCGACTTTCACATGAGCAGGGAGCACAATGTCCTCTGCTAGTTCTATCCCGTCTTTTTCGAACAGAAGAACCACCGTGGAGCCAAATGAAAAATAGGCCATTTCTTCCCCTTTTTTGAGCCTCTCCCCTTCATGGACTGTTTCGATCGAGTTCACAAACATGGCACCTACCTTTACAAGCGCCAGCCTTCCACTTCCATAGTCAATCTCAGTGACCATCCGATAGTTCTTGGATAAAGTCCCTTTCCCATATTTCAGCCCAAGAGCATTAACAGGATAGGAGCGGGAACCCAGCGACCACTGATTCAGGATTGTTCCGGACACCGGGCTGTGAATACGGTGATAATGCGTTGGACTCAAATATAGGACCATGTAGGTGCCTTCACGATATGGGCTTGCTGCTTCTGCGCTGCCTAGCATCTCGGCAATCGAATAAACCTTTCCTTTCACATGGATTTCCAGTTCCGGGACTACAGGGCCAATATCCTCAATTATAGCATCCACCGGGCTCACAATCGCATCGGAGGCAGCCTCCGTGATTCTTGTCCCCGGCTTGAGCCTTCTGATAAAGAAATCGTGCAGGCTTTTGTACTCACCCAGTTCCTTTTCCATTTCTTCCTGATTGATTTTATACGTTCTGGCAAAGGACGGCACCACCCATTTGCTCGCACTTGAGCGGGCAAATCTCTTTAAAAGCGTGGAGGACCATCTGCGGTTGGTCAATTCGATCATTAGGCGATACAGGCTTTGTATCAATGCAACAACCTCCGGAATTCAAGTGTGTGAAACACAAATAACCTCCCTGCGGGGAAGCTCAGGCGACTATACCATTTGTGATATTATACCACTTGCACGCTAGGCTGCAACTATTTTGAAGCAGGAGGCTGCCCCCGGCTGGATGACATCTCTGGGGCAGCCTGTCAAATTATTCTGTCAGCGCAAGGAATTCCTCGACATCGTTTATGCAGAGCTGGACCGCCTTTGCCCAAAATTCCTTTTTGGTAAGGTCTGCCTTAAGGTGCTTCTCTGCCAGAGCTTCAACTGTCATCGAAGCGGAGTCCTTCAAAAGCGCAATATACTTTTCTTCATACCCTTCTTCCCCGGCAAGTGCCTCGGCATAGATCCCGAGCGAGAAGAGGAAGCCGAATGTGTAAGGGAAGTTGTAAAAAGGCACTCCAGTGATATAAAAGTGAAGTTTTGAAGCCCAAAACAATGGATGATATTCAGCAAGGGCATCTCCGTACGCTTCCTTCTGGGCTTGTTCCATTAGCTGATTCAGAACTTCCGCGCTGACTATGCCCTCCTTCCGCTTCTCATAAAAGCTTGTTTCAAACATGAATCTTGCATGAATGTTCATCAGCAAGGCCACTGAGCGCTGAATTTTATCCTCGAGAAGGCTGAGCCTTTCTTCCTTGGAATCAGCATTTTTGATTGCCGCATCCGCCACGATCATTTCCGCAAATGTCGAAGCCGTTTCAGCCACATTCATCGCATAGTTCCTGTTTAGCAGGTGCATGTCGCGCATCGCATACGTATGGAAACCATGACCGAGCTCGTGAGCCAATGTCGACACATTCGATGGAGTTCCGGAGTAGGTCATGAAAATCCTTGACTGGCCGCTCTCCGGGAAAAAAGTATGAAAGCCGCCTGGAGCCTTCCCCGGCCTGTCTTCCGCCTCAATCCACCTGTTTTCAAAAGCCATGCTTGCAAAGCCTGCCATTTCACTCCCGAACCTGGAGAAATGGTTGATGATGAACTCGGCCCCTTCCTGGTAAGACATTTTTCCTTCTGCATTGCCGATGGGCGCATCAAGGTCGTACCAGCTTAACTGGTCAAGACCTAGCAGCTTTGCCTTGCGATTCAGAAAGTCAACAAAAGGCTGCTTTTTTTCCGAGATGGCCGCCCACATGGCATCCAGGGTTTCTTTTTTCATGCGGTTCAGATCAAGAGGTTCTTTGAGAACATCCTCCCATCCCCGCTGTTCATACACATTTAACCGGAACCCGCCTAGGTGGTTCAGCGTTTTGGCAAAAAAATCACGCTTTTCTCCCCAGGCTTTTTCCCACTCCTTAAAGACGCGCTCCCTTACTTGGCGGTCCCTGTCTGAAAACCTGTTGGCTGCCTGGCCGACGGACAGTCTTTTTTCTTCGCCATTTTCCATAAACGGAATTTTAATGGAGCTGACAAGCAAATCATACATTTGGCTCCAGCCATGGTAGCCATCCGTACTTAAAGATGTAATCAGCGCTTCTTCCTGTGCCGGGAGCTTTTCCGCCACTCTTTCGCGACGCTCCTCCAAAACAAAGCGTAGCTCCTTAAGGAATGGGTCCTCCATCATCTGTTTCCATTCCTGCTCACCGACCTCAACAAGCTTCATATCAAATTCAAGCAGGGCATTTTGGAACTTTGCGCTCAGGTCCGTCACTTTCCCCTTAAGCTCAGTGGCTTTTTTATCAGAGGTATTTTGCGCCTGCAGGCAGCTGACAAAAGCTCCTGCCTGTCGGATAGACTTGGCATTCTCCTCAAACAGGCTGATCAGGCCTTTAAGGCTTTCTGCGGACTGTAAATCTCCCTTGTGGGCCCAGGCTTCAACTTTCTCGCGGAAAAGCGCAATCCCCTTTTTTACATTCTCAAGATGGGCCGCGAACGCCTCCGACCCGCTTCCCCCTTTGAAAAACACGTCTAAATCCCAGACATCAGAATATGCAGAAAACTTCATTGGTACTCCCCCTTTTGTAACCATTATAAAGGATTCAGCCTGTCTGACGCCTACTTCAGGACCCAAAATATAAGGGATGGACAGAAAAAAGGCAATGACAACTTCTCTCAAGATGAAATTGGTTTTCCCGACAATAGAACTGCTTTTCTGGACAATAGAACCGAGTTTCCGGACAATACAAGCATCCTTTCGGCTAATAAAACCTTGGGGTCGGACAATAGATCCGGCCGCGGACAATAGGCATAGTTTTTCCGACAATAGAACTGCTTTTCTGGACAATAGAACCGGGGTTCCGGACAATACAAGCATCTTTTCGGCTAATAAAACCGGGGGATCGGACAATAGATCCGGCGACGGACAATAGGACTGGTTTTCCCGACAATAGAACTGCTTTTCTGGACAATAGAACCGAGTTTCCGGACAATACAAGCATCTTTTCGGCTAATAAAACCGGGGGATCGGACAATAGATCCGGCGACGGACAACAAAAAAATTAAGAAGACCAGAAAAAAGGCAATGACGCCTCCTCCCAAAATTCCGGGAAACTAAAAGGTCCAGTCCGAAAGCACGCCGCTTTCGGACTGGACCTGGAGAAGAACGCTGCACACACTACAATAACAGCGGCCGTCCTCAATATGAAAAGAACATTCATCCTTTGTTTTTCTTTTTTTCCTTCTCAGCCCGGTAGAATTCATGAAACATTTTCATCAGGGCCCTTTTTTCAATCCTGGAGACATAGCTCCGGGAGATGCCGAGTTCCTTGGCGATTTCCCGCTGGGTTTTTTCCTTTTTCAAATCTAGGCCAAAGCGGCCGATTATCACTTCTTTTTCGCGTTCATCCAGCACCCCTATATACTGCTTTACCTTTTCCAGCTCCATATTCAGCTGGATTGTGTCAATAACATCCTCCGATTCCGATTTTAAGACGTCGATAAGGGAGATTTCATTTCCCTCTTTATCCTGCCCTATTGGA
This sequence comes from Mesobacillus campisalis, assembly GCF_000986785.1. Taxonomy (GTDB): domain Bacteria; phylum Bacillota; class Bacilli; order Bacillales; family Cytobacillaceae; genus Mesobacillus_B; species Mesobacillus_B campisalis. The sequence continues at coordinate 142,196 of NZ_LAYY01000101.1, read as the reverse complement.
TCATGGAGCGAGACATCCTTCTTCGTTTTCTTCAGAGCACGCAAATGCATAAGAATTTCGTTTTCAATACAACGCGCGGCATAAGTGGCCAGCTTCGTCCCTTTTCCTTCCGAATAGCTTTCAATCGCCTTGATTAAGCCGATGGTGCCGATTGAAATGAGGTCCTCCGAGTCCTCCCCAGTGTTTTCGAATTTCTTCACGATATGTGCGACAAGGCGCAAATTATGTTCAATCAGCATATTGCGTGCATGGCCATCACCCTGCGCCATCAAACGCAAATACTTCCGCTCGTCAGCTGCAGACAGCGGTTGGGGAAATGCATTGTTTTTAACATAAGAAACAAGAAAGACAAATTCCTTTACTAAGTAGCCAAGTGCTGCCAATATTCCAGACACGTTTCCACCCCCCGCGTAATTAGGCTATTGCCTATATAGATTCCTATGAAAAGAAAGGCGGGTTCGTGTATGTCCGAATCAAAAGTTTTCTTTTGAAAATTATGCCATATGCGAAAAAGCGGAAGCGCCCTGCGGCGTGATGCCAGCAGGACGCTTCCGCTTTTATTCTACACTCACTTCGGCAGCAATGATGCTGCCGATCGCTGCGCAAATCACGAGGCCCATTACAATTGAAAACATGGTTCCACACCCCTTTGCCGAATGGCTGATTTGCTTCAAATTTAACACATTTACAATTTGCTAAAAGGGGGAGGCTGTGAACATTTTGTTACAATCCTCTGGTCTCATAATGATGTTTCCTTTTCCTGAAAACAAGTGTCAGCAACAGTACGTGCAGCGACATTTTTCATCCTCCTCGGCTAGGTGGAATCCATCTCCACCAGGTAAATTGCTGCTCTGCTTTGAATCATGATCATTTAATAGCCCACCTTTCTATAGTTTTTTTAAAAGCTTCATTAAAATTGGCGCATATACTGTGCCTGACGGTCCCTGTTTTCTTCAAGAAGCTTTTCAACCATTTCATTATGGCGGACTTCCTCAAGTGACATTTCACGTTTTTTGATGGTAATGGTAAAGAATAAGATATTTAAGGTCATCACGGGTTCACCTCCTTTTTCATATCCAATATAAAAAGCCGCAGAGAGAATCCCTGCGGCCTAAAAAAGGACATAGAAATGCCGCAGGGCACGATTCTCCCTGCGGCATGGATATGCTTAGTCAGAAAATCCTTAAGCGGTCCAGTCCGTATCGGTCGAATGCGTGGTAAAAGCATGAAGTTGTGCTGTTCCTTTTGTGTATCCCTTGTTCATTTCACTCGACCTCCTTAAGAATTTTTTCCTACAGTGGTAATTATATCCACAATTAGATGAAATGTAAACCATTTTTCTCCAGTTTTTAAAAATAAATAAAAAAACGCCCTTTACGGACGTTTTTGGTTCATTAAATATTCTAGTCCTTCTTCCGTCTCAGCAAGTTTCCCCTGGCATTTTTTCGCCAGGATAAAAGAAAGAACGGATAGGAACAGGAAGCCTGTTGATGCCCCCATTGCAATATATTTATCTGCCATTACAGCAGTCACTGAAGGAAGAATGACACCCAGGTAGAAGAACGCGCCTACAGCCATAAGGACAATCCCAAATTGCCGATAATCCACCATCTTTTCATACAATTGCTTTACGTTCACATTAATCACCTTTCTATCACTATGCTAAACTATAAAGCCAGGAAACAATCATATCCCTAATTTAACACAGAATAGGCTTGCTGTGGGCATGTAAATTGTGTAAAAAAAAAGGGTAATGCCTCAAGCCTGAAGAGGGTGTCTGTTCACGAAAAAGACCGCTCCTTAAAAATATCGGAGAGGCCTTTCGCAACGTTCGATTATTTAATTGCCGCGGTAATTCTCATCACAAGATTGGCGGAATTGACGGCTGCAGTTTCCAGGAACTTCTCAAAGCTGACGCCCGATTCCTTTCCCGCAATATCCGACAAGGAACGAATGATGACGAACGGCACGCCATACTGATAAGCTACCTGGGCGATTGCTGCAGCTTCCATTTCGACAGCCTGCAGTCCGTTGAACTTTGTTCGGATGAACTCAACCCTCCCAGGGTCATTCATAAAAGAGTCCCCGGTGGTAATCAAGCCTTTGACCACCTGAATCCCCTCAATTTCCCTGGCGCTTTCTTCGGCGATCCCGACAAGCCCGGCTTCTGCTTCAAACGCTGCCGGCAGCTGTGGAACTTGGCCATATTCATAACCGAAAGCCGTTACATCGACATCATGGTGGCGCACTTCGCTTGAAATAACGACATCTCCGACATTCAGCGCCGGATTCAATCCCCCGGCAGAACCTGTGTTTATCACATAATCTGGCTTGAATCTTTCCAATAGGATGGTCGTTGACATGGCCGCATTGACCTTGCCTATCCCCGACCGCAGGAGGATGACTTCCTTCCCTTCCATCGTTCCTGATGTAAATTCAAAACCAGCTATTGTCTCCTGTACGGCATTCCCGATCTTTTGCCTTAACAACGTTACTTCTTCTTCCATTGCTCCAATGATTGCTACTTTCATTCTGTCAATCCTTCCTCCGCAGCCGTCTCCAGTCCTGCGAGTTGTGCAGCACTGGTGCGGGTGTCATTCTTATTGATTCAACTCTTCTACTTTAACAGGTTTCCAGCCTTCATTGTCAACCCATTCAATCGCCACCCGGTACTTCTGGTTTCCGCCTTTTTCGGATACTGTCCCGGCAGCGCTGTTTGGACCGCCATTATTGCCCAGGAACCACACCGTCATATTTCCCTGGTCAATGCCTGTAGCATAGGAAATCGCTTTAAGCATTTCCTGCCAGTCTACATGGTTTTTGTCATAGACAGCCACATGCTCGCCGCTCTGTGACGTTCCTACAGGCTCCCAGTTTGGATCCACGATGGTCTGTTTGACATCCGGGCTGCTGCCGCCTTCAGTGACAACTCGCTCGCCCTCTTCCTCATTGCCTTCCTCGGCATTCTGGTCTTCATTCTGCTCAGCATTTTCTTCCTCTCCGGAGGAATCGCCAGTTTCATCTGCCGCCACATCCTCATCGCTTCCTGCGGCATCGGATTCGCCAGAGCCGGATTCCTGTCCATTGCCGCCCGTTTCGGTTTCTTCCTGGGCTGGTGCAGTATTCTCAGCCTGTTCACCGCTCTGGCTGTCACCAAAAAAAATGTTGACCGATACGAAGATGATCAAGAGGAGAACAATTGCGATTAAGCTATTTAAAATAAGGTTCGTCTTTCTTCTTTTGGTCAGCTTCCCAGCCCTTGAACCCTCGTCAGTAAGATTTTTTCCCAACATCCTTCACTCCCTTTATCAGGTTGCCAACATTTTATCATGTCTTTATCCAAACATGAAGGATTTTTACCTGTTGCGGCCTGCCTGGCTCCCATAACAAGGCAGTCAGCATCCCACTCTTCCTGTTTTGCACCAGGAATTAGTTTGAGGACAAGATTTATTCTGCAGCTTTTTTCTGGTCTGATTGGTAAAGCTCCTTCACCATGTCAGCAAAAAGGGCATTCACCCCGCCTTCTTCTTCATGCACATCGAGGCTGACAGCGACAAGGGCATATTTTGGCTTTTCATAAGGAAAATAACCTGCAAACCATTTACTGTGCATCTGCCTTCCCTCTTTATGCCTGCCTGTTTCAGCCGTTCCAGACTTTCCTGCCACAGCATACGGAAGTTCCTTAAACCAGCGGCCTGTGCCTTTCTCATCGGTTACGACTTCACGAAGCAGCTTTTGGAGGTTTTGGACCGTGTACGGTGAGAGCGTTTCTCCGGGAAGTTTTTTTGCTTCAAAGCCAACCAGCTTCGAACCATTTTGATATTCCACTGCTTCAACCGTCCGCACCATCAGCTTTTCTCCGCCCCGGGCAATGGTTGCCATCATATTGGCCACTGCCAGCGGGCTGACCCTTACTTCATGCTGGCCGATGGCGGAGAGCGCAGCGAAATTATCGTCTTGCCTCGCCTTTTCAGAGCTGAATACTCTGCCGCTTTCTTCATCGGCAAACTGTTTAAAGTTTTCAGTGTGGAAGATATCCCCTGACCAGCCAACACTGCCGGTAAGTGACAGCTTCTCTGCATAAGTTTCCATGATGGTTGTGTCGATTTTCTTTAGTTCTTTTGCCAGGTCGGCAAATGTCCTGTTGCAGCTCCTCGAAAAACTTTGTGGGAAATCCAGTACTCCATGCTGGTACTTTAAATCTGGTTCCCCGTTTATTTTTTTGCTGCAGTCGAACCTCCGCGCTGCGGGTGCCAGTTCATAGTCTATGGCTGCTGCCGCGACGACCGTTTTAAACACCGATCCTGGGATTTGCTGTTTGACCATCATATTTTCAACACCTGCATCCCCAAAGGGATTCTTCCGGTTAAGCTTCGGCCGCGAAACCATTGCCAGAACCGAATTGCTCTCGATATCCAGCAGCACCAGGCCGCCTTTTTTCAATTGGTGCCGATCGGCAAGACCCTCGGAAATTTCCTGGAGGTCTTTATCGATAGTCGTCTTTACATTCACTGGGTAAAAAGGATTTGCCGGCTCGGAATATTTGACATTGATTCCGAACAGCGGTGAACCAATGGCATCGACATGGTAGACAAGCCTTGATTTTCCTTCGCCAATCAGGAATTCATCAAAGCTTTTTTCAAGCCCCGACAGCCCCGTTAACGTTCTCGGCAAAAACTCTTTATCGCCATAGCGCTTTTTAACCAGGCTTGGGTTCTCACCGTTTATTCCGATAAGCTGTGCTGCCTGCCTGTCAGGAAGCAAGAACTTCTGCTCAACGGCAAATACGCCGGGTATTTCAAGTGTATTGATTTGATCCATTTCCCTCTGTGAAAGGGCTATTGGTTCAGGGAAGCCAAAGGCAAAGGGTTCTTTTGCATCTTTTAGCGCTCTTGAAATGGCATTGGCCGAAACACCTGCAATCGATGCCACTTTTTCGGCTGGCCACTCCATGTGTTTAAGAAAGGGAAAAAGGACCAAAACTGGATTTTTCTCATAAACGAGCGGCTCCCCTGAACGGTCAAGAAAATTGCCCCGGCCATTATCAATCACGATTTCCTGGGCTCTCTGCCTTACACTGGCTTCGAGGAGATTGATATCGTGTTCCGAAAAGGACGTAGTTGAAATCAGCTGGATCTGGGCAAGCCTCGCAATCAGCAGGCCAATGCACAGCATGCATAAAGCCAGCCAGGCCATCAGCCTGTTCTTCCTCATAAAAAACACCTCGTCAAAAGTGTTGACGAGGATGGGTTATTTCAAACTTATATACTGTTATTACTTAATGGATGTGATGCGTACAGCCATTTCGCCTCCAGGAGTCTGGACGGTTACTTCATCGCCTACCTTTTTGCCCAGCAAGCTTCTGGCAATCGGCGAGTCGTTGGAAATTTTGCCTTCGAAAGGATCTGCTTCGGCGCTTCCTACGATGGAATAAGACTCTTCTTCCCCGTCCGGAAGCTCTATGAATGTAACGGTACGGCCAAGAGCGACTGTATCGCTGCCCAGTTCTCCTTCTTCAATGATTTTCGCATTGCGGATCATGTTTTCAAGCGTTGTGATCCTTCCTTCAACGAAAGCCTGTTCTTCTTTCGCCGAATCATACTCGGAGTTTTCGGAAAGGTCTCCAAAGCTGCGGGCAATTTTGATGCGCTCCACAACTTCCTTCCGTTTAACCGTTTTCAAATGTTCCAATTCCTGTTCAAGCTTCTGTTTTCCCGCAAGTGTCATCGGAAATACTTTTTCTGTAGCCAAAATCCTTCACTCCTTCTAATCTTCACAATTCCCCAATAGTTTTATGTAGGAATGTTCAATTGCTTTTTTTATATACAGGAGCGCGTCCTTGAAAAAAGGGCGCGCGCTGTTTATTGCCTATTTGTTATCTTTATTTATGCTATTGTGTCATAAAAAAGACTTTTGTTCAAGAATAGTTTGGATCTTAGTGACCATTAAGTCGATTGCGACACGATTGTGCCCGCCTTCAGGAATGATGATATCAGCATAGCGCTTGGTAGGCTCGATGAACTGGTTATGCATCGGCCTGACGACATTGACATACTGCTCAATCACCGAGTCCATTGAACGGCCTCGTTCCTTAATATCGCGGAGCAGCCTGCGGATGATCCTCAGGTCGGCATCCGTATCGACATAAAGCTTGATGTCCATCAGTTCGCGAAGACGTTCATCTTCAAGGATCAGGATCCCTTCAAGAATGATGACATCCTTGGGCTCAACATGCACGACCTCATTTGAACGGGTATGAATGGTATAGTCATAAACCGGCTTCTCAATCGGCTCATAGCGCAGAAGCTGGTTCAAATGTTCAATCAGGAGATCGTTATCGAAAGCAAGGGGATGGTCATAGTTTGTCTTTAAGCGTTCCTCAAGCGGGAGGTCGCTCTGATCCTTGTAATAATAATCCTGTTCAATCATCATGATTGAATGGCCCTTAAAGTTTTCATAAAGGGCCTTGGTAACACTCGTTTTACCGGAACCGGAACCGCCGGCCACCCCGATTACAACAGGTTTGCGTTCCATTCTTACTTCCCCTTTCGCATCATGTTGTATGGGAATACTGGCTTGTCCAGCTTGAACTTGACGATTTGCAGCGGATGTCGGGCTGCATCGAGTTCGTTTCCATCTTCATCCCATATCTTTTCAATCACATAAGTGAAGTTCCCGATTTCAGGACCGAAGAATTCCACTTCGTCGCCAGCCTTGAAGTAGTTCCGCTGCTGCAGGGTAACCATATTGGTTTCAGCGTCATATTCAAGCACCAAACCAGCGAAATCGTATGTTGTCTTTTTGCTATGGTTTCCATACATTTGCTCTTTATACCCTGGAACTCCTTCAAAAAACGCCGGGGCTGTATCGCGGTTCGCACACTTGTCCAGCTCTTCAAGCCACTCTTTCCTGATGGCAAAGTTGTCAGGGTCGGCACAGTAGGCATCAATGACTTTGCGGTACACACTGACTACAGTGGCGATATAGTGGATGGATTTCATCCTGCCTTCAATTTTGAGGCTGTCAATGCCGAGCTCAATCATGCGCGGGATGGACTCAATCAGCTTCAAATCTTTGGGGCTCATCGCAAACGGAGCATCGTTATCGGCAAACAAAGCTTTTTCCTTGTTGCCGGCAAGCTCGTAAAGGTCGTAATCCCAGCGGCATGACTGGCAGCAGCCGCCGCGGTTGGAATCGCGGGCTGTCATATGATTGCTCAGGGTACAGCGGCCTGAATAGGCAATGCACATCGCTCCATGGATGAAGGTTTCAATTTCAATATCGACCTTTTCCTTCATTTCCGCGATTTCCTCCGCACTCGTTTCACGGGCAAGCACGACCCTCTCCAGCCCTTCCTCTTTCCAGAACTGGACAGCTTTCCAATTGGAAAGGGATTGCTGGGTGCTGAGATGAACTTCTATTTCGGGAGCAACCCTGCGGCAAGTTTCGATGATGAGCGGATCGGCCACGATGATTCCATGCACGCCAGCTTCCTTTAATCCCAAAAGATAGTCTTCGAGGCCATCGATATTTTCGTTGTGGGCAAAGATATTAGTGGTGACATAAATCTTCGCGCCATACTTGGCAGCGAATTCCACGCCTTCTTTCATTTCCTCGAAGGTAAAGTTATCGGCATTGGAGCGAAGGCCGTATTCCTGGCCGCCAATGAAGACGGCATCTGCTCCGTAGCGCACGGCAATTTTCAATTTCTCAAGATTGCCCGCCGGTGCCAATAGCTCCGGTTTTTTGACAATGACACGCTTTCCGTTGACGATTTGTGAAATAGGTTCTTTCACTGCTGTCATCGTGCTTCCTCCTTTTATCCAGGGCCAGCATCCATGCTGGCAGACAGGTCAAATTTTTATTAATAAACGGTTTCTTTAAAGAAAAATCCTGTGTCAAGCTGACGTCCTTGCGGCTGGAGCTCTTCCGCCTGTTCAAGGAGCCCATCTTTCACCTTTTCGTATTCGCCAGGTTCGCTGACGGCTAGGTCAATTGCCTTGCGGTACAGCTTTGTCACACCAATGAGATAGTCTGAATCCTTGAGGATGCCGTCAATCTTGAAAGAATCCACTCCGGCTTCAACCATTTCCTGGAGCTCATCAATGATGCAGATATCGTTCGGGCTCATGATATGTGTCCCATTCTCATCCTCAAAGATTGGATACTTATTGTTGCGTTCATTATCATGCAGGAACATGTTTTTCTGAACTTTGCGGTTCTCGATTTCCATCGCCTTTCCCTGGTACTCAAAGTAATTTCCCAGCAGGCTGCGTTTGGACTGGAACATGCAGGTCATGCCGTGAACCTGGACCTCGATTTCAACCTCGGCATTTTCCTTGATTTCCACCACAGCGTCCATATTGATTTCGCGGGCAAGCACTGCCCTCCCCGCGCCTTTGCGGCCCCAGTAATTACACGTGTACCAGTTTGTCGCCGTTGTTTCTGTATTCCAGTGCAGCTTCATGTCCGGAGCGACTTCCTTTGCCGCCATAAGGACAGCCGGGTCGCCAAATACTATCGCATCAGCACTAATGTCCTTTAGAAAAGCAATATATTCCTCAAGCTGCGGAATTTTGTCATTATGGAAAATCGCATTCATGGCGACGTATACTTTTTTTCCATGGGCATGGGCCATCTCAACGGCCTGCCTGACTTCTGAACGTCCGAACTCGCCCGCGAGGCGTAGGCCGAATTTTTGCTCGCCTATGATAAATGCATCCGCTCCAGCCTCGATCAGCGGGAGAATGTCTGCCACACTAGAAGGAGTCACTAACAATTCTGGTTTCTTCATCCTATTTCACCTCAGCACACTAACCGCTACGCCATCCCCCACCGGAAGAATGACGGTATCATAATCCGGATGGCTCATCAGCCAGCGATTGTATTCATCTATTTTAGTAACAAGATTGCGTATTCGCTTTTTATCAATTTCCTGCTGTTCTGCCACCAGGCCTTTAAAGAGGACATTATCGGTAATGACTACTCCGCCAGGACGGAGCAGGCCGGCATACATCTCAAAAAAACGCCGATACTGGCCTTTGGCAGCATCAATGAACACCACATCATAAGGCGCCCACTTGCCAGCCTCATCCCTTGTCTCAAGCGCATCGCCAAAAATCGTCACAATCTGCGATTCCCTGGCGGCTTCTTTAATGTACTCCCGGGCTTTATCCAGCCTTAGCTCATCGCGTTCAATCGTCACAATTTTAGCATCAGGCAGGGCATAAGCCATCCTTAATGCCGAATAGCCGATCGCCGTTCCAACCTCAAGGATTGCTTTTGGCGATTTGATTCTCAAAATTTGCAGCATTGCTTCAATACCGGCAGGCTCCATAATCGGAACTCCATGCTCTGTGGCATATGTCTCCATTTCAGCCAGCAATCCTGTACGTTCCGGTATCAGCAGCTCAATGTATTCCTGGAGCTTTCCTTCCTTCATGCCGTGCTCACCTCTTTTTTCTGACTTTCATCCCAAATGGACCAGGACAAGAAAAAATAGCGTTCACAGACTGCAGAGGATACGGACATGAGCAAACTGCACAATCATGAGCCTCGGCACTGTAAATGACGCTATCAAAACGGCTAAAAAAACACTTGTACTATTTTAGCACAAAGAACGGAGAAATGCTAATACCCAGCATTTCTCCGGTTCATGTCAATTATTGGTTGGTAATGTGTTCGTTCTTCAGCTTGTTGTGTTCCTCAAGGGTCCTGGAGAAATGCACCTGTCCTTCAGGCGTAGCCAGGAAGTAAAGAAGGTCGGTCTCTTCCGGATTCACGGCCGCTTCCAGTGAAGTTGTCCCTGCATTGGCGATTGGCCCAGGCGGCAGGCCTTTATGCAGATAGGTATTATAAGGCGATTCAACCTCGAGGTCCTTATAGTAGACCCTGTCCTTATGCTCTCCATGGGCATACAGGACGGTAGGGTCGGTCTGCAGCGGCATGCCGGTTTCCATGCGGTTATAGAATACGCTGGATATTTTTGCACGGTCGACTTGCTGGGTCGCTTCCTCCTCAATCAGGGAAGCCATCGTCAGCAATTCATGGACAGAAAGGCCTTTTTCCTCTCCCTGTCCCCTATACTCCTCAACCACGGCCTTTGTTTTGTCCAGCATGGTTGTGATGATTTCCTCCAATGTCGGATCTTCCGTATAAAACGGATAGGTGGCCGGGAATAAATACCCTTCAAGTGGATATTTAATCTTTTCATCGAGGATGTCCTCTGTCAAAAGGTCGGGATACTTATCCATCATCTTCGAAATGAATTCCTTTTCGTTCAGCTTATTCATGATCTCTTCCTGGTTCAAATCCGTTTTTTCAGCAATGATTCCGGCTATTTGCGCCAGTTGCTTGCCTTCTGGTATCGTAATCCGCATGACAACATCCTGCATAAGGGTACCTGTTTTAAGGGAAGCAATAACCTCGGGCAGGGTCATGGACGGATTCAGGTTATATTCGCCGGCCATGAAGCCGGATTCATTCCTGAACTTGACGTAATAGCGGAACAGGCGGGCATCGCGAATAATTCCATTGTCCTCCAGGATTTGTCCGATACCTGTTACAGTGGACCCTATCGGGATTTCAACCTTTACTTCTTTTGTATTGGATTCATCTACTGGCTGCAAAGCTTTGTTTATATAAAAATAGCCTCCAGCGCCTGCAGCAGCAGCAAATAAAATCAGGAGAACCGCCGCAACCAGGACAATGCGCCTGACCAGTCTGGCTTCGCTTTGCTGTTCAACAAGCTTTTCGTAGATATATTTCTTCTTTTCATTTTTGCTCATCTTGGCAGTTTCTGCTTTCTTATCCTCAGACATCTTTTCCCCTCCGGGCGACTATTTGACCACATAATGATTTCACGCACCATTATACTATATTTCTACAAGCAAGTCGCAAAAAATTACGATAAAACAGATCATGCGACATTTTTTTCCAAAAATCAGCATACAAAAAAACCGGGGAAATTTTCTCCCCGGTTTCATGAATTTCTATTCTTCTTCCTGCTCTGCCAGGAATGTCTCGAGCATTTCCTCGATCATGTCCCACTCTTCGTCCGTTTCAATTGGCATTAATTCCCCATCCTGATTGTCTTCGGTAGGAGTGAAGGCGGAAGCGTGGATTTCAATTTCCTCGTCCTCATCTTCTTCTGCTCCGATTGGATAGTACAAAACATAAGACTTACCGAACTCCTCAGAGTCAAATGTGAAAAGCACTTCGCAAAGCTGTTCATTTCCGTTTTCGTCTACTACTGTAATATTGTTTTCACCGTGATCCATTTCTTTCACCTCATTAAATTTGACTGTTAAGATAGCCTTGCAGAATCATGACAGCTGCCATCTTATCAATAACCTTCTTGCGTTTTTTGCGGCTGACATCCGCCTCGAGCAGCACGCGCTCGGCTGCCATCGTGGTCAAACGCTCGTCCCAGAGGATGACAGGGAGATCATAAAGCCTTTTTAATTCTTCGGCATACCGCTGGCAGGCTTCCCCGCGAGGACCAATACTGCCGTTCATGTTTTTTGGAAGGCCGACAACGATTTTGCTGACGCTGTGCTCTTTTATTATTTCTCCTAATTCCTCAAAACCAAACTCATTCTTATCCTCATTGATCTTCAGGGTTACAAGCCCCTGTGCCGTCCAGCCCAGCTCGTCGCTCAAAGCGACACCGACGGTTTTTGTGCCAACATCCAAGCCCATCGTCCGCATCTATTTTTCCTCTTGTGTACGAAGATAGGACTTTACCAGTTCTTCAATGATTTCGTCACGTTCGAGTTTCCTGATGATGTTGCGGGCATCGCGATGGCGGGGAATGTACGCCGGATCACCGGAAAGAAGATACCCGACAATTTGGTTGATAGGGTTATACCCTTTTTCCTGAAGTGCTTCGTATACCTGGAAAAGCACGTCATTGACATCATGCTCGAACGGCTCCTCAGGAAAATTAAATTTCATTGTCTTGTCAAAAGAGCTCATCGAATGCACCTCACTTTTTTCGTTGACAGGCATAAGTTACCTACATTTTACACTACTTCGCCTTTATATCAAACGATTTCACATATTGTTCAGCAATTTGCAGGGCATTATCGAGCTTTGAAGGATCCTTGCCGCCTGCCTGGGCCATATCCGGACGGCCTCCGCCTCCGCCTCCGCAGATGCTGGCTGCTTCCTTAACCAGCTTTCCGGCATGATAGCCTTTTTCCACTTGATCTTTTGTTACAGCTGCGATCAGGTTCACCTTATCCCCATCGGAGCTGCCCAGCAGGATGACGGCCGAGCCAAGCTTTTGCTTCAGGTCATCCGCCATATTTCTCAGACTGTTCATATCTGCAGCCTGGACACGGGCCGATAGGACTGGAACGCCGTTGACATCTTTCACCTTCGATGCAAGGCTGCCTGCTTCAATATTGCCCAATTTTGCGGCCAATGATTCATTTTCACGCTGAAGCTGCCTGTTTTCCGCCAGCAGGCTTTCAACTCTTGAAGCTACATCTTTTGGAGCACTTTTCAATTTGGCTGCGGCATTTTTAAGGACAGCAATCTGGTCATTGAGCACTTTATAGGCCGCCTCGCCAGTCACGCCTTCAATCCTTCTTGTCCCGGCGCCGATACCGCCTTCGGATACAATTTTAAACAGACCAATCACGGATGTGTTTGGAACATGGCAGCCGCCGCAAAGCTCTAGGCTGTAATCCCCGACCTGCACGACACGGACGATGTCGCCATATTTTTCGCCAAACAATGCCATGGCACCCATAGCCTTTGCTTCATCAATTGGTTTAAAGTCCGTCTCTACCCCAATGCTGTTCCAAATCTTTTCATTCACGATGGTTTCTACCTTTTCAAGCTCTTCAGGAGTCACCTGCCCAAAATGAGAAAAGTCAAAGCGCAGGCGGTCTGGCTCGACAAGGGAACCGGCCTGGTTGACATGTGTGCCCAGAACATCCTTAAGAGCCTGATGCAGCAAATGGGTAGCTGTATGATTCTTGATGATTTTGGAGCGGTTCGCCTGATCGACCCTTGCTGTAACCACTGTGTCAAGGGAAAGTGTGCCGGACTCGACGACTCCATGGTGAAGGTTCTGGCCATTCGGAGCTTTTTGCACATCTTTTACCAGCACTCTGACACCGTCAGCCTCAAGCGTTCCCCGGTCGGCAATCTGGCCGCCGCTTTCCGCATAGAAAGGAGTCACATTGAGAATGAAATGGAACTCTCCTCCTGCAGTAACCTCGTCCACTAGTTCACCGTTCTGGACAAGCACTGCGACTTTACTTTCACTCTCAAGCTTGTCATAGCCAACGAATTCACTCTCCACTTTCACATCCCCAAGGACTCCTCCCTGGACCTGCATGGAGCCTACGTCCTGACGGGCGGAGCGTGCCCGCTCTCGCTGGCGCTCCATTTCAGCCTCGAAGCCGTCATGGTCAATTTTCATGCCTTCGTCTTCGGCATACTCTTCCGTCAGCTCAAGCGGGAAACCGTACGTATCATAAAGCCGGAATACATCCTCTCCCTGAATCGTATCGCTTCCTTTTTCCTTTTCTCCCTTGATTAGCTGGGACAAGATCGCAAGCCCTTCATGCAGCGTTTCGTGGAAGCGGTCTTCTTCATTCTTGATGACTTTTTCAATGAAATCGACTTTATCTTTTACTTCCGGATAAAAATCAGTCATGATTTCACCGACAACTGGAACAAGCTCAAACATGAACGGGCGGTTGATATTAAGCTTCTTTGCATAGCGTACCGCACGCCGCAGCAATCGGCGCAGCACATAACCGCGTCCTTCGTTGGAAGGAAGGGCACCATCACCGACAGCAAACGCAACTGTCCGGATATGGTCGGCAATGACTTTGAACGCGGTATCCTTTTCTGCATTCCTGCCATATTTTTCACCTGAGATTTCTTCTGTAGCCTTTATGATCGGCATAAAAAGATCGGTGTCAAAATTGGTCGGCACGTTTTGGACGACAGAAGCCATCCTTTCAAGACCCATTCCGGTATCAATGTTTTTCTTTGGAAGCGGCGTGTAAGTGCCATCCGGATTATGGTTGAATTCGGAGAAGACGAGGTTCCATACCTCAAGATAACGGTCGTTTTCACCTCCCGGGTATAGCTCGGGATCTTCGGGATCGTTCCCGTATTCAGGTCCGCGGTCATAAAAGATTTCCGTATTCGGACCACTCGGGCCTTCCCCGATGTCCCAGAAATTCCCTTCAAGACGGATGATCCGCTCTTCAGGAACACCTATCTGCTTGCTCCAGATCTCAAATGCTTCCTCATCCTCGGGATGGATGGTGACGGAGAGCTTTTCCTTATCAAAGCCAATCCATCTGTCATCTGTCAGGAACTCCCAGGCCCACTCAATGGCCTCAACTTTAAAATAATCGCCGATGGAAAAGTTCCCGAGCATTTCAAAAAAGGTATGGTGGCGCGCCGTCTTGCCAACATTTTCGATATCGTTTGTACGGATCGATTTCTGGGCATTCGTGATCCGCGGGTTGGCTGGAATCACCCTGCCGTCAAAATATTTTTTCAATGTCGCTACCCCGCTGTTGATCCAGAGCAGGGATGGGTCTTCGTGCGGTACGAGCGATGCACTAGGTTCCACGGAATGACCCTTTTCCTTAAAAAATTCTAAAAACATCTGCCTGATTTCCGAACCTGTTAGCTGTTTCATACAGCTCCCTCCTTATCGTTATTATTATGTAGAACTTGCCTGCTACAGGAATATCCTTCCTGGGGCAAAAAGCTAAAGACGGCTGTTTCTTGAAGTCTGCCGGCCATGACGAACGTCCTCCGGGCACAAAAAAAGCCCCCATCCCTGGACAGGGACGAGAGCTTACTCGCGGTACCACCCTGATTATGGATGCAGATGCATCCATCTCTCAAAACGCCTTAACGCGGCTGTGACGGCAGTGTTTAGCTGCACTCCGGATTAGCCTTCCGCTGCCCTTCACCGGGAATTCCTTTCAGCCTCGGGAATTCCTCTCTATGCGATGGTCTGCAACGTACTCGATCCTTCAACATGTTCATCATTTTAATGCTATAGCCGAATTATATAAAAGCTGGATTCCCTTTGTCAAATGGATTTACGGAATCTGTGCCCGTTTCATTCTGATATAATCCTTTGCATGAAGCAATGCCGCCCTGAGGATGACCAGGACCGGTACAGCCAGAATCAGCCCGGCAACCCCGCCGATTTCGCCCCCGGCAAGAAGGGCAAGCATGATGACGAGCGGATGCATATGCAGGCTTTTGCCGACAATCAGCGGAGAAAGGATGTTTCCCTCAAGAAACTGAAGCGCAAACACGATGATTAGGCAGGTTACAACCATTTTCATCGAGATGGTTGCGGCGATGATGACAGCGGGAACAGCCCCAATGACCGGTCCGAAATAGGGAATCACATTGGTGATGCCGACAATGAGGCCAAGCAGCAGGGAGTAAGGCATGCCGGCAATCAGAAACAGCAATGCGCTTAACACCCCGATGATCAGGCATACCAGGAGCTGGCCGCGTATATAGCTCCCAAGGGATGTGTCAACTTCCCGCAAGAAATGCCTCCCCCGGTCACGCCACGATGAAGGAGTCATATACCAGGCGAACCTCTTCATATGGTCGAAATCCTTCAGCATATAAAAGGCAATGAACGGGATGATGGCAATGAGGACAAGGAAATTCAGGATGCCCTTCAGCATTTCCATTATGGAAGCAAGGATTCCTTCAAGGGCTGCCTCCGCACCCGTGATGCCTTCTTCAATCCTTTCCTGTATGGCGGGAGGCCATCTGGATGTCTCATATTCAATCCCAAGCAGCCACTCCCGATACTGGGAGGCAAAAAACGGAATATTTTCCGAAAGGTCCCGCAGTTGATGGATGAATAAGGGAGTGCCCTCGTAAACCACGATACCGACACCTCCAAAAAACAGGAGATAGATAATCAATACAGAGACTCCGCGGTGGAGCCCCCGGCCATGGAGCCTTTCCACGACAGGATGGAGGAGATAGGCAATGAACCCTCCGATGGCAAATGGCAGCAGCAGCGTGGCCCCCACCCGAAGGACCGGAATCCAGAGCGCCTGCAATTTTAGAAATATATATAGGACAATAAATAATAATAACAAGAACCCCAGCCTGTAAAACCATTTCACTGGAATATCCACACCCTCACCTCCTACGACTATTTTTAGACGAGAAGAGGAGAATATGCATAGAGGAAACTTTCACTAAAGGGGCTGCCGCAATAAAACAATGGTCCCCTGCATCACGACAGGGGACCAGGTGTTAAAACAATTTAGCCATTCTTTTTTGAAGCTGTTTCATTTGGCGCCTGTTCATCATGCCATTCCTTTGCATATAACTGTAGGCAGCTACTCCTGCTCCCATGACCAGTGCGGATGTTACTACTCGGTTCATGCGCCTCACCTCGTCCCAAATTTAGTTGAGCCGGAAAGCTCCCCCGAATTCGGCGAGTTACATCCCGTACATGCGATCTTCCTCGTCGAAAAGATCATCAAGGGAGCTTAGCGACCCGTCCTCTTCGACCTGATGTGTATGAATGACGCCTTTTGAAAGCGACAATTCAATGAAGCAGTTCCAGCAGTAATACTGATTGATCCCTATTTTCCCGATATCCTTGCTTTGGCAATTTGGGCACGATAGCATCCATGCTCACCTCGTTAACATTCGTTCTCTACGTTAACAACGATGGCATCTTTTCCGATTGCAGGGGGAGCAACAGGATTGACTACTCGCTTTCCTTCCATCAAGTCCGAAAAAAAGCCATCCGTTAATTCGTACCCTACAATCGTGCCCAATTCTTCGCTGAAATATACATCATTAAGGAGCCCCAGTTCCTGTCCTTGCCTGGAAATCATCATTCGCCCCGCCAGCCGTCCTTCATGTTCAATAGTGAATTCAGGCCTGGTTTGCAGCAGTTCAAGACAATCTGCTCCATCGACCATCACACCATCCTCACCGCAGGCCAGGATGCTGGCAACAGGGACAAGATAGGTTCTCCTGAGAAGACTTCCTCTTTTCAGGAGAAGTCCAAGAACTTTGCCGTCACCTGAGACATTAAGGTCCGCAACTTCCCCCAGCTTTTCGCCGGAGCCAACATCTATGACAGGCAGACCCTTTACCATGGAAAATGTCCGCAAAGCGAGTCCCACCTTTCCGAACATTTTTTAGTTTCGGCTTTCCTCGAGGAAATCATAAGGTGAAAGGTTTTCCATTCCTATCATCGGATCGGCGCGGAACAGCTCTTCCATATAAGTAAGCTTCCTTTTCTCATCGCCAGATTCCTGCATTTCGCCTTTTTCCGGCCGGCGCTGCAGCTTGTCGCCAGCTTCAGGGAAAGCCTCCACAAGCTTCTCGACAAGGGAGGTATTTCGTTTCGTATCCTCCGCCCGGTCAATTCCAAGCCGGAACGCCTCTTCTTCACCGCAAAGAATCAGGAACTGACGGCTTCTTGTAATCGCTGTATACAGCAGATTCCTCCGAAGCATCCGATAGTAGCTTTTTACCACCGGCAGAATAACGATCGGGAACTCGCTGCCTTGCGCTTTGTGTACGGAACAGCAATAGGCGTGGGTAATCTGCGAAAGTTCCTGGCGTGTGTAAGTTACTTCATTCCCCTCAAAAGAAACGACAATCTGGTCCTGTTTTTCCGTATTTTCCTTCGCATAAAAAACCGCGACAATTTCGCCCATATCCCCGTTAAAAACATTTGCTTCAGGCTGATTGACCAATTGAAGGACTTTATCCCCTACGCGGTATTTCACATCGCCAAAAGCCAGCTCCTTCCGCGTCCCGTCATTCGGGTTAAGGATTTCCTGCATCAGCAGGTTCAGGCGGTCAATTCCCGCAGGCCCTCTGTACATGGGAGCCAGCACCTGGATTTCTTTTGCGCTGTAGCCTTTTTTCTTCGCATTGACCACAACCTTTTCAACCACCTGGGCAATCTGCCCTGCCTGGCAGCGAAAAAAGGAGCGATCCCCCTGCTGGGCAGTCAGGTCGCTCGGAAGGCTGCCCTGTTTGATCTGGTGTGCAAGTTCAATGATCGATGACCCCTCGGCCTGGCGATAAATATCCACAAGCTGGACCACGGGGATCCTGCCGGAGTCCAGAAGGTCCTTCAGCACCTGCCCGGGACCTACAGATGGGAGCTGGTCCTCATCCCCGACCAGGATAACCTGAATCTGGTCAGGAAGAGCTTTAAACAACTGATGAGCTAGCCACGTATCCACCATGGACGTTTCATCGACAATCAAAATTTTCCCTTCCAATTGACGGTCTTCATCATGATCAAAGCCATCGGCTCCATTCCAGCGCAGCAGTCTGTGGATGGTGACAGCCGGGAGCCCTGTCGATTCCGTCATCCGTTTTGCCGCCCTGCCCGTCGGAGCCGCCAGCAGGAACGGAAATGGCTCTTCTTTTTTATAATCCTTTGGGTCCAGCGAGCAGCCGTGAAGTTCGGCATAAAGTTCGACGATCCCCTTGATGACCGTCGTTTTACCTGTACCAGGGCCGCCGGTTAGGATCATCATCGGAGACATCAAAGCCGTCTGGATGGCCTCCTTCTGGCTCGCACCATACTGGACGCCGATCCTTTCTTCGAGATTGCCAAGCGCAAGCAGGAATTCCGATTGTGGAAATTGGTCTTCATACTGCGTCTGTGACAAAATCCGTTTTATGTTTGAAACCAGCCCTTTTTCAGAAAAATACAGTGAAGGAAGAAAGACCTTCCTTTCTTCGACAATGATTTTCCCTTCTTCTCCGAGTTTGACAATCTCGTTTGAAATGTCATTGAACTCTACTTCCTGGGGATCATTTTCCTCAAGCAGCGATTTGATTTCCTTAAGGAGTGCCTCAGCCTCCATATAGACATGCCCGGATTGGATGCTGGACGTTTCAAGTATATAAAGGCAGGCAGCCTTGATCCGCTCCGGATGCTTGCCGGTAAGGCCAAGCTGCCGGCCCAGCTCATCAGCCCGGCCAAAGCCAATTCCTTCAATATCTTCGACAAGCTTATAGGGATTATCCTGGATCAGCTCAATTGCCTGTTCCCTGTAGGCCTGGTAAATTTTCATCGACAGCTGGGGTCCGAAACCATATTGATTCAGAGCTACCATGACCTGTTCAAGACCTTGATGCTCCATTAATGTTTCATACAAAGCTTTTGCTTTATCCGGTGCAAGCTTGGGAATGCTGTCAAGCAGCGAAGGGTTTTCCATGATCCTTGTAATCGCGTGTTCTCCGAGCGTGTCGACGATGCTCTCGGCGATTTTCTTCCCGATTCCCTTAAACAGGTCGCTCGAGAGGTAGGTGATGATCCCCTGCTTCGACTGCGGCAGGTCCTTGCGGAAATGGGTGGCATGGAACTGGACGCCAAATCGCGGATGCTCTTTGAAATCCCCGAAAAAAACATATGTATCGTGTTCATGGATACGAGGAAAATATCCTGTGATGACCGCCTCTTTGTCGTCATATTCGTCGTTTGTCTCATCCACCCGAATTCTGAGGACGGTATACGCATTTTGTTCATTATGAAAAATCGTCACCAGGTGCCGGCCTTTTATGTATGTTCCCTGTTCAGAAAACAGGTCAAGCGAATCCTGCCTGTCCATTCAGCATGCCCCCCTTCTCCTTCCGTTTCGTCTTATTACATATTGGCTTCAATCAGTTTTTTTCCATGACCCGCCAGCAGATGGTCAGGCTGTATTTCGAGCGCCTTGTTGAACATCTCCAGCGCTTTTTCAGCATCTTCCCTAAACCCGTAGGCCACTCCAAGGTTGTAGAAGGCATCAGCATGCCCCGGGTCAAGAGCCACACAACGCTCAAGGACCCCAACAGCCTCATCGATATACTCCTCCCTCGCCAGGCATAAGCCATATTGAAAGAGAGCTTCGGAGTCTTCCGGCAGCAGCTCTGTGCTTCTCTGCAGGTATGGCAATGCAAAGCGCGCCTGATCGAGCTGCAGGAGAGTCATTCCAAGCATAAAGTAATTATCTCCAGACTCGAGGCCTTTCTTTAGGGCCTGTTCAAAATTCTGTTTGGCATCTTCAAAGCATTCCTGGTCATAAAACAGATTCCCTTTGCTAAAATAGGCAGCACCAGCCTCAGGATCAAGCTCAAGCGCACGGTCATAGAACTTCAGTGCTTTCTCCGTTTCGCCTACAGCAGTGAGGACATTCCCGAAATTGATATGGGAAACCGCATCCTGGGGATTTTGCTCGATCGCTTCCATGAACGCCCGCGCTGCTTCTTCCCATTTGCCTTCCTGCATAAATTGAATGCCTTCCTGATTTTTATCCATCATTCCACGCTCCATTCTTTCGTCAAGTATATCATTATTGAAGGTGTGGTCCCAGCAGGATCACGATGCTTTTTCTAGTATCCTGATTCTCCCATCCTTCCAGCAGGAAAGGGTTCCAACTGAAAAAATCCCCGGCTTCCCAATCGGGAGCCGGGGAGCATCATCAGCCGACATAAGTCAGCCTGCTGCCATCCTTGTAGATTTCATCAATTGTACCTCCGCCGAGGCACTCATCGCCATCATAGAAGACCACTGCCTGCCCCGGAGTGACAGCCCGGATTGGTTCCTTGAAAACAACCCTTGCCTGTCCATCCTCGAGAAGTTCGACAGTGACAGGGTTATCATCCTGGCGGTAGCGGAACTTGGCCGTACACTCAAATTCCTGAGGCTTTGTCTTGTCGGAAACCCAGCTGATGTTGACGGCATTTATATAATCGGAATAAAGATTCTTATTATCAAAGCCCTGTCCGACAAACAAGATATTCCGCTTCAAGTCCTTGCCAATCACGAACCACGGATCTCCGGAGCCTCCGATGCCAAGACCGTGCCTTTGGCCGATGGTGTAGTACATCAGGCCATCATGCTTGCCCTTGACTTCCCCTTCCAGCGTTTCCATATTGCCAGGCTGAGCAGGAAGATAGTTGCTCAGGAAATCCTTAAAGTTCCGTTCCCCGATAAAGCAAATGCCCGTACTGTCCTTTTTGGCCGCCGTGGCGAGATTGGCTTCCCTGGCGATTTCGCGTACCCTTGATTTTTCAAGGCTGCCGATTGGGAACATGACACGCTTCAGCTGGTCCTGGCTTAATTGGTTGAGAAAATAAGTCTGGTCCTTATTTTCATCCAGGCCGCGGAGCATTTTATACTCTCCGTCACGGAACTCGACCTGCGCATAATGCCCGGTTGCGAGATAATCCGCACCAAGGTTCAGCGCATGCTCCAGGAATGCCTTGAACTTGATTTCCTTATTGCACATAACGTCCGGATTAGGCGTCCGGCCCGCCTTATATTCATCCAGGAAGTAGGTAAAAACCTTATCCCAGTATTGTTTTTCGAAATTGACTGCATAATATGGAATTCCGATTTGGTTGCAGACGCGAATGACATCATTATAGTCTTCAGTGGCCGTACAGACGCCATTTTCATCGGTATCATCCCAGTTTTTCATGAAGATGCCGATCACATCGTAACCTTGCTGTTTTAAAAGCAATGCGGCGACCGAGGAATCAACCCCTCCACTCATTCCGACAACCACTCTCGTATCTTTAGGTGATTTATCCATGATTATGTCTCACCTCTCTTGTTGATATTTCCTTAGGGACCAGGCCCTTATCCCAGTGCACTTACCGCTGCGTCAGCCTGCGGACGATCCTGGCCGTTTCCTCCGCTGCTGTTTCAATCTGTTCCATCGTATTGTTCAGGCCGAAGCTGAAACGGATGGAATTGGTCAAACGCTCCGACTCTTTTCCAAACATGGCGACAAGAACATGCGATGGATCGATTGATCCTGCTGTACATGCCGACCCGCTTGAAGCGGCAACTCCTGCCAGGTCCAGATTGACCAGCATCGCTTCCACATTCGTGCCGGGAAAGCTTAAGTTTAGAATATGTGGCATGCTTTTTTCAAGTAATCCGTTCACTGCAAACAAAATTTCATTCTTTTTTAAAATTTCCATAAAAGCAGATTTAAACCCTGTATACATCTTTCGCTTTTCTTCAGCGTTCTGCAGCGCCAATCTGGCTGCCTCGCCAAAGGCGGCAATACCCGGGACGTTTTCTGTTCCAGCCCGGCGCTTTCTCTCCTGCTCGCCGCCGAAAGACCTTGCTGACAGGCGGACCCCGTCTCTTGCATACAGGAAGCCAAGTCCCTTTGGACCATTAATTTTATGGGCGGAGACGGACAACATGTCCACTTTCAATTCCTCGACATCCAGCTTTTCTATTCCATAGGCCTGTACTGCGTCCGTATGGAATACAGCTTGGTGCCCTGAAAGAAGTTCCCCGATTTCCTTTACGGGCTGCAGGGTTCCCACTTCGTTATTGCCGTACATCACCGACACGAGGATGGTATCTTCCCTCAAGGCGTCCTTCAAAGCCTCTGCCGAAACGATGCCCTTTTCGTCAACAGGAAGATAGCTGACCTCAAAACCCCTTCTTTCCAGTTCATGGGCGCTGTGAAGGACAGCGTGATGTTCAATCATTGTAGTAATGATGTGCTTGCCTTTTTCTTTGTTATTTTCCGCGTAGCCGAACAGGGCGAGGTTATCCGCTTCTGTCCCGCCGCTTGTCAGGATTATCTCCCCGGGTTTTGCTCCAATGCTGTCAGCGAGGATCTGTCTTGTTTCATCCAAAATTTGCCTTGTCTCACGGCCAAAGAAATGGATGCTGGACGGATTCCCGAACTGAGTTTCCATAACCTGCATCATTTTGCTGATAACCTGAGGGTGCATCGGCGTTGTCGCCGCATGATCCAAATATATTCTATCCAAAGTTGCCACCTTCTTCTTGCATGAGGTTTATTAGATGTAAAACATGTAGGCATCCGACTCGTTGTCACGCGCTGAAGGCGTGTGGTTGGCCAGATCCTCGATTGTTGTATTGTCAAGCACTGACTTGACGGCATCCCTGATGCGGAGCCATAGCTCGCGCTTGGCCGGCTCCTCGTCTTCCATTCCCTCGACGATGGAGATCGGCCCTTCAAGCACACGAATGATATCGCCCGCTTTAATTTCGGAAGGCTCCTTGCAAAGTACGTAGCCGCCGTAGGCCCCCCTGATGCTTTTCACAAACCCGGCATTCCGGAGCGGTGCCACCAGCTGCTCCAGATAGTGCTCCGACAAACCATTGGCCTGGGCAATCGCCTTTAGCGAAATCGGCCCTTCGCCATGCCTTTTGGCGAGTTCAATCATGATCGTCATTCCATAACGTCCCTTTGTCGATATTTTCATCGTCCAGCCCCCTATTATTCCTTTTCCATTATTTCCAAGTTTCCGTCATTTATTGTATGATAGCCTGCAGCGTATTTCTGTACAGGCCTCCACTATTTAATATCATAGTAAAAAGATAGACATTAGCCATTATATCATATCTGCCGAAACATATGCATTTGCCCTTTCTTCCCTGTGTGGTAGAGTTATATCAAATGTTCAAAGGTAATGGAGTGAGAGTACATGAACGTAAAGCCGCTTGCCTTCCGGATGAGGCCGCGGACCATCGATGAAGTCATCGGCCAGCGCCACCTGGTCAGTGAAGGGAAAATCATCTACCGAATGGTCCAGGCAAGGCAGCTCAGCTCGATGATTTTATACGGACCGCCTGGAATTGGAAAGACTTCAATCGCCTCTGCGATAGCAGGAAGCACCAATTATGCATTCAGGACCCTGAATGCCGTGACAAACAACAAAAAGGATATGGAAATTGTGGCTGCGGAAGCAAAGATGTCGGGAAAGGTCATCCTGCTTCTTGACGAGGTCCATCGGCTTGATAAGGCCAAGCAGGACTTTCTGCTGCCTTATCTTGAAAATGGCATGATCACCCTTATCGGGGCAACAACCAGCAACCCGTATCACGCCATTAATCCGGCCATCCGGAGCAGATGCCAGATTTTCGAGCTTAAGCCTCTTGAACCGGACGAAATAAAGACCGCTTTGCTCCGTGCGCTCCAAGACAAGGAGAGAGGCCTCGGGAATTATCAGGCCGAGGTGTCTCCTGAAGCACTAGAGCACTTTGCGAATGCTTCGAATGGAGATGTTCGCAGCTCGCTGAATGCGCTTGAGCTTGCCGTCCTTTCAACGAAGCCCGATGCTGGCGGGCAGATTTTCATCGATGTCGGCACGGCTGAAGAATGCATGCAGAAAAAAAGCCTGGCGCATGACAAAGATGGCGATGCCCATTACGATGTTTTGTCCGGGTTTCAGAAATCAATCAGAGGAAGCGATGTGAATGCGGCGCTTCATTATCTTGGAAGATTGATTGAAGCCGGAGACCTGGTCAGCATCAGCAGAAGACTCTTGGTCATCGCCTATGAAGACGTCGGCCTCGCCAATCCGCAGGCCGGGGCACGGACGCTTGCTGCCATTGAAACCGCGGAAAGGGTAGGTTTCCCGGAAGCAAGGATTCCGCTTGCCAACGCTGTGATTGAATTGTGTTTATCACCGAAATCCAACTCTGCCTATTTGGCGATCGATGCCGCGTTAAGTGATATCCGGGCAGGCAAAAGCGGCGAAGTGCCCGACCATTTGCGCGATGCCCATTATAAAAGCGCAAAAGAGCTAGGGCGCGGAATCGGCTATCTTTATCCGCACGATTATGAAGGCGGCTGGGTCAAGCAGCAGTATCTGCCTGACAAATTAAAAGGAAAAGTGTATTTCAAGCCAAAAAAGACGGGGAAATTCGAGCAGGCGCTGGCAATGGTGTATGAGAAGATCATGGGGGCGAGGAAATAGCTGTCTTAGCTGACTCCTATAAAAATTGCCCTGCTATAGCTGAATGTTGATTTACTCAAATTGAAAAAATAAAGGGAGAAAGTCCGGTTAATTCGGAAAACCCCCAAATTTTCCTTAAAATAGAAGGAGTTTTTCCGGTTATAGAGATTGAAATCTATGGATTCAGCCTTATTTTGAGAAGGTAAGGGGAATTCTTCCCCTTATTTCCGCTTATTAAGGTGAAATTTGCGTCAATAACTGGAAATTTTCCGCTTAATAATTTTCAACTCTATGAGAATCAACAATGAATAATAACAGAGCCGTAATAACAAGAAGGTCCGCACCCAAACCATGGGAGTTGCGGACCTTCTTTTTAATCATTCACGCGCCGGATTTCAATATCCTTCAGAAGCTCCCTTACAACATAGCTTGCCATGATCAGCCCGCAGGCGGATGGCACGAATGCATTGGAGGATGGCGGCATTTTCGCTTTTCTGATCGGGGCATCCTGCTTGCCGACCACTTTATTGACGTCTTCACGGCTGATAATCGGGCTTTCGTCCGAGAACACGACCGGGAATCCTTTGCGAATCCCTTCTTTCCGCAGACGCGTCCTGATCACTTTGGCAATCGGGTCTGTATGCGTCTTGAAGATGTCGGCAATCCGGAAACGGGTCGGGTCCATCTTGTTGGCCGCACCCATGCTGGAGATGAACGGAATATTGCGTTTCAGACATTCCTTTGCCAGATGGATTTTATAGGAAATCGTATCGGAAGCATCGACGACAAAATCCAGTCCATAGTCGAAAAACTGCTCATACGTTTCTTCGGTGTAGAATATCTTCAGGGCGATGACTTCGCAATCAGGATTGATATCCCGGATGCGCTCCTCCATCAACTCGACCTTTGGCCGGCCGACAGTTGACAGCAAAGCGATCAGCTGGCGGTTTACATTGGTGATATCGACGTCATCCTTGTCGACCAGGACCAGCCTGCCTACGCCTGAACGGGCGAGGGCTTCGGCCGCAAACGAACCGACACCGCCAACCCCAAGGACCGCCACCGTGCTGTTTTTCATAATATCAAGGCCTTCTTTGCCGATGGCCAGTTCATTTCTCGAAAATTGATGAAGCATTCCACTCACTCCAAATCTGCTAAATTCCACGTACTAATCTTATACCCGCTAAACAATATATCATACTTTCTTTTAAAAACAAGAAAATTTAAAAGGGTAAAAACATAAAAAAACTCCATGCAGATCTGCATGGAGCTGGTTTGCTATGTAGGGTATAAGAGCCCCAATTGTGCCGTCGATTAAATGCCTTCGTTTTGAACCCGCTCTCAGCAGGTGGGTGTCCTGTCCCTGGCCTTGCAAGTCCCCAATCCACAGGGGCATGTGCTCAGCCTGGAAACCCCGGACTCCCGAAGTACATAATGTTCGGTCAAAACTTCAGGTTGGACAACGAACACATCAGGACTCTTATGTTTAACAAAATAATATCACAGAAGAATTTGAATTTCAAGTAAATGGACTGCCAGTTTATTCCTTCTCTTTTTTAAGATTCAGTGACAGACTCAATTCCTGAAGCTGTTCGGAACTGACTTCTCCTGGAGCTTCGGTCAAGAGGTCGCTGGCACTTGCCGTCTTTGGAAAGGCGATGGTATCGCGGAGGTTCGTCCTGCCTGCAAGCAGCATCACCATCCGGTCAAGCCCAAGAGCGATCCCTCCATGCGGCGGTGTGCCATATTCAAAGGCATCCATCAGGAATCCGAACTGGCTTTCTGCCTGCTCTTTTGTGAACCCGAGCACCGAGAACATCTTTTCCTGGACATCTCTTTCAAAGATACGCAGCGAGCCGCCGCCAAGCTCATAGCCGTTCAGGACAAGGTCATAGGCTTGGGCCCTGACACTGCCTGGATCGGTTTCAAGCATTGGCAGGTCCTCTCGTACAGGCATTGTGAACGGATGATGTGCCGCATAATAACGGCCTTCTTCCTCTGCATACTCAAGGAGCGGCCAGTCTGTAATCCACAGGAACTGGAACTTCGATTGGTCGATAAGCTCTAGCTCCTTGCCAAGCTTCAGGCGCAGAGCACCTAGCGCATCGGCCACAACGCTCTTTTTATCAGCCACAAACAATAGCAGGTCACCTGTTTCAGCCTGGAGCAGGGACGTGATAGTCTGCTGGACTTCCTCATCAAGGAACTTGGCGATTGGCCCTTTAAGCCCTTCTTCTTCTGCCTTCAGCCAAGCAAGCCCTTTTGCCCCGTAGACAGCAACAAACTCGGTGAGCGCGTCAATATCCTTGCGGGAGTACTTGCCTGCGGCACCTTTGACGTTGATCGCCTTTACCTGCCCGCCGCCAGCGACTGCTGCCGAGAACACTTTGAACCCAGAGTCCTTGACCGCTTCGGACAGGTCTACCAGTTCTAGCCCAAAGCGGGTATCCGGCTTGTCGGAACCATACCGGCCCATCGCTTCGTCATAGGACATCCGCTTAAAAGGCGCTTCAATTTCAAGACCCTTGACGTCCTTCATCACCTTCTGCATCATTCTTTCGGTAAGCGATAAAATTTCTTCCTGGCTCATGAAGCTTGTTTCCACATCGATTTGCGTGAATTCCGGCTGGCGGTCGGCCCGCAGGTCTTCATCGCGGAAACAGCGGGCGATCTGGTAATACCGCTCAAACCCGCCTACCATCATCAGCTGTTTAAAAATCTGCGGCGACTGCGGCAAAGCATAGAACTCGCCCGGATGGACACGGCTTGGCACAAGGTAATCCCTTGCTCCTTCCGGTGTGCTTTTTGTCAGGATCGGCGTTTCGACATCAAGGAAACCCTCGCCGTCAAGGAAGCTGCGGATCGCTTTCGTGGTTTCATGCCTCATTTTAAACGTTTCGAACATCACCGGACGGCGCATGTCAAGATACCGGTATTTCAGGCGGATATCTTCGGAAACGTCCGTTTTATCGGCAATGGTGAACGGCGGTGTCTTCGCTTCATTGATGATCGTCAGTTCTTCGGCAACCACTTCAATTTTACCTGTTTTCAGGTTTCCATTGACGGTTCCTTCTTCCCTGGCAACCACTTTCCCTTTGATATCAAGCACATATTCATTCCTTACCTTTTCTGCCATTTCTAGCGCGGCCTGTGAAACATCAGGATTGAAGACAATCTGTACGATTCCCGTTCTGTCCCTTAAGTCGATAAAGATCAACCCGCCAAGGTCGCGGCGTTTCTGGACCCATCCTTTTAATGTGACTGTTTCACCGATTGCGGCTTCCGTTACTTCACCGCAAAAATACGTTCTGCCAAACATTTCTGCTTCCCCCTTATTTAGCAAGCTCCGTGAATTTTTGAATAAAGGAATTTAGCGGCAAATCCATTTGCGTGCCATCTTCCATCGATTTCAATGCAATTTTGTTTGCGGCAAGCTCATCATCCCCAAGCACCGCCACATATTTTGCCTGAAAGCGATCAGCTGCCTTGAACTGGGCCTTTATCTTGCGCCCAAGATAATCCCGTTCAGCCGAGAAGCCCGCCGCCCTTAACTGATGGAGCAAGCCTACAGTATAATCCTGTGCCTGTTCCCCTAGGGAAACGAGGTAGCAGTCCATTTTTTGCTCAACCGGCAGTTCGACGCCTTCCGCATTCAAGGCGGAAAGGAGCCTTTCGATGCTGAGGGCAAAGCCGATTCCCGGTGTTTCAGGACCGCCGATTTCCTCGACAAGCCCATTGTAGCGGCCGCCGCCGCAAAGAGTTGTGATGGCTCCGAATCCTTCAGCGTTGCTCATGATTTCAAAGGCTGTGTGATTGTAGTAATCAAGCCCGCGCACAAGGTTCGGATCCACTTCGAATTCAATGCCGATTGCCGCCAGGTACTGCTGGACCTTTGAGAAGTACTCCCTTGATGCATCATTCAGATAATCAATGATGGATGGAGCTGTTTTCATCAGCTCATGGTCGCGGTCTGCCTTGCAGTCAAGAATTCGCATTGGATTTTTTTCAAGACGGCTTTGGCAATCCCGGCAAAATTCGCCAATCCGCGGCTGGAAATGGGCAATCAGGGCATCCCGGTGCGCTTTCCTGCTTTCCTTGTCGCCCAGGCTGTTAATGACCAGTTTCAGCTTGTTTAAGCCAAGCTCCTTGTAAAAGGACATCGCCAGCGAAATGACTTCTGCATCAACAGCCGGATCGCTGCTTCCCATTGCTTCAATCCCGAACTGGACAAACTGGCGGAAACGTCCTGCCTGTGGCCGCTCATAGCGGAACATCGGCCCCATGTAATAGAGCTTCACCGGCTGGGTTGGCAGGCCGAACATCTTGTGCTCGACAAAAGACCTGACAGTTGAAGCGGTTCCTTCCGGCCTGAGGGTAATTTCGCGGCCGCCTCGATCGGTGAAGGAATACATTTCCTTCTGGACGATATCGGTTGTATCACCTACACCGCGAAGGAATAATTCTGTATGTTCAAATATGGGAGTCCGGATTTCCCGATACTGGTACCTTTCACAAATCTCCCTGGCTTTTTTCTCAATGTACTGCCATTTCTCGGATTCCCCTGGCAGAATATCCTGTGTCCCGCGCGGAATTTGGATCGACATGCGTGACAACCTCCCTGCAAATTTATGTAAAATAAAAAAGGCTCCCGTCTCCTTGTTGTCATAACAAGGGACGAGAGCCTTTGCTTCCCGTGGTACCACCCTAATTGAAGGCATAAAGCCTTCCTCTTTAACAGTTAACGCCTGCATACGTCCCTTCCTAATGATGGCATCAGCCAAGGTTCAGAAGAGAGCCTACGGAGTGTTCATTCATCAAGTCAGCATGCAGAAAAGCTTTCAGCCCCGGGCTTTTCCTCTCTTTTCATGTGGATCTTCACTACTTTTCCCCATCAACGGCAATTGATATTATAATCGCTTTTTATTTATCTTATATTACGGACCGGGCTTCCTGTTGTCAAGAACGTTCGAGCTGTTTTTTCAGTTTTTTTATGTCCCGGAGGTTCAAACCGAATTCGGAAGCCAATTCAATCATATTGGAGCTTTGCTCCCGTTTCATAAAGTCATGCAAATCGATATTGAAAAGCTGGTTTTCCCCAAAGTGGGCCGAAAATCCTTTCTCACTGTTCCGCATAGAATCACCTTCCATTTTGGTCTCTTTTCCTATTCTGCCCATGAACGCCAAAATATTTCAGCATATTTAATAGCCAAATTTTCCTGAATTGCTAGGAAGATTCAAATACATCGTGATTTTGGTTCTTTCTTCCTGTAAAATTAATTTCAAAGAAAAATTTAACAGGGGGATGAGAGTCATTGCAAAATAGTAAACTAGCCGTCATCCTTCTTTGCCTTCTTCTTATGATAGGCAGCTTGCAGACGGCAAAACCGGCCGAAGCTTCAACTGGAACAGTGGAGATAACAGGCACAAACCTTAACGTCAGGCAAGGGCCCGGACTCAGCTATCCAGTGGTCGGAAAAGCAAACAGAGGGGAAAAGTACATAATCATCAAACAGCAAGGAGACTGGATCCAAATCAGTCTGCCAGGCGGAAGGAAAGGCTGGGTGGCCGAGTGGTTCACCAAGAAGGAAGGCGCAGCTGCAGTAGCTCCTTCGGCAGGAGCATCCGGGACTGGCATCGTTGCCGCCGACAGCCTGAGGGTCAGGTCAGGCCCCGGCACCTCCTATGCGTCAACCGGTTCACTCCGGAATGGCCAAAGTGTTACTGTTTTGAACACAAATGGTTCATGGGCGAAAATCCGCCATGGTTCGCTGGAAGGCTGGGTCTCGAAGGATTATTTGAACATGAACGGCAGCCGGCAGCAAAGTGTACCTGCAGCCGGGAATGATGCCATAGCCGCAGCCGATAACCTGAATGTCCGGGTCAGCCCGGCGCTGAATGCCAGAGTCATTGGCAAGCTGGCAAAAGGAACGAAGGTAAAGGTACAGTCGCAGGAAAATGGCTGGGCAAAGATTATCTATCAGGGGCAAGCCGCCTATGTCAGCGGCCAGTACCTGAGTTTTACGTCGAGCCCGCTGAAAACAGGTTCAGCAGCTTCCCGGCCAGCAGGAGAAGCGACCGTAACAGCCTCCTCCCTATATGTCAGGGACAGCGGCAGCCTGAACGGTAAGGTCGTAGGACAAGTATCCAGGGGAGAAAAATTCAGGATTCTTGCCGAAAAAGACAACTGGGTGAAAATTGAGTACAAACCTGGCAGGACCGGCTGGGCAGCAGGATGGTTCTTCGAGAAGAAGGCTTCATCGCCCGCTCCGTCCGCGAACAGTGTCAAAAACCAGAGTGTCACCGTCCTTCATAATGGGACCAATATCCGCAAGGGAGCGGGTGTCCATACATCAGTCGTCCAGCGGGCCAATCAGGGAGATAGCTTCAAGGTAGTCAGCCTGTACGGGGACTGGTATCAAATCTCCCTGGCAAATGGCGGCACCGGCTATATTGCAGGCTGGCTCGTTTCCTTAAACGGAAATCAGGCTGTTCAGATCAAAAAGCCGGGTGCAGGTATTCATATGAAAAACAAGACAGTCGTCATTGACCCAGGGCACGGCGGAAGAGATGGCGGCACCGTAGGGGCACGGGGGACACTCGAGAAGCACCTGAACCTCGCGACTGCGAGGCTGCTGTACGATAAACTTAAGGCAGCCGGTACCAATGTCGTCATGACCAGAAATGGAGATACATACCTCTCCCTTAGCTCAAGGGTGTCTGCATCCCATTATCACAACGCCGATGCATTCATTTCGCTCCATTATGACAGCATTGCCGACCGCAGTGTCAGAGGGATGACCACCTACTATTACAACTCTTCCCACAGGACGCTCTCCACAGAGGTTCACTCGTCTGTAAGCAGCAGGACAAGCCTGCGCGACCGCGGTGTCCGCCAGGGAGATTACCATGTGCTCCGGGAAAACCAGAGGCCATCCACGCTGCTTGAGCTCGGCTACTTGAGCAATCCCACCGAAGAGATGCTCGTAAGCACGCCCCAGTACCAGGAGGCCGTGGCAGCCGGAATTTTTGAAGGGCTCGCGAAGTATTTCAAGGGGAGCGGGCAATAGGGCAGGCAGTTCACGGGAATCAGAGATTATATTTATTTAAAAATTGGGGATACAGCCGCATTTAGGTCGGTTGGTATCCCTTTTTTGGATGTTAGACAGATTAAGAGATAGAGGTTTCCACCGAGGGACAGGGTAATGCATCAAAAAATGAGGAGGTTTTAACTGCAGGAATGGGTTATTGCATCAAAAAATGAGGAGGTTTTAACTGCAGGAATGGGTTATTGCATCAAAAAATGAGGAGATTTTAACGCAGGACTGCGTTATTGCTTCAAAAATTCGGGTTTTTGCATCACAGAATAGGATTATTGAATCAGTAGCCTGGATTATTGCATCAATTATTCTGTTTATTTGAAAAACCTGTGTCCCTTTTGTGACAGCAGCCACAGCATTTACGCACACAATGGACTCAGATGCAAACCTAGAAGAAGCACACCACTAAACACCAAAAAAAGGAATCCGCAATAGTGGATTCCCTTTTTGGTTCGCTGTTATTTGCTTTCAATAATCAAAGTTACCGGCCCGTCATTGGTAAGCTGTACATCCATCATCGCCCCAAACTCTCCGGTTTCGACCGTGACGCCGATTTCGCGGAGCTTGGAGTTGAATGCTTCATAAATGACATTGGCGTGATCGGGGCGTGCGGCATCCATGAAATTGGGACGCCTTCCCTTGCGGCAGTCCCCATAGAGGGTAAACTGCGAAACCGAGAGAACCTGTCCTCCGACATCAACGAGGGAAAGGTTCATCTTACCCTGCTCGTCTTCGAACACACGAAGGTTGGCCACCTTATCCGCAAGATAGGCGGCATCCTTTTCCGTATCTTCATGGGTCACACCCACAAGGACGACGAAACCGCTCGAAATCGAACCCGTCACCCTGTCACCAACCGTAACCCTGGCTTCCTTGCTACGCTGAACAACAACACGCATCCTAAAAACTCCTTACACAACGGTGCCTGACCCTAAAGCGCGTTAACGCGCTGAGGGTCAGGCACTCTTTCTTGCATTAACGCATTACCTGGGCGGGGGTCAGGCACCCTTTAGTGCTTTAGTTGAGTACTCTTCTGACGGAGTAGATGTCAGAGATTTGCTTGATTCGGTCTACCACTTTTTGGAGGTGGCTGACGTTTGTGATCGCGATTGACATGTTGATGGTCGCGACTTTGTTGCGGTCTGATTTGCCTGATACGGCAGAGATATTCGTTTTGGTTTCATTAACGGCCTGAAGGACTTCATTCAGGAGGCCGCGCCGGTCATAGCCGGTAATTTCAATATCGACATTGTATTCCTTCCGGTCATTGAGCGCTGTTTCCCATTCAACCGGAATCAGGCGCGCCTGCGCATCATCCGTATTGATGTTCGTACAGTCAGAACGGTGGACGGAGACCCCTCTCCCCTTCGTAATGAAGCCGACAATATCATCGCCTGGGATCGGATTGCAGCAGCGGGACAGACGGATAAGAAGATTGTCGATTCCTGAGACCCTGACTCCGGATTCCCGCTTCCTCACCTGAGGCAGCGCCTTTAATTCGGAGACGGCATTCGCCAGATCCTTCTCCTGCTCCATGTCGCGCTTCTTGCGCCATTTCTCGGTAAGCCTGTTTGCCACCTGAAGGGCAGTGACGCCGTTATAGCCAACTGCAGCGTACATATCTTCCTCATTCGAAAAATTGAATTTATCGGCAACACGCTTCAGATTCTCGGCGGTCAGGATTTCCTTCAGGTCAAAATCCATGGCCTTGATCTCTTTTTCAACCAGCTCGCGGCCCTTTTCGATATTTTCATCTCGCCGCTGCTTTTTAAAGAACTGGCGGATTTTGTTTTTAGCCTGGGAGGTCTGGACGAGCTTGAGCCAGTCACGGCTTGGGCCATAGGAATGCTTGGAGGTCAGAATCTCGATGATGTCCCCCGTTTTCAGCTTATAATCAAGGGTGACCATCTTGCCGTTCACCTTGGCGCCAATTGTCTTATTGCCGATTTCCGAGTGGATTCGGTAGGCAAAGTCAATCGGTACCGAGCCGGCCGGAAGCTCGATGACATCCCCCTTTGGCGTAAAAATGAACACCATGTCGGAAAACAAATCGATTTTAAGTGATTCCATAAACTCTTCCGCATTGGCGGTTTCGTTCTGGAACTCAAGGATTTCCCTGAACCATGTAAGCTTTTTATCCAGGGTCAGCCCCTCTTCAACCGGTTTCCCCTCTTTATACGCCCAGTGGGCCGCAATCCCGAATTCAGCAATCCTGTGCATGTCAAACGTCCGGATCTGCACTTCCAAAGGATCACCTT
Organism: Mesobacillus campisalis; assembly: GCF_000986785.1. Taxonomy (GTDB): domain Bacteria; phylum Bacillota; class Bacilli; order Bacillales; family Cytobacillaceae; genus Mesobacillus_B; species Mesobacillus_B campisalis. The sequence goes on along the minus strand of NZ_LAYY01000101.1, from coordinate 108,103 downwards.
TAGGGCCAATCACGGTCGTATGGAGCGACTGGTACATATTCGGCTTCGGCATGGCAATATAGTCCTTGAAACGTCCAGGCATCGGCTTCCAGCATGTATGGATGATGCCAAGTACCGCGTAGCAGTCCTTAATGCTGTTCACCACAATCCGGACAGCCAAGAGATCATAGATTTCGTTGAACTGCTTGTTTTGAAGGGCCATTTTCCGGTAAATGCTGTAAATATGCTTGGGACGGCCGGAAATTTCGGCCTTGATCTTCACATCTTTAAGCTGGCCGCGAACTTCCTGGATCACATCATCAAGATATTCCTCCCGCTCCGCCCGCTTCTTTTTCATCAGGTTGACGATGCGGTAATACTGCTGGGGATTGAGATAGCGCAGCGCTGTGTCTTCAAGCTCCCATTTGATCTTCGAAATTCCAAGCCGGTGAGCCAGCGGGGCAAAAATCTCCAGCGTCTCGTTGGAAATCCGGCGCTGCTTTTCCTGTGGAAGGTGTTTGAGGGTACGCATATTATGCAGCCGGTCGGCAAGTTTGATAAGGATGACGCGGATGTCCTGTGCCATCGCCACAAACATTTTGCGGTGGTTTTCCGCCTGCTGCTCTTCATGCGACTTATATTTAATTTTACCAAGCTTGGTCACTCCATCAACCAGCATGGCCACTTCAGAATCAAATGCCTCTTCAATATCTTCGAGCGTTATTTCAGTATCCTCAACGACATCATGAAGGAATCCAGCCGCCACCGTTGCAGGATCCATTTCAAGATCAGCGAGAATCCCGGCAACCTGGATCGGATGGATAATATAGGGTTCGCCGGACTTCCGAAACTGGTCATGATGGGCATCTCTTGCGAAGTCGTATGCCTTCTGCACCATTGCCACATGCTCATCATTCAGATATCTGCTTGTCATTTCGATTACTTGCTCGGCGGTCAGCACATGATCATTCGCCATAGGATCACCTTTTTTATCTTTTATATAAAAATCTGGAGGACAAAATAATCACTCCAGCAGCCATTTAGTAGACATATTCCGCTTTAACAGGATGCATTCTCCTGCTAATGATGCCAATTCAAACCAATAGCTTGAATCTCCTGTTTTAAGGATTGTTATTATTATCAAAGAAAAATTCCAATATGTAAAGAGAAAGCAAAAGATTTTAGTCAGAAAATGAAAAAAATGTCGAAAAAATTTTTTTCCAATTTGATTACGCCCTGTCCGGATAGGAAACGCCAGTTCCCAAAATGGCTTGCATATAGACAAAAGGCACTCCAAATAGAAGTGCCCCTGCATACTAGTAATTCAAAATTGCCTTGATATCGTAATTTTCGAGCTTGCTTCTGCCTTCCAGGTAAGTAAGTTCAATCAGGAAAGCGATGCCGGCAACGACTCCGCCGAGCTCTTCCACCAATTTGATGGTCGCTTCGATTGTGCCTCCTGTAGCCAGAAGGTCGTCGACAATCAGGACTCTCTGTCCCGGTTTGATCGCATCTTTATGGATCGTAAGGACATCCTTGCCATATTCCAGGCCATAATCAACCTTGATTGTCTCGCGCGGAAGTTTTCCTTCCTTCCGGACTGGAGCAAAACCTACTCCAAGTGAATAGGCAACTGGGCAGCCGATGATGAAGCCGCGCGCTTCAGGACCCACAATCAAGTCCACTTTCCTTTCGCGGGCATAGGTGACAATCTGGTCGGTTGCATATTTATATGCTTCGCCATCCGCCATAAGTGGCGTTATATCCTTAAATTTTATGCCTTCCTTTGGCCAGTCAGGCACAATGGCTACGAATTTCTTTAAATCCATTCTGTAATTGCCTCCTCATTTTGCACCGACCCTTGAATGACTTGGTCGAACCAGCTTTTAAGCTGCTCGAATGTTGAATAGAGCAAATCATTTTCAAGAGCGAATGTAGCTTGTTTTCTCTGGTAAGTCTTTGATTCAGATAAGTCCCTTTTCGGCACACTTTTCTCCAAGGAAATTAATCCATTGTTTATTTTAACAAAATCCAGGTCAAAAAACACCTGTGACATAAAATCCACACTTTCTTTTGTCCAGCCGCGGTATTTTGCCAGGTCCTCCCCATAGGTTTTCAGGTCAAAAACACCCTTCTTCGCCAAAAACGCATAAAACCATTTAAAGTGTTCCCTCGTTGGCATGGTACTGAAGAAGTCACTGTTTTCCTTGTAAAAGTGGACATAGATCCTGGACGGGGATTTGCCGGAAAATAACTTTTCAAGAATCTGCCTTGATGGCGGCATATCCAGAAGCACAATATTCTGGTCATCAACATCCATATAGGCTGCTTCCTCTGCCGTACTGATTTTACTTAGCGGCCCCGCTATAAAAGCAGAAAACTTCTCTTCCCCTCCGTCCCCAAAAACAACCCATTTGGTGGATTGGCCAGGTATCATCTCGACAAGCTTTTCATGCCGCCTGAGACCCCTCAGGTCAAACATCTGCCATGAGTGTACAGCCACATCCTGAAGGAAAATCTGCGGCTTCCTGATATTGTTCCATTCATTGATGGACAGCTCGCCAATGGCCGAGACAGAGGAAATCGGAGAAATCTGCTCATACAGCCCGCCCAGTCCGAAACCAACGCCATCAAGGGACGCCCCGCCGTTGGCTAGCGTCATCTTGATATGGCTGTTGTTGCTTCCGATTCTTCGCATCGAAGCAATTTGGGCATCCTTGATCATTACCTTCGGCTTAGGATTATCCACACCATAAGGCGCAAGCTGCCCCATTTCCTTTATGCTTTCAAGACTGATTTCCTCAAGGCGGACCTCGAGATCTACCTGGGTGACAGGTATCAGATCCTTTTCGCTCAGCTGTTCGGCGGCAAGGACATTCAGCCTTTCCCTGAGCTGGCCCACATCCTCAAGGCCAAGCGTCATCCCGGCAGCCATCGGATGGCCGCCAAAATGCGGCAGAAGGTCACGGCAGGTGGACAGATTTTTAAAAAGGTCGAATCCAGCGATGCTTCTGGCTGAACCTTTTGCGATTCCCTTTTCCTTGTCAAAACTGAGCACGATCGTCGGCCTGTAGAATTTCTCAACCAGCCTTGAAGCCACTATGCCAATGACTCCCGGATTCCAGCCTTCCCTGCCAATGACAAGAACATGATTGTCCTTGACTGGAAAATTCATCTCCACTTCCTTAATGGCTTCCTCGGAAATGGCAGCGACAAGGCTTTGCCTTTCCTTGTTGAGCAGGTCGATTTCCTCCGCCAGCATGATCGCTTCCTCCCGGGAATCTGTCAGCAGCAGTTGGACAGCGGGATCGGCGCTGCCAAGCCGGCCGGCAGCATTGATGCGCGGACCGATCATGAAGCCGATTGTTTCCTCACTGATGGCGGAAGGCTCCGTTTTCGACAGAGACAGCAGAGCGCGCAGCCCATGATTATTGGTTCTCTTAAGCTGTGAAATTCCATGTTTGGCAATCAGCCGGTTTTCTCCTGTTAGAGAGACAAGGTCGGCAATGGTTCCGATAGCGGCAATTTCAAGCAAGTCCTCCGGGACAAACCCGTACAGGGCATGTGCCACCTTAAAGGCAACACCGACACCGGCAAGCTCCCTGAATGGGTAGACGCTGTCCTCCAGTTTTGGGTGGATGATGGCCAGGGCCTCCGGCAGGGCCGGTCCAGGTTCATGGTGATCGGTAATAATCAGGTCCAGCCCCAGATCGCGGGCAATCTTTGCTTCATGAAGCGCCGATATTCCGGTATCGACGGTAATGATCAGCTTTATTCCCTTTTCCGCGGCCTTTCTGAAGGCAGCTTCATTCGGGCCATACCCTTCAGTAAAGCGGTTTGGAATGTAGTAGTCCACATTGGCCCCCATGTCGAGCAGAACCCTCATCATGACGGTTGTGGAACTGACACCATCCGCATCATAGTCTCCAAAAATCAAGATCGGTTCGCCATCCTCGATGGCGCGTTTCACTCTTTCTACCAGCACATCCATTCCTTTTAATAGAAAAGGATCATGGAAGGACAGTGTTTGTTCAAATAAAAAATACCGGGCATTTTCCACGGTATCTATTCCGCGATTCACTAGCAAGGCAGCTGTTGTCGGGGCAATGTTCATTGCCTCTGCCAGCTCTTGCGCTTTTTGCAGGTCTGTGGGCTTGACAACCCATCTTGTCCTGGATTTCAGCATACGCTCACCTCTCAGCCTTTCTATTATACAGAAGGTGCCCCGCTGTTTCAATTGGCGTTTATAGCCTGAACAAGCCTTGACAGACAGCAAAGACGCCGCAGGAAAGCTTCCCTGCGGCGTCTTTGCTTCAACCGGAGGCAGCTGCGAATCTAATCAGACCACCGGTTCATCCGTATTTTTGCGTTTTTCCTTATACGTAACAATCGTGCCTTTTTGCTTTAATTCCCTCTTTTTCAGAACGTACCACAGCTGGGCGGCAATAAACAAGGAAGAGTAGGTTCCTGAAATCAAGCCGATCAGCAGGGCAAAGGAGAAGTTCCAGATCGATTCACTGCCGAAAATCAGCAAGGCTATGACAGGCAGCACGACCGTCAATACGGTATTCACAGAGCGGCCCATCGTCTGACGAAGACTCCTGTTGGCAATTTCGGCAATATCCTCAGGAGTCCTAAGTCTCTTTTTCTTCTGCAGGTTTTCCCTGATCCGGTCAAACGTCACAATTGTGTCATTAATCGAATAACCGATAATCGTCAGGATTGCCGCAATGAAAGTAAGGTCCACTTCCAGCCGCAGCAGGCTGAACACCGCAATGATGAAGAAAGCATCATGCAGGAGTGAAATGATGGCCGGCAAAGCCATGCGCCATTCAAACCGGAATGTAACGTAGAGAACAATTCCGACCGAGGCGATCAAAAGGGCAATGAAACCATTTTTCGCCAGTTCTTTTCCGATTGTCGGTGAAACGGTGCTGACATTCGGCTCTGCGCCGTATTTGCCCTCAAAGGCGGCCTTCAGATCGGCAATCTCTTCTTTCGTGAGAGCGTCCTTATAGCGTGCAACGCCTATTTCGCCATTGTCGCCTGAAATGACGATATCATCCGTCTCAATTCCGGAAGCCTGCAAGTCCTCCTTTAGCTCGTCTGCATTGATCCGGCTCTCGGACAACACTTCAATTCTCGTACCGCTGGCAAAATCGATGCCAAGATTGAGCCTGAAAATAGCGAGAATGATCAGCCCGGCTGCAATCAATCCAGCAGAAATCATGAAGAATGTCTTGCGGTTCTTGATAAAATCAATGTTTTCGAATTTCGTCTTCAGATCAAGCGTATCCACATTATCAGCCAGATCATGGATTTCGCTCTTTTTCACGCCAAACCATCCTGGCTTGTCCTTTAGCAGTCCGCTGCTCACCCAAAGGGCCAGGAACGCCCGGGATCCAAACACAGCGGTAATGAAGCTCAGCAGAATGCTGACGATCAGCATTGTGGCAAACCCTTTTATCGAGCTTGTCCCGTACACAAACAGGACAAGGGCCGCAATAAGCGTTGTAAAGTTAGCATCCAGGATCGTCGAAAGCGAGTTTTTGCTGCCGGCCTTAAAGGCAGCCTGAATATTCCGGCCTACCTTCAACTCTTCTTTTATCCGTTCGTAGGTGATGATGTTCGCATCAACTGCCATCCCGACACCCAGAATCAGCGCAGCAATGCCCGGCAGTGTCAGGACCGCATTCATCCAGTCGAATACAAGCAGAACGAGATAAATATAAATCGATAGTGTTACAAAGGCAATCACGCCCGGGAATCTGTATATGGCGAGCATGAACGCGAAGATGGCCAAGATGCCGATGATTCCGGCATAGATGGTTGTTGTCAGTGCCTGTTCCCCGAATTTTGCGCCAACAGACGTCGAATATTCTTCCTGAAGCTCCACCGGCAATGCCCCTGCATTCAGCAGGTTGGCCAGCTCCTTCGCTTCATCGATGGAAAAGTTGCCGGTAATCTGCACCGTTTTCTGCGACAGGACCTGATCAACATTTGGAGCGGACAGGAACTTAGGGTCTGCCTTCATTCTTTCTTCCTTGTAGGAATCGGCCCCTTCTTCAAAATCAAGCCAGATGACCAGCTGATTATCGGGATACATCGAAAGGATTTCGCTCGTTACCCTTCCGAACTCATCGCCGCTTTTTAAGGTAAGCGAAACGCTTGGGCGGTTATTTTCATCGAAACTCTGGGATGCTCCATTTTCAGCGAGGTCGCCGCCGTCCATCATCAGATTGTCATTGGCGTCCCGGAAACTCAGATTCGCTTCGGTGGAAAGGATTTCCCTTGCCTTCGCCTGGTCGGTAACACCGGCAAGCTGGACGCGGATCCGGTTTTCACCTTCTATCTGTATATTCGGCTCGCTTACCCCGAGAACGTTGACACGGCGGTCAAGCGCTTCGACCGTACTGACCAATGTTTCCCGGTCAACCGGCTGTCCGTCCTTCGTCTTCACTTCGTAGAGAACCTCAAACCCGCCCTGCAAGTCAAGTCCAAGCTTGATATTCCCCAGTATATTCTGGGTTGTTAGGCCCATTGCGCCCCCGATCAGCAAAACAATCAGAAAGAACGCAATGATGCGACTCCGTTTTACCATTATGTATAAGTCCTCCTTAGTCTGTTAGCAAAAGAATATGCAGATATTCTCCCGGCGGGATTCGGCAGGCTGAAGCTCCCCGGGAGATAGCATTTTTATTATGAATCAGTTTAAATTGACTGTCAATTTCATCTTTTACAATTAAAGGCAAACCGCCGCCTATTTTAACAATTCCTTTAATTCATCTTCATCATCAAGAGCAAAGCTTCCAAGTTTAAAAGCCTCAACCGTGGCATGGTTCATGAATTCCCCGGGCTGGATCGCCATAATTTCGGCTACGATTTCGTACAGGCGGATTCCTTCCTTTTGCTTCTTCCACTTTTTTTGGACAAGGAACTCCCATAATTGCTGCCCGCTGACAGAACCGTAGCCGAGCATTTCGAATTCCTCCCTTTTGCTGTTTAATGCTGGAGTGACCTGGTTCCTGTATGCCTCATAGCTATGCCCGCTCTCCATCTCAATCCGCCTCCCTGGCTTCCTGTCAATTTTGAAAAAACTTTAATCCTGTCATGCTTTGTCCACTCTTGTGCATATAGATTATTGTATCTGAATTTAGCTTGTTTGAGAAGGCGGGAGCAGGATGTCCAAATTTTTGAAAGGAACCGTGATATTGCTGATAGCCGGCCTGGTAACCAGAATTCTCGGGTTCATCAACCGGATTGTCGTTGCAAGGTTCATCGGGGAAGAAGGCGTGGGCCTGTATATGATGGCCGTCCCAACTTTTATCCTGGTTGTCACGATTACCCAGATGGGTTTGCCAGTGGCCATTTCGAAGCATGTGGCCGAGGCCGAGGCGAAGGGTGATTTTGCGAAAATAAAAAAAATACTTGTTGTCTCACTGGCCACCACCATCTCGCTTTCCCTCATATTTACTCCGGCCCTATTCCTGCTGGCTCCCCATTTATCGCAAACTTTGTTTACGGACCAGCGGACTTTGCTTCCTTTGCTCGCAATTGCCCCGGTGGTGCCTATCATTGCCGTTTCTTCCGTCTTAAGGGGGTATTTCCAGGGAAGGCAAAATATGAAGCCTGCTGCCATATCGCAAGTGATCGAGCAGGTGGTTCGGATTACCTTGATTGCTGTGATGACAAAGACTTTCCTGCCTTACGGTATTGAATACGCGGCGGCTGCCGCCATGGCTTCATCGGTCATCGGGGAACTCGTTTCCCTGCTTTATTTAATGACCGCTTTTAAAATCAAGAAAAAATTCCGGCTTCGAAAAGACTTTTTTCAATTTGTCCAATCAGGAAAATCAACCTTCGGGGAACTGATGAGCATCTCCCTGCCCACGATGGGCAGCAGGATGATTGGCTCGATATCTTGGTTTTTCGAACCAATCGTGGTGGCACACAGCCTTGCCCTGGCAGGTGTAGCCGTGGGCGCGGCTACAAAGCAGTATGGCGCATTGACCGGTTTTGCCCTGCCGCTGCTCATGCTGCCGTCGTTCATCACTTTTTCGCTTTCCACTTCCCTTGTGCCGGCCATCAGTGAAGCCAACTCCCAAAAGAATTACCGGGTGATTGAACATCTGCTGCAGCAGTCGCTGCGCTTCTCGCTTTTAACCGGGGGACTGGCCGTCATCGTCCTGTATGTGCTGGCCGAGCCTTTGATGCTCGTGATGTATGGAACTGACAGCGGAACAGGCTTCATCAAGCTGATGGCACCGTTTTTTATTTTCTATTATTTTCAGGGTCCGCTTCAAGCCACCCTGCAGGCTCTGGACCTTGCCAGGGCAGCGATGATCAACAGCCTGGTCGGAAATGCCGCAAAAACAGCCGTGATCTTTATGCTCGCAAGCCAGCCTGCCTTTGGCATCAATGGAGCCGCACTTGGGCTAACGATGGGATTCGTGCTCGTCACCATACTTCATTTTGCGACCGTCCTGAAGGCCGTCTCTTTCACCTTCCACCTTTTGGAATATGCCAAAACATTCCTTGTCATGGGGCTCTCAGGCTGGATTGGCTTTCAAATTTGGGACAGCCTCAGTACCATCTCCGTCCTTCACATACGCGTACTGGCAGCGGCTGTTTTGATTTCCATCACATACTGCCTGCTCGTCCTGCTGGCCGGACTGGTAAAAAAAGAGGAACTCGCAAGAATCCCTGTCGTTGGCCGCCCTCTCTCCGTTCTGGCCTTCACCTGGTTCAAAAATTAGCACATGAAACGAAAAAGCACGCCAGTCCATTTTAATCTGTACCCTTTGTAAAGGACATTTTAAAAAAAGCTACGCTACTTTAAGAAGATGATCTCTGTATTCAACAGGGGTCATCTTTTTCATATTCCATTGATATCTGTAGTGATTGTAGTAGTGGATTGCAGCTTTCACTTCTTGTTTAAGCTCTTCTAAGGTTTCACATGATTTTATATCAGCCAGGTCCTTAAAATGACCAAAGAATGATTCCTGTGGGGCGTTGTCCCAACAGTTCCCCCTCCTGGACATGGATTGTCCCAACCTGATTTTTTTCACCAGCTTTTGATAAACAGGGCTAGTATAGTGACCTCCCTGGTCAGAGTGTATATAAGCTCCTTTAGCCAGTTTAATCTTCCTCGTTCTTTTTAACTTCTTAAGTGTATCCGTAGCGATATCAAGAGTAACTCGATCGGAGACCTGATGAGCCAATACTTCATTGGTGGAAGCGTCAATAATGGTTGATAAATAAGCCCTTTTTCCTTTTCCAAAATATAGGTAGGTGATATCCGTAAGGAGGACTTTGTAGGGGATTCCCTGTTTGAATTCCCTGTTAAGAAGGTTCGGGACGATCTTGTGCTCCTGGGTAGCCTTCATGATGCGTTTATAGGGATTCGCTCTCCTAAAGGGACTCTCAATTCCGTATTTCTTCATGATTCTTCTGATTCTCTTGAGATTGAAGACAACACCAAACTGACCTGCCAATACCATCTTAATTTGGCGAGCCCCTTTTTTACGGTTCTTGAAATTGTATGCCTTTAAAACCAAGTCCCGGAGGGATTCATCCTTTTTCTCCTGGTCCTTCCTTCTCTCAACCTGTTTAGCTGGAAAGTAGTTATAGTAACCCTGACGGGATACACCAGCTACATTACAGAGGTGGGATACCATCCCTTTTAGTTTGTATTTTTGAATAACGGAATGAATAAGGTTGAACTTCTGGTCAGCGGCCAACTTTATTTCTTCTTCATCCCCCTTTCGGCGAATCGTATCTTTTTTAATAGTTCGTTCTCTGCTTTCAACAGGTTAATTTCGGCCTCTAACCTTGCATATTTTTCTTCGATGGAAAGCTCTCTTTCCCTGGATCTGCCTGAGTTTCCTGGTCTTGTGTCACGGAGTCCCATCACTCCATTCATAAGGTAGGCTTCTCGCCATCTTTTACTTGCTGAATCAATACGCCTTTTACCAACGATTTCTGGGTCGAACCCACAGTCTCTAAATATTTCACTTGGAAACTTTCCCTTTTCGTTTTGAGCTATAAAGAGCTCCTTAAACTCATCAGTATAGGTAATCCCTTTTGGGCTAACTGATTTTACATAGGGATTTTTAGATAATATCTCGATCTCTTTTTTTGTAAATATCTTTTTACTCATATACTCTTCTCCCGTACCATTTGTAATCTATTGTACCTAAAAAAATCCTGTGCAGTAGACGCTTTTTTTAATTGTCTACTACACAGGATACAGTTTATTTTTGCCTGGCGTGTTATTTTTCATCTTTTATGTCGACAAAGAGCTTGCCGTTTTTATAGGAGCAATACGAGATTTCGCCCACAGTGCTGTAGCCCTGCTTTTCCAGCTGGCCTTGCAGCCAGTCATTTGTTTTACCAATAAGAATCAGGTTTTCTTCATTGATAGTGCCGTCTAGAATTAAAGGCAACGACAGCTTCTCGGATGCACTTTTTTTAAACACTGACATTTTTCCCGATGGCTCGAGGATGGCATATTCGACATCCGCTATATCCCCGACTCCTTCTTCCCGCAGCTGCAGGAGCATATCATCAAAATTATAGCGCTGCCTCCTCATTTCTCCTTCATCAATCTTTCCATTATTGATGACAATGCTCGGCTTCCCGTCAATAATTTCCCGGAAACGTTTGCTCTTTAACGAAGCGAGCGCAAAGACAAATTGAATCCCGACAAGGAGCATCATTGGCAGAAGGGATTTTATCAAAGGGTCATTAAAGTTTTCAATGGCCATAGCCGCCATTTCGGCAATCATGATAAATACAACCAGATCGAGCAGGCTGAGCTCACCAATTTCCCTTTTTCCCATTACCCGGAAAGTGATGATAATAATGATATAAAGAAGCAAGGTTCGAAGGATTATGGCTCCGTATTCTTCCATTCAAATGCTCTCCCTTCGCTGACTGCATTAAGATATAGACTTTGCAACTTAAGGAAAATTATGAGCGGCAAAGAAAGGAGGAATTTTTAAGTCTATTTTCCACTTTGGCGAATATGCTTGTACTAAACGATACCAGTCGGTTTTTGCTGGCGGGAAGGGGAGAAGACAATGGAATCAAGGGGTTTGGGTATTTCCGTGATCTACGGAGTCATTGCGATTTTCATATTCGCCATCGTTAGCAGCCTCATTTTCTCAGTTTTGCTGACCTTTACATCATTACAGGAATCGTCCCTGCAATATGCAGTGACGACGGTGTCATTTATTTCACTGTTCGCCGGCGGCTTTATCACCGGGAAAAAAGGGAAAGAAAAAGGATGGTTCATCGGAACGGCAACAGGACTGATTTATTCGGCCATCATCTTTCTGTTTCAATATCTCGGACTCGACAGTCTGTTTTCCACAGAGCAAATCATCTACCATATCTGCTATATCATCACCGCTATGATGGGCGGCATCCTCGGAGTCAATATGTCAAGCTCAAGAACCTGATAATCAGGACAAAAAAAACAGGTGCACAGGGCACCTGTTTTTCTTCTGCTATTAATCCTGAACGACGTCGCGGATTGCGGCGCGGTCGTATGTAAGACGGCTTCCATCGCCGCACTTGATCACGACAGTCCCTTCATCAAGCGCATCGACAAATCCATGAAGGCCTCCGATTGTTACAACGCGGTCGCCTTTCTTAAGGTCACTCTGCATCTGCTGAACTGCCTTTTGCCTCTTCTGCTGCGGACGGATCAGCAAAAAGTAGAAAAGGACAAACATCAGCAAGAGCGGAAATACTGTACCTATCAAACCTTCCATTAATTCTCCTCCTTTCATTCATTCAAGCCAGCCTTATTAAAAATTCTTCGCATTTGGTTTGTTGAAGCCATAACGCTCAAAAAATTCTTCCCTGAAGTCGCCTAAACGGTCTTCCCTGATTGCTTGTCTGACTTGCTCCATCAATTGTAGCAGAAAATGCAGATTATGATAAGTCGTAAGTCGAATCCCGAATGTTTCATCGCATTTAATCAAGTGGCGGATGTAGGCGCGTGAATAATTGCGGCAAGTATAGCAGCTGCATTCCGGGTCAATCGGGCCAAAATCCTTGGCATACTGCGCATTTTTCACCACAAGGCGCCCCTGGCTCGTCATCAGTGTTCCATTGCGGGCAATCCTTGTTGGCAAAACGCAGTCAAACATGTCAATGCCTCGGATTGAACCGTCAATCAGGCTATCCGGAGATCCGACGCCCATAAGGTAACGCGGCTTATTGGCAGGAAGCAATGGCGTTGTGAATTCAAGCGCCCTGTTCATGACATCCTTCGGCTCGCCGACAGACAGGCCGCCAACCGCATAGCCCGGGAAGTCCAGCGATACAAGGTCCTTCGCACTTTGCTTTCTCAGCTCCTCGTATTCCCCGCCCTGGACAATCCCGAACAGGCCCTGGTCTTCCGGACGCTTATGGGCTTTCAGGCACCGCTCCGCCCATCTTGATGTTCTTTCAACCGATGCTTTCATGTATTCAAATGAGGCCGGATATGGAGGGCACTCATCAAATGCCATCATGATATCGGAACCAAGGGCGTTCTGGATTTCCATCGCCTTTTCAGGAGAAAGAAACAGCTTGTCCCCATTCAGGTGGTTGCGGAAATGGACTCCTTCTTCCTCGATCTTGCGGAATTCACTCAGCGAAAACACCTGGAATCCGCCAGAATCAGTGAGGATGGCGCGGTCCCAGTTCATAAACTTATGAAGGCCGCCAGCTTCCCTGATCGTTTCATGTCCCGGGCGAAGCCATAGATGATAGGTATTGCTGAGAATGATTCCCGCGCCCATTTCCTTCAGTTCCTCCGGGGCCATTGTCTTGACGGTGGCAAGCGTCCCAACTGGCATAAATGCCGGTGTTTCAAAGGATCCGTGCGGTGTGTGCACCCTCCCCAGCCTTGCTCCTGTCTGTTTGCATGTCTTGATTAATTCGTAAGAGATAGCAGACAATTGTGTATGCTCCTTCCATAGATATAAAGTCCTCTTTTATACTTTCCGCCTTAGCTCCCGCTATAGCTGTCAGATGATCAGCATGGCATCGCCAAAGCTGAAGAAACGGTACCTTTCCTGTACGGCTGTATTATAGGCATGAAGCACATGCTCCCGTCCCGCAAGCGCGGAAACCAGCATGATCAACGTTGATTTCGGCAAATGGAAATTCGTGATCATCCCATCAATGCCCTTGAATTCAAAGCCAGGATAAATGAAGATATCCGTCCAGCCGGTCGCTGCCGCAAATTTCCCATTATGGGCAGAAGCAATCGTCTCAAGGGTGCGGGTCGAGGTCGTGCCCACCGTAATGATCCGGCCGCCCTGCTCGCGGACTTCATTCAGCAGCTTTGCACTCCCTTCGGACATGATATAGAACTCGGCATGCATTTCATGCTCCTCAATCGTATCGGAACTGACAGGCCGGAACGTGCCAAGTCCGACATGAAGGGTGATGAAGGTGATATGGACACCTGCCTCCTTCAGCTCTTCCAGAAGCTCTTCGGTAAAATGCAGTCCCGCGGTTGGCGCAGCGGCTGAACCGCGCTCCTTGGCAAACACGGTCTGGTAGCGCTCCTGGTCATCCAGCTGTTCCTTGATATACGGAGGCAGCGGCATTTCGCCAAGCTGTTCAAGAACTTCATAAAAAATGCCATCGTAGGAAAATTCGAGCACACGGCCGCCGTGATCGGAAGAGCCTGTGCAAACGGCGGTAAGAAGGCCGTCGCCGAAGACAAGCGTTGTTCCTTCCTTTACCCTTTTGGCAGGCTTGACAAGCGTTTCCCACTTGTCTCCTTCAAGCTGCTTCAACAGGAGCACTTCAATCTTGGCCCCGGTGTCTTCCTTCATGCCAAAGAGCCTTGCAGGCAGCACGCGCGTGTCATTGAGGACAAGGCAGTCGCCTGGGCGGAGATGGCTTTTAATATGCTTGAACACGTCATGCTGCAGCCCGCCGGTCTTTTTATCAAGCACCATCAGCCTGCTTTCCGACCTTTGTTCAAGCGGGACCTGGGCAATCAATTCCTCAGGCAAATGAAAATCAAATAAATCTACCTTCATGTTGTTTCTTCACCTATATTCGTTTAGATTTCAACGGAAGCGTCCAATAAAGTAAAAAATCAGTGACAGCACAATGCTGACTACAATCGAGGTGACAATCGGGAAGTAGAATGTCGAGTTTCCCTTCTGGATGACAATGTCACCTGGCAGCTTTCCGAGTTTTAAAAATTGGATCAGGAATCCGGCAATAAAAATGATTGCTCCTAGGAACATTAACAGTTTTCCCATTCCTGTCATTCGGCAGGCACCTCCAATTGAAAATGCTCATATACCCGATGCGTCACCAGCCTGCCCCGCGGCGTCCGCTGGAGGAAGCCGATCTGCAATAGATAGGGCTCATATACATCTTCAATCGTCTGCGATTCCTCGCCAATGGTGGCCGCAATGGTTTCAAGGCCGACTGGGCCGCCGCGGAATTTTTCAATAATCCCCTTCAGCAGCTTATGGTCAATATGGTCAAGCCCCAGTCTGTCTACCTGCATCAGTTCCAGTGCTTCATCGGCCAATTGCGCTTCAATCGAGCCATTGCCCCGGACCTGGGCGAAATCCCGGACCCGCTTAAGCAGGCGGTTGGCAATCCTTGGGGTTCCGCGTGAACGGCGGGCGATTTCGACTGCTGCGAAGGGATCAATCTCTGTATCAAGCAGCTCTGCGGTACGAAGAACAATTTCCCGCAGATGCTCTTCCTTGTAGTACTCGAGCCTGCTGAGCACGCCAAAGCGGTCCCTCAGCGGCGCCGACAGGGAACCTGCCCTAGTGGTGGCGCCGACAAGGGTAAATGGCGGCAAATCGAGACGGACGGAACGCGCTGTCGGTCCCTTCCCAATGACAATATCGAGACAGAAATCCTCCATTGCCGGGTAGAGCACTTCCTCAATCGACCTTGGCAGCCGGTGGATTTCATCGATGAACAGAACATCACCAGGCTCAAGTGCCGTGAGGATGGCGGCGAGGTCGCCAGGACGCTCAATCGCCGGACCGGATGTTGTGCGCAGATTGACGCCCATTTCATTGGCAATAATCGCGGCAAGCGTGGTCTTGCCAAGCCCCGGCGGCCCATACAGAAGCACGTGGTCCAAAGTTTCCTGCCTCATCCTGGCCGCTTCGATGAACACCTGGAGGTTTTCCTTCACTTTATCCTGCCCAATATACTGCTTTAATGTCTGCGGCCGCAAGCTTTGTTCAAAGGAAACTTCCTGCTCGCCCGCTTCTCCGGAGATGATTCTCTCTTCCATCATTCATCATCCTTTAGACTTCATATTTTCCGGTGTACCGTATTCACTATCTTAATAGCTTCTGCAGTGCCTTTTTAATGTACTGGTCGGTCGCAAGCTTTTCCTTTTTCAGCTCAGGCACCACCTTTTGGATTTCCTTATCGGAGTAACCCAGGGCTTTCAAGGCAAGCAAAGCTTCGTCCAAATCGCTGCTATGGCCGTCTTCCTCAGGCTGGAAGAGATTCGGGAAGAAATCAGGCACAATATTCTGAAGCTTACCTTTCAGGTCAAGGATCATCTGTCTCGCCGTCTTCTTGCCGACACCAGGAAATTTGACCAGGAAGGCTTCATCTTCATTTTCAATCGCCTGAACCACCTGCTGCGGTTCCCCGGAAGCCAGGATGGCAAGCGCTCCTTTTGGTCCGATGCCGGTCACATTCAGGAGTTTCATAAACAATGTCTTTTCCTCGCGCGAACGGAAGCCATACAGTGCCATCACGTCTTCGCGGACATGGTGATAGGTAAAAACCTGAACTTCCTTGCCGATATCCTTTGAATAGGCAAATGGATTGGGGGCATTGATTTGAAAGCCAATGCCACCATTGTCGATCACTATGTATTCAGGACTGATAAAGTCCACTTTTCCTCTAATATACTCGTACAAATCTTTCTCTCCTCCATTTTGCTGTACCCACCATTTTATCATACTATGTCTCTAGGAACGAGGAAATTTGCAAGTTTAAACGCAAAAAAGCGAACATACAGTCGATTCATCCGTTTTTCGGAACAGCAAAGAAGGGCCGGATTACCCGGCCCTGGCTACTTTTTTTGTTTTTCATCGCTTGTGTAAGATTTAAAGGTCTCCAGTACCTTCTCGTATTCATCTTTTGTGCGGATCGGGATTCCATCCTGCAATTCCTGACGTTTCCGGCTTTCCAGTCTGCCCACGTCTATTTGAAAAAAGGATTGGATGATATTCGATTCATCCGGCCGGCCGTTGAAAATGGTCAGCACCCCGTCACCGGAAAGGCCGAAATAGCCATTTGCCTTCAACAAAGGGGAGATGTCATCTACATGCTGTTTAAAGACGACCTGATTGTCTTCAAGACTTATCAGTTCCCAGCCTTCGTACCGCGCCCAAAAATCATCAAGCGCCCAGACTTTTTCCTCCACTCTCTCTTCACTGACTTCGCCGTCAAGATAGACTCTCTCCAAAATGACCGTTAACTCCAGCGGACCTGCATCATCGATTTTTCCGGGCTGCCCAGCTGCTGAAACTCCCCCGCCGTTTTGTAAGAATACCAAGCCGATCGTTCCAACTATGCAAAGCGTCATGACAACAGACTTGATTCCCATTGCCGGTCACCTCACTCTTTTAGGTTCATTTCTAGTTTGGCCAACTATTTTTATTTTATAATGCGAAAAGGTGCGGTGAGGGCTTTGGGGTATTCACTGCGCTGGTACCTTCGATTCCTGTTCTCCCATAGCGCTGTTTCCCGCGACTTATCTGGTTGTTCACATCTTGGACACAGGTTTTTCAATAAAATCGAATAATTGAAGCATAAATTCAAATCTTTGATGCAATCCCTCCAATAATTGAAGCATAAATTAAATCTCTGATGCAATCCTTACTAAAATAGAATAAAAGAACCACAAAAAGGGAGGCAGCATCATTGAAACATGCTGTCTCCCCTCTTGTTGGGTGCTCCAATGGCCAGTTCAGCGTAACTTTAACATAAAGGGGTGAAAACTCGGCCTTTTTCTAATCAAAATCGCCACGGTTTTATTCCTGAGTGAGTTTTTCCACTTTTTCAATGAATCTTTTTCTGGCATTGAACTGGTTTACCGTCAGTTCGATCAGCGGGGCGGTCCGCGCTGGATTATAGTAGGCTTTCAGCCTGATTATGCGATTCCATTCACGGAAAATATCAGCTGGATACATAAGTCCATATAAAAAAGCCTTGTTAGCCAAGCAGCCGGTAAACCCCTTCATCCCGGCCAGGGATTCCAATGACCAATTCATAAAAGGCAGGATCCGATTGGCATACTGCAGCAAGTCACAGGTCTCAGGTCCAAGGGAAATCAGGTCGAAATCAATCAAACACAGGCGTCCTGTTTCATCCCTGAGGAAATTATGGTGGGCGACATCGCCATGGAGAATGACGGGTTCGGCAGCATAGAGTTGCCCCAGGTTTTCGCCCATTCCTTCAAGGGCCAGTTCAGACCAGTCCAGAATCTCCGCTGTCAGCTGCTTCGGGACAAAATAGTTTACAATCTTGGTGTTCCGCTTGAACCCTGCCGCCCTTTCCTGCCATTTTTGCCAAATATTTTGTTTGGGAACGGAGAACTTGAACTCCGGGACAAGCTTCGTTGTGGTCATATGGTATTTTGCCAGCAAGGCAAGGCCCTCATCCCGCTCTTCTTGTGCCAGATAGTTGAAGGGCTTGGAGCTCGGCGGAATATACTCCTGACAGCCGTAAAAAGCGTTCTCAAAAAATAGGGGGTGGTCCGAAAGTTTTAAAAAGATGTAGCTTTCTGTAAAGCCCGCTTCTCTTAGCGCAGCTGTAAATCCTTGCTGCTGCAGAAGCTTTTCTTCACTGGAATAGGCCTTTAGCATGAAGAAGGTATTTCCAGAGCGAAGCAGAAAAACACGGTCCCTGATTTTTGTCATTGTTTCAATCCGAGCCGGCAGGGCGGATTGTAAATAGGAGAAGAGACGATCGGTAGAATCGTCCCTTCTCGGGTGAAATTTAATATTCATTGCTTTCGTCAGCGTCTTCTTCACGCGGCATTCCGAATCCTGCTTCCGGAGCGAACCCGGCTTGCGGGCCATAGTCCATTTGCGGAGCGAATCCACCTTGCGGGCCGAAACCCATTTGCGGAGCGAACCCACCTTGCGGGCCATAGCCCATTTGCGGGGCGAATCCGGCCTGCGGGCCATAGCCCATTTGCGGGGCGAATCCGGCCTGCGGGCCATAGCCCATTTGCGGAGCAAATCCACCTTGCGGGCCATAGCCCATTTGCGGAGCAAATCCACCTTGTGGGCCATAGCCCATTTGCGGAGCAAATCCACCTTGTGGGCCAAAGCCCATTTGCTGGGCGAATCCGGCCTGCGGGCCATAGCCCATTTGCGGGGCGAATCCAGCCTGCGGGCCATAGCCCATTTGCGGGGCGAATCCAGCCTGCGGGCCATAGCCCATTTGCGGAGCAAATCCACCTTGCGGGAAACCCATTCCAGGACCGCAGCCGCAGTCTCCTGGTCCCTGCATGGCTCCCTGTACTTGTGGCATCAGTGGCATTTGGGCGTCCATGGCCCCGCCCACTTGTGGCATATACGGCATCTGGGCGTCCATCGCTCCTCCAACCTGCGACATATGCGGCATCTGGGCGTCCATCATTCCTCCCACCTCCGGCATGTGCGGCATCTGGGCATCCATCGCTCCTCCCACCTGCGGCATGTGCGGCATTTGGGCGTCCATCGCTCCTCCCACCTGCGGCATCAGAGGCATCTGGGCATCCATCGCTCCTCCCACTTGCGGCATGTGCGGCATTTGGGCGTCCATCGCTCCTCCCACCATCGGCATGCCTGGATGATGGAAACCATAAGGTTCACACAGGCCTGAACCAGGCAGGACCGGCGAAATTGGTGTCGGAGGGCAAGGATATCCCATTGCCGGTGCTGTCTGTCCTGGCATTGGAGCTGGCATGTTTGCCATGCCCATTACGTTTTGGTGGGGCATATTGGGCATCATAGGCATTTGCATATAAGATGACTCGAACATGGAGCTCTCTGTTGGTGCTCCATAAGGCATTGCCGCTCCCTGTACCTGCGGGAATGCCATTGGCTGCTGTTGCGGCATACCCCCACCATGCATGCCTGGAGACATTGGGAAATAATGTGGATAAGGAATCATAGACTCTTGGAAACCTCCTTGTTGTATAGGCAGGAACGAGGATGACTCATCCTCCATGCCTTCTGTCATCATGACCGGCTGCTTTGGAAAGATGTTCGCCGGCTTTGGCGGCAGCTGAGGCTGTGCTGGAAACGGCATTTGCTGCTCCGGCAAAGCCATATTGGCCATATTTTGAATATAATAGTTGTTCATATCGATTTCCGGAAGTATTTGCTGAGGCATTTTTGGAGTATATGGCTTGATCGGCTGTTCCTTCTGTACACCTGCCACCTGCTTTGGCGCTTCCATTGCTGGCAGCGGCTTTTGCGCCTGTTTTGGCGCTTCCATGATCGGCTTTGGCGCTGGCATCTGCTTCGGTGCCTCCATGGTCGGCTTTGGCGCTGGCATCTGCTTTGGTGCTTCCATGATCGGCTTTGGCGCTGGTGCCGGTTTTGGCATCGGCTTTGGCGCTTCCATAATCGGTTTCGGCATTGGTTTTGGAGCTGGCTTCGGCATTTCCATGATAGGTTTCGGAACCGGCTTTGGCATTGGCTTTGGTGCTGGTTTCGGCATTTCCATCTCCGGCAGCGGCGCTTGTTCCGGCAGTGCTTCCGGCAGCGGCACCGGCTTCTCTTTTACAAAAGGATGCTCCTTGACGGGCATTTCTTTTTTGCTTCCCATATTGATCTTTGCCTGCGATCCGCCAGTCATCGGTGCTTCCTTTTTTATGTTTCCACCTGTGGTCGGAACTTTTATTTTCATGCCGGGCATAATCATATCTGGGTTGCTAAGCTGTGTATTCATCTTTTTCAGCTCTTCAAAATTAACCCCGTACTTTTTGGCGATCTTCCAGAGAGTATCCCCTTTCTGTACGATATGGATTTTCAATCTGATTTCCCTCCTATGGCATAAGTCCATATAGTGTATGTCGGTGTGGGCAAATTGCCATTAATTTTTTAAAACAAACGCTTGAAGGCCTGCCGGCGGCAGAATATTTTCCGCCGGCTAAATGGAACAACAGGCTGGACGCTTTGCAAGACGTGTCATTGGCAGGGCAAACACCCAAAACCATTTTTCTCTAGCCATGTATATGTTCGGGAAGTAAAAATTAAAGCTTTTCCATCTAAAAAACTGTGATGGAACTGAAAAGCGGCCAGGCCGGAACTCTGCTAAATAGAAAAAGCCATCCTGCTTTTACATTGCAGGATGGCTCACTCCGAATCAGTCCATTATGATTGTTCCAGCATTCTGTTTAGGGCTTTCCGGGCATTTTCGGCTATGACGCTGTCCACTTCAATCAGATTATGTTCCTTGCCTTGCTCGAGTTCTTCCAGGCACCAGACGAGATGGTGCAAATCAATGCGATTCATGGTCAGGCACGGACACATATGCGGATTCAGGGAAATGATCTGTTTATCCGGATGCTGCTGGATAATCCGCTTCACCAGGTTCATTTCTGTTCCGATTGCCCAGGAAGAGCCTGGAGGCGAGACGCTGATGGCATCAATGATATAGTTGGTCGAACCTGCCATATCGGATAAAGCGACCACCTCGCGCCGGCATTCAGGATGCACAATGATTTTCATCCCGGGGTATGCCTCGCGGACATGGGCAATGTTTTCCACTGTAAAGTTTTCATGGACGGAACAATGCCCTTTCCATAAAATCACTTTCACTTTCTCAAGCGGGCCGCTGTATTCAAGCTCATTGGCAAGCGGGTTCCATACGGCCATATCCTCAAGAGGAATTCCGATATTATAAGCGGTGTTCCTGCCAAGATGCTGGTCAGGCAGGAAAAGCAGCCTTTCTTTCTGTTCAAACGCCCATTGCACCATTTTTTCTGCATTGGATGAAGTGACCGTTGCTCCTCCATGCTCCCCGACAAAGCTTTTAATGGCCGCGGTCGAATTGACATAGGTTAGCGGCAGAATACTCTCGCCGAACAACTCCGTAAGCTTTGCCCACGCGCGCTCGGTCTGGTAGATGTCGGCCATGTCCGCCATGGAACAGCCTGCACGCATATCGGGCAAATACACCTTCTGGTTTTTCATCGTTAAAATATCAGCGGTTTCGGCCATAAAATGGACTCCGCAAAACACAATATGCTCCGCCTCGCGGTTTTCCGCAGACAACTGGGCAAGCTTCAGTGAATCACCGGTCGCGTCGGCAAATTGAATCACTTCATCCTTTTGATAATGATGCCCGGGAATAAAAAGTTTCCTGCCCAGTTTGTTTTTGATGGACCTCACTCTTTCCTCCAGTTCCTCAGTTGGCATACTCCGGTATTTTTCCGGCAGCCCTTTTGTGTCGAGCATTTGCAGCAAATCCATCCCCATCTCCCCTTCTCTTAAAGATTCACTTTCACCGAGATATCCATCGCTTTGACACTATGGGTCAAAAAGCCGAGCGAAATATAGTCGACTCCGGTATCGCGGAACGAACCAAGAGTTTCCATGGTAATTCCGCCAGAAGCCTCTGTTGTGATCCCTTCAGGCACTAGGGCGGCATATTCCCTGATCTGTTCAGGGGCGGTATTGTCAAACATGATGCAATCCACTCTCGCTGCGACAGCCTCGAGGACCTGTTCCTTTGTTTCTGTCTCCACTTCGATTTTCACCATGTGCCCCAGCTGGCTTCGAACCGCCTCGACCGCATTGGCTATACTTCCGGCAAAAGAAATATGATTGTCTTTGATCATCACAGCATCATACAGTCCATAGCGATGGTTAAAGCCGCCGCCGCAGCGGACTGCGTATTTCTCCATCATCCTCAGGCCAGGTGTCGTTTTCCGTGTGTCGCAAATTCTTGTATGTGAACTGCCCAGCGCCTCCACGGCCTCCCTTGTTCTGGTCGCAATCCCGGACATTCTCTGCACCAGATTCAGGACAACCCGCTCGCCTTTCAGCAAATCCGCGGTCCGTCCACTGACGACGGCCAATTTTTGTCCTTTTTCCACTTTGCCGCCATCAGAAATCAGCATCTCAACCTCTGCATCAGAATCAAGCAGCCTGAAGCCTGTCCTGATGACCTCCTCTCCGCAAAAAATGCCGGAGTCCTTGGCGATAAACACAATTTCGCCTTTCCCGGCTGAGCCGAAAATCAGTTCACTTGTAACGTCCCTCTCGCCGATATCTTCAAGAAAAAAAGATTCAAGTTGTAAGCGCAGCTTTAAGTGGTTCACCCATATCACCCTTTTTTATCATTCTTTTATTCACGATTTGCTGTTTCAGCCATTTTTCATCTTCTTCAGCAGGAAAATCAGCCCGGAAATGGCCGCCCCTGCTTTCTGTTCTCGCAAGAGCGGCATCCGTTACCAGCCAGGCCGAAATTAGCATAAATGCCCTGGTGATTTCTTCGGGAGTGCGAGAATCAAGCTTTTCATCAAGCCATTTTTCCACCTGGAAGGATTCAAGCC
Organism: Mesobacillus campisalis; assembly: GCF_000986785.1. Lineage (GTDB taxonomy): Bacteria > Bacillota > Bacilli > Bacillales > Cytobacillaceae > Mesobacillus_B > Mesobacillus_B campisalis. The sequence continues at coordinate 85,551 of NZ_LAYY01000101.1, read as the reverse complement.
ATTTTTTATGCATGTTCAGGGAATCACCATGACGGACAATGCCAGCCCGCTCCATCATCATCCGCTGCAGCTCCGCTTTTTCCGGAAGAGGCAGGGCTCCTGTTTTTTTGTCTTCTACTAAAACCGCTTCATGGTCCGGCTCCAGCCTCTCCGGCGGCAGACTGTTGAAAAAGTGAGCCAAACGTCGGCCATAGACCAATCCTTCGAGCAGGGAATTGCTTGCCAGCCGGTTGGCTCCATGAACGCCGGTACAAGATGCTTCCCCTATGGCATAGAGGCCAGAGACAGTGGTCTGGCCAAAATGGTCCGTTTTAATACCGCCCATTAAAAAATGGCTTCCGGGAGCAACCGGGATTTTACCTTCTTCCAGGTCAATTCCTGCATCCCGGCATATTCCCGAGACGGTTGGAAACCTGGTTTCAAAATGGCTGATTGAAGAAATATCAAGATAGATAGGCTCCCCATTCTTCAGATAATCGTAGATGGTCTGGGAAACGATATGCCTTGGGGCCAAGTCGCCCATTGGATGAATATCCTCCATGATCCGTTTTCCCGACCCTGTCACCAGCACGGCGCCTTCTCCGCGGACCGCTTCCGAAACCAGTCCATGCGTTTTTCCATCCACATAAAGCAGCGTCGGATGGAACTGGATAAACTCCATATCCGCCAGCTGCGCCCCCGCTATGTAAGCGAGCGCCAGCCCATCGCCCGTAACGGTATCGGCATTGGAAGTGTACCGGTACAGCTGGCCGCAGCCTCCGCTTGCAATCACCACATGGGAGCTTTTGTAAACCTGTTTTTGGCCGTCAGAAGCCAGGGTTTTAACACCAATGCATTCCTGCCTCGCATTCAGAAGCAGCTCATATACAAGAGTATCTTCTACTACCTGTACATTTTCGCGAAGCTGTGAAATCAGGAATTCAACCATCATTTTTCCAGTAGCGTCGCCGCCTGCATGGACGATCCTGTTGACGCTATGCGCCCCTTCCCTTCCTAGCATCAGCTCTCCGTCTTTATCGACGTCAAATTGGCAGCCTGCATCTTTCATTTCCTCTATAATGGCTGGAGCTTCCCTCGTCATTTCCAAAACAGCAAGGGTATCGTTGTGCCTGCTTCCCGCTTCGATCGTATCGAGAAAATGGTTGTAAGAATCATCCTGCACGGCGATTGAAGCAGCCACTCCTCCCTGGGCCATATGGGAATTCCCGTTTTTCACAGAAGACTTTGTGAGGACTATCACATTAATATCATTTCGAAGTTTAACTGCCAGCTGCAGAGCGGCTATCCCGCTCCCGATAATCAGCACATCACTAGTTATCATCTTTTTCCAGCCTCCTGAACATACAGGTGTCTTGACACTTATATTTACATACATTTACACTAATGACAAGTATTTTTCTAGTTTAGGAGAAGAAGCCATGAAATATTTTGACTATGCAGCGGCCACTCCGCTTGACCAGGAAGCCGCCGAAATCTATGTCAAGGCGGCAACAGAATTCTATGGAAACACACAAAGCCTGCACGATACAGGATCCGCTGCCGCCGCCCTGCTCGAGAATGCCCGCAAGACATTGGCTACCCTGCTTGGAGTGGATCCTGGGGGATTGTTTTTCACCTCGGGAGGCTCGGAAAGCAACCTTCTGCTCATCAGGGCGCTTCTGGCAGCAAACCCAGGGAAAGGCCGCCATATCGTCACCAGCATGGCCGAGCATTCTTCCGTCGCCAATGTGATGAACATGCTCGAGAACGAGGGGTATGAGGTCAGCTACCTGCCATTTGAGGGGACTGGAAGGGTGAGCTTCCAGCAGCTAGAAGCTTCTTTACGGGAGGATACAGTTCTTGTATCCATCCAGCATGGCAATTCGGAAATCGGTACGCTTCAGCCGGTAAAAGAAATCGGCCAGCTGTGCCGGCAAAGAGGCATTCTGTTTCATAGCGACTTTGTCCAGACTTTCGGAAAGACGGAAATAACGGAGGCGGTATCCGCAGTGGACGCCTTTTCGCTTTCGGGCCACAAGTTTTATGGACCAAAGGGAGTGGGAGCTGCCTATCTGAATCCGTGGATTCCGTGGAGGCCGTATATTGCCGGCACCACCCATGAGAAAGGCTTCAGGCCCGGGACTGTCAACCTCCCGGGCATCATAGCGATGACGGCAGCCGCGCAAAAGGCTGTTTCAGCGCTTGAGGAGGAATTCGCCCATCTCAGGGAGCTGCGGAAGGTGTTCGCGGAGCATTTTAGCGATTTGTCGAATAAGGTGAAGCTTCACGGCCTTGGCGAGGGCTCCCAGCTTCCCGGAATTGTCGGAATGCAGATTCACGGGCTCGAAGGACAATGGGTCATGCTCGAATGCAACCGGAAGGGATACGGCATATCGACAGGCTCTGCCTGCCATACCGATTTGCTTTCCCCAGCGAAAACGATGATTGCGATGGGCATCGGCGGCAAAGCGGCCAAGGAGTTTTTCAGGGTATCCTTCGGACGCCAGACAACCATGGAAAACACCATCGGCCTTGCCCGGATTTTGCGCGAGATCGCACAGCAGCATTGCTCCTGATTAACTTCATGTCCAGGTTATGATAAAATCTCTTAATAGATTAAGCCTTTGAAAGGAGGCAGCCATGCAGAAAAAGTTATTAGGGGAAGAACGGCGGACGATGCTGCTCGATTTGCTGAAGGAAAGCAGAGAGCCGCTGACAGGAAGCGAGCTGGCGGCAAAAGCAAATGTCAGCCGCCAGGTGATTGTCGGGGATATTACCTTGCTGAAGGCCAGGAATGAACCTATCCTTGCAACAAGCCAGGGATACCTGTACATGCCCACCACGGCACCTGCCGCTCTGGCCGAACGGATCATCGCCTGCAGCCACGGGCCCGGAGATACCGAAGAGGAGCTCAACCTCCTTGTCGACCATGGAGTCACCGTCAGGGATGTCCGCATCGAACACCCTGTCTACGGCGATTTGACGGCTTCCATCATGGTATCCAACCGCCGGGAGGTCAAGCAATTCATGGAAAAAATCAAAACAACCAACGCCGGCTACCTTTCCGAACTGACAGAAGGCATCCATCTCCACACCATTTCCGCCCCATCGGAAAAAGCGCTTGACGAAGCGGAAGAGGCCATGATGGCGGCGCGGTTTTTGATTGAGCAATAAAAGCACAAGAAACCCGCACTCAAAACATCTGGAGTGCGGGTTTTACTTTACAGTTTATAGGACGGGTAGCTTCCAAGCACCTTCACCGAACAGCCGAGTGCTTCGAGTTCGGCAATCGCCCCCGGAATCAGGACTTCATCCATGGCCATTTCAATATCAATGATGAAAAAGTAGTTTCCAAGCCCGGTTTTGGTTGGACGCGACTCGATCTTTGACAAGTTCAGGTTGCGCCAGGAAAACGCGGACAGCACCTGGTGCAGGGCACCTGTACGGTCGGAAGGAAGTGTAACGACGAGCGTGGTCTTAAAGCCATTTTCCTTCAGTTCAGTCTCCAGCGGAGCTTTTTCGTTACGGGACACGACAATAAACCGCGTATGATTGTGGTCATAATCGTGTATGTTCTCCCTGACAATAGTCAGTTCATATTCCAATGCAGCCAATCCATTCGCAATCGCCGCGATGTTCTGTTCCGGATGCTCCCTCACGTATTGGGCCGCCGCCGCTGTGGACGTCATCCTTTCACTTCGGACTCCCTTCAGTTCGCGATGCAGGAACTTGTGGCATTGCGCCAGAGCGTGGGAGTGGCTCAATATCAGTTCTGTATTCTGCCAATTTTCCAAATTCTCGGGATGCACCATCAGATGCTGCTGAATCGGCGCGGTTGCTTCTCCGACAATAAAAAGCGGCACTTCATGGATCAAATAATCCAGAGTAATATTGACCGAACCTTCAAGCGCATTTTCAATTGGCACAAGAGCCAAATCAACATAGCCATCAGCGGCAGAATCAATACATTCAGGAATGGTCACATAAGGTACCGATTCTACTCCCTTAAAAAGATGGCGTACCGCTAAATCTGTAAACGTGGCCACTGGCCCCAAATATCCTATTTTCACCATATTTCACTCCCTAATATGTAAAACAGTGCGGAGCCTGCCCTCTAAATGGCCGGCCATCCGCACTTTTCTCTGTATTTCAGGCTCCGGAGCCCAGGACTTCGACTTTATCGACGAATTCCAGGCGCCGAAGCTTGGCGAGCAGTTCATCCATCTCCACCTTCATCTCGGAAATATTCAGGCTGAGCGTCACATTGGCCCTGCCCTGAAGCGGAATGGTCTGGTGGATGGTCAGAACATTGCAGCCGGATGTAGCGACGATTCCGAGCAGCTGCGATAAAGTGCCTGAGCGGTCTTCCAGATGGAAAAACAGCGTGATGATCCGCTCTTTCACCACTGTGTGAAACGGAAAAACGGTGTCGCGGTATTTGTAAAACGCACTTCGGCTTAAATCGACGCGCTGAACCGCATCCCATACAGATTCAGCTTTCCCGCGGTCGATCATCTCTTTCGCATCGAGCGTTTTCTTCATTGCCTCCGGAAGCACATCTTCCCTGACAAGATAAAATTTCTTATCAAAATGGTTCTTCATTTCCCCACCCCGTGGTTATTCCACAAACTCGAATTCATATTTGAGGATTCTTACTGTATCCCCATCCTTCGCTCCTCTTTCCCTCAGTGCGTCATCAATGCCCATGCCGCGCATTTGCCGCGCAAACTTGCGTGTTGACTCTTCGCTGGCAAAATTCGTCATCTTGAACAGCTTCTCAATCGTTTCGCCGGAAATGACAAAAGTGCCATCCGGATCTCTTGTAATGGTGAACTTATCCTGGTCTTCTTCATGCTTGTACACCACGCGGTTGACACCCAACTCTTCTTCCACTTCCTCATACAGAGGGAATTCAGGCGTCTTCTCGATAAGGTCGGCAATCGCAAACAGCAGGTCGCGAAGCCCTTCCCTTGTAAACGCGGAAATCGGGAATACAGGATGGTCTTCTGTCAGCCTTTCTTTGAAAGCCTTCAGGTTTTCTTCCGCATCAGGCATGTCCATCTTGTTGGCCACGATGATTTGCGGCCGCTCGGACAGCCTGAGATTGTACTCCCCAAGCTCCTTGTTAATGATGAGGTAATCTTCGAAAGGATCGCGCCCCTCGACAGCCGCCATGTCGATGACGTGGACGATGACTCTTGTTCGTTCTATATGCCTTAGGAACTGGTGTCCAAGGCCAACGCCGGAATGGGCGCCTTCAATCAGCCCCGGCAAATCAGCCATGACAAAGCTGCGGCCATCTTCCGTCTCCACCATGCCAAGGTTAGGCACAATTGTTGTAAAATGGTACTCGGCAATTTTCGGTCTCGCTGCTGATACAACGGAAAGCAAAGTCGATTTCCCGACACTTGGAAAGCCGACAAGGCCTACATCGGCAAGCAGCTTCAACTCAAGGACAACGTCACGCTCCTGGCCTGGTTCCCCGTTTTCCGAAAGCTCCGGAGCCGGGTTGGCAGGAGTGGCAAAACGGCTGTTTCCGCGGCCTCCGCGCCCGCCTCGGGCAATGACCGCCTGCTGGCCGTGCTCAGTCAGGTCGGCAATGACTTCACCTGACGCGGCATCTGTCACCACGGTGCCGGGCGGAACTTTTACAACCATGTCCTTTGCATTCTTGCCGTGCTGGTTCTTCGACATCCCGTGTTCTCCGCGCGGCGCCTTGAAGTGGCGCTGGTAGCGGAAATCCATCAGCGTCCGCAGGCCTTCCTCCACCTCGAAGACAACATTGGCTCCCTTGCCGCCGTCACCGCCTGCCGGACCCCCGTTCGGAACATATTTCTCGCGGCGGAAAGCAACCATTCCGTTGCCGCCGTCGCCGCCTTTTACGTATATTTTTACCTGATCGACAAACATATGTTTAAATACCACCTGTCCTAAATTGTTTAGTATGCCATTCCTATTCCATTATTCCCCCTGGATTGGCATTGTAAAAACTTCAATTGAAAGCTCGTCTTCTGTTGCAGCCGCCACCTGGACAGTCATGGACGGAGCAGCAGCACGTTCCAAAAAGCTCATAAGGGAAGTATTGTCTGTTATTATCCCGCTAAAATCAAAAAAGAAACGGATCCCGTCTTCTCCCGGTTCAATTGTCACTGACAAATAGTTTTCCTGGAATTTCTCGATCGAGTCATCCAGGGCGGCGAACAGCCCTTCTGTCCATGACGCAAGCAGCTGATCATCAAGCAAATGAACATTCGGGGATTCGGTCACCTCATATTCAATCTGAAATGAATGGTTTTCCCAATTGCAGGTTAACAGTGATGAGGCGAATTGAGGGAGGTTAAGATTTGTCAGCTTCGTTTCCTTCCTTGCTTCGATAATAATTTCATCAATTATTTCCTTTACCCTGTCCACTTTGTCCAATGCCAGATTGCCTTTGATCAATTGAAGTTTGTTCAGCCAGTCATGGCGGGCATGGCTCAGAACGGACAGCGTGTCCCACTCTTTTTTCATAAAATGCTCCTAATCATCATCCTTTTTGTTAGTATAACAAAAAAGTTCCAAAAGGTAAGCAAAATTAGGTTCAAAATGCAAGGCTTGGAAATAAAAAAGGGAAAAAGAAAACCCCAACCGTCTGGTCAGGGTTTTCTGAAGTATCTTAAGCTTCCTGTGCAGCTGGGTAGACACTTACTTGCTTCTTGTCGCGGCCAAGGCGCTCAAATTTCACAACGCCGTCAACTTTAGCGAAAAGAGTGTCGTCGCCACCTTTACCCACGTTCACACCTGGGTAGATCTTTGTTCCGCGCTGACGGTAAAGGATAGATCCGCCAGTTACGAATTGACCGTCCGCACGCTTAGCGCCAAGACGCTTCGCGATGGAGTCACGACCGTTCTTTGTAGAACCTACTCCCTTTTTGGATGCGAATAATTGAAGATCCAATTTCAATAACATTTATTCCACCTCCTGCTTTTTGAAGGTAATCTTTATGTGTTCTCGATAATTTTCCTCAATCGTCTGCAATGAGACAACCATTCCCTCGAGAAGAAGCTGAACTTTCTCATATGTGCTTTCCTGAATCTCTTCCGGAAGAGTACAGCGGAGAAAGCCGTCTTCATCATGATCGATTATGGGAGTGATGCCGGTTAAGGCATGCACGGCATTGATGGCACCGACAGAGACAGCGGATACGCCTGCACAGACAATATCCTGGCCCCGTTCGGCGAAAAATGCATGGCCGCTGATGGCAAACGAATGAATGGCACCGGATTTTGTACGATAAATCACAGCGTCTATCATCTTAAGCCGCCTTAGGCATTGATTGCTTCAATGACAACTTTTGTGTAAGGCTGACGATGACCTTGCTTTTTACGCTGGTTTTTCTTCGCCTTGTACTTGAAAACGATGATTTTCTTTTGACGGCCTTGCTTTTCTACCTTAGCGGTAACAGTAGCGCCTTCAACAACCGGGCTTCCTACCTTCACGTTATCGCCACCTACGAAAAGAACCTTGTCAAAAGTAACTGTTTCGCCTGCTTCAGCGTTAAGCTTTTCGATATAGATTGCTTGTCCTTGCTCTACACGAATTTGCTTGCCGCCTGTTTCAATAATTGCGTACATCCAAATGCACCTCCTCTTAGACTCAGACTCGCCATCCACAGGCGTTTGCCGAGGCAAAACTTACAACCTGTTCTGAGCGGTTGTAGCACGGGTGCGCTACAAACATAACATAAAAATACTACCACGCAGACCCGTTTCTGTCAACGCCATAACCCACAAATTTTTGCTTCACCACACTAAACGGTGCCTGACCCCCGCCGCTTTAAAGCGGCGGGGGTCAGGCACTCTTTCACGCATTAACGCATGTCAGCCTAATCGAAGGTCGGCTTTGGCAGACAGGTCGGCCTTTGTGCCAAGCTGGCGGATGCTGTAGTCAGGCTTTGGTGCCGCAAGTTGCGTGAAATAGATTTTCAGGCCAATGGCTTCCTCCATCCTTGCCTGATGAACCTGGCCCGGTCCGGCAAACACCTTCGCCACATCTGTTGTGGCGGCAACAAGCACGGCTTCATAATCGGAGAGGCGATATTCCCACAGCTCCCGTTCGAGCCGGAAGGCAATGGTTTCCGTGCTCAACACTCTTCCTGTCCCGGTGCAGACCCCGCAGCTTTCCGTTAAGGCCTCACCAAGCGAAAGCTTCGTTTTCTTCCGCGTCAGCTGCAGGATTCCCAGCGAAGTGAAACCGGCAATCCTGGTCCGCCGCCCATCTCCGTAAAGGCTCTTTTCAAAAGCCGCGAGCACCGCCTCCCTGTCTTCCTCCTGCTTCATATCAATGAAATCAACAAGTATCATGCCGCCAAGGTCGCGAAGTTTCAGCTGCCGGGCAATTTCGGCCGCAGCCAGCTTGTTTGTTTTCAGAACCGTTTCACGCAAATCGGTTTTCCCCGAGAACTTTCCGGTGTTCACGTCGACAATCGTCAAGGCTTCTGCTTCATCAAAAATCAAATAGGCGCCATTTTCAAGCCAGACAACACGCTTCAACGCACGCTCAATTTCCTTTTCAATGCCGTACGCCGAAAAGATGCTTTCGGAGTGCTGATGGTATAAAAGGGAAAGGTCTTTCCCTTCGGACAGCTCCTCCAGCCTTTTCTTCAGTGCCTGGTCATCAAGAATGACCTCGCCGCTTTTCATCTTCTCCAGTTCCGCCGCCAGCTCCTCATAGAAGAAATCCCGCGCCAAAACAAGCCCCGGCTTTTTCATGCCCTTCGCCTTTGCCTCCAGCTCTCCATACTGCGTCCGCAGCCTTTCGAGCTGCGAGCGGAGACTGTCCTCACTCCTGGAAGCGGCCGATGTCCGTATGATCACGCCTTCTTCTTCCCTTTTAATCTCTGTTCCCAGCTCGCGCAGCTTCTGCCTGCTGTCAGGGTCGGCGATTTTCTTGGACACTGCCGTGTATTTTCCCGAAGGCAGATAGATCAGGTCATCGCCCGGGAGTTCAATGAGTGCGGTCAGCTTAGCTCCTTTCGTTCCAGCTGCATCTTTTTCCACCTGGACAAGCAGCTTTTCTCCCTGATGCAGATAATGGGTTATGCTCCGGTTGGCTTTTTCCTCTTTTGCCCTGCTGTCGAGGACGAAGGAAGGCAGCTTGTCCCGAAACAGGAAACCGCTTTTCTCTTCGCCAAACTGGACAAAGGCAGCATTCATGCCCGGCACCACTTTCTCCACCGTGCCAAGATACACATTGCCGACAAGCGACTGCTGCGATGGCTGTTCTATATATAGGCGTTCAGGCTTCCCATTTTTTAGAAGCGAAAACCGTTTTTCCCGTGTTGTATGTTGAATGATCAATCTGTTCAAGGCCAACTTCCCCGCTTTATAAAAGAAATAAGCAGGGACATTGCATCCCCGCTTTCCTATTATCCTATTTTAACTGGAAAAATTGCAAATCAGTAGGTATAAACAAGGTCGCCGATTTTCGCCTGCAGATGCTTTTCGGCAAAGTACGCATGAAGGAGTTCGTTTTCATCGAGGGCCGCTTCCGTTCCGTTCTTCCTTTTAACAATCACCTGATGCTTGCAGCCGCGCTGGAATTTCTCCAGCACGGAAACGACTTCTTCCTCCTCTGAAACATTGATGTTTTTCAGAAGCCTGAATTCCCCATTGTTTCCGTAATATCTTTCCATTAAAAAGCGGAGGAACACGTAGCGGCGCTGTCTGTATTCATAATGCAGCGTGAAGGCAAGGAAGCCAAGGATGACCAGCACATTCAGGGTGAACGGAGCAGCCGCCAGGATGGCAAGGGCAAAAAATGCCAGCACTCCCCACGAAACCTGAATCGTCTTCACATGTGCCTCCGGAAATGGTTTCCTGATGCTCAGCAGCAGAAAAACCAGCTTTCCGCCATCCAGCGGCCAGACTGGCAAAAGATTGAACAACAGCACCATCATGTTGAATTCATGAAATCGCACATGCCAATAGTCCGGCAGCACCCCAGCCTGGTACAGGACGAAAGCCAGGCCAGCCATCCAAATATGCTGCAGCGGGCCGGCCGCGACCACAATGCTTTCTTCAAAGAGGGAACGATTCCCGTGTTCATCCATTTCTGCCACTCCGCCAAATGGCAGCAGCGAAATCTTCCTGATTCTCCACGAAAAAAAAGAAGCCGCTCCTGCATGCCCCATTTCATGGATAAAAATGATCAGCAGCAGGAGAGACAGTTCGACAAAGTGGGCGGTCGCTACCGCGATCCCAGCCATAGCCCACAGCAAAGGATGAATATGGACCTTCTTCAGAAGGCTGACGGCTTTATTCAAACCTGATCACTCCTATGGGATCTACAAAATCATCGCCTTTTTTTATGGCAAAATAGAAGGTTCCCTTCTCGCCGTCAGGGACAGCCGTCGCTTTGCCAACCTTGGCTCCAGCATCGATATACTCGTACACATTCACTTCAAAATCGCTTAGATTGCCGTACCAGGTTTCACTTTTATCGCCGTGCTGGACGATGATCGTCTTGCCAAAGCCATCCTTGGTGCCGACAAAGGTGACAAGGCCTTCGTTCATCGCTTCCACCGAAGCATCCTTTCCGGTCTCAATCGTGATTTTTTGGCCATTATCGCCAAAATCCTCGAGGATCCTCCCGCTCGCCGGCAAAGCATACTGCGTGCCATCATTGGTGTTCTCCTGCGGCGTTTCCTGGGTTTTGACCGGCAAAAGCGCGAGCGGCTTTCCAAACTGTTTTTCATACCAATCCGAGACAGCCGCAAACTGGAACTCTGTTTCCATCGTCTTGGTTACAAACTGCTTTACGGGCTCTGTGCGTCCACCTTCACTGCGGAACACAATCGCGACAATCAGGACCAGACAGGCAGAAGCCAGAATCTTAAACAGGAAAATTTCCTTCTTAAACAATGGATGAATGCTGTCTCCCGGTCCTGCATCATAAGACGGCAGCCGTTCGTACCCGTAAAGCTCTTCCGCATTCGGCAGCGTCCGGTCATCACGCTCCCTTTCCCTTTTACGCTTGGCCATTCGTTTCCGGATATCATCAGCTCTTGTCCCCATGTTCCCCACCATTCCCTTTTGGACAGTTTGTACAAATGTATGAGGGAGACGGGACAAGTATGACAGGGCAAATTAAAAAGCCCCGGATTCCCTCCAGGGCTGTGTGTTTAACGGACGCCAAAGAAACGTTTGATTTTGCTGAACATTCCTTTGTCTTGTGTATCCAGTTGCTGCAGGGGAACGGATTCGCCGAGGATGCGGCGGGCGATGTTCCGGTAGGCAATGGAAGCTTTGCTGTTCGGGTTCATGACAATCGGCTCGCCATGGTTGGAAGCCCTGATGACTTCATCGTCATCGGCGACGATGCCGATAAGGTCAATGGAAAGATGGGTCGTGATTTCATCCACATCGAGCATATCGCCGTTCTTCATCATGTGGCTGCGGATCCGGTTGATGACCAGCTTTGGCGACTCCACATGTTCTTCTTTTTCAATCAGCCCGATGATCCGGTCGGCGTCGCGCACTGCCGATACTTCCGGCGTGGTAACGACGATGGCTTTATCTGCACCGGCAACGGCATTCTTATAGCCTTGCTCAATCCCTGCCGGGCAGTCGATAATGATATAATCGTAGTCTTGCTTCAGTTCATCTACCAGCTTTTTCATCTGCTCCGGCTCAACGGCGTTCTTGTCGGTCGTCTGCGCAGCAGGCAGAAGATAAAGCTTGTCATCGAAGCGCTTGTCTTTCACAAGGGCCTGATGGATCTTGCACCGCCCTTGGATGACATCCACAAGGTCGTAGATGATGCGGTTTTCAAGACCCATGACCACGTCAAGGTTCCGAAGCCCGATATCTGTATCAATTAGGCAGACTCTCTTGCCTTGCAGGGCCAAGGCGGTCCCTATATTGGCTGAAGTCGTCGTCTTGCCGACCCCGCCTTTTCCTGATGTTATAACGATTGCTTCTCCCACTCTAGCGGCCTCCTTCAAATCTTGCCAAATTAGGTCTTTTATTCATCAACACTTGCAATCTATCAACAATGATCTGGCTGTCGCCGGAAACATAGGCACATTCCATGATCCGCCCGTCATCCTCGTTCTGATCGGGAGACCGGCTGATAAACTCGCTGATCCGCAGCTGAGAAGGCTTCATCACCGATGCAGCGATGACCGCTTCAGCATTGCCATTGCAGCCGGCGTGGGCAATCCCCTTAAGGGTGCCCATGATAAAAATATTGCCTCCTGCCTTGACCGTACCCCCAGGGTTGACATCGCCGATCAGAAGCAAATCCCCCTCCACTTCGATAACCTGTCCGGAGCGAATGACGCGGGCCATGGAAACAACCTCATTTTCCGATTTCAGCTGCTGCACTTCTTCCCTGGTGAGGACGTTCGTTTCAATATCCTCGACAATCAGGTTGCGCTTCCGCCGGATCAAATCTTTCAATTCTTCCTGCTGCTTCGCATCAAGATAGCGGTTTCCCACCGTGACCTTTACGGTAAGCAGCTTATCCTCTTCCTGCACCCGGCTCGAGTTGGACAGCTTGCGGTCGAGTTCTTTTTTTAATTCATCGAACGAGCAAGTATCATCGAGATGGAGCGTCAGTCCGTCTTTAGTCCCTTTTATTGTCACATTTTGTGTTTTATTCATACAGGATGTTCACCTCAACTGTAAAAGAAATTCGACATATGCCACGCAAATTCCTTTTTTTAATGGCGGGGGGAATGATTTTTTTCCATTCTCCTCCGCCCTGGCTGTATCAGTCATTCCGCAGCGAATCGGCAAATTTCTCAAATTGCCGCTTGAATGGATAGGCAAAAAGCAGGATAAAGCTGAAATTCAATATTAAAGTTGGAATCAGCCGTATTTTGGAAAAGCTTGAAAAATCCATATTGGCAATATGGATTAACAGATTCATCAGATAGACACCCGATTCGAGCAAGGCTACACAGATGATGGAAACGACCGAGACGACAATAATATTGGTGTCGACCAATCTCATGATATTCCAAAAGATGTAGACAGCCAGAGGGAACATAAACAAATAGATTCCGATGATTTCGGTATAGACCATATCAAACATCAGCCCAAAAATGAAGCCATACATTATGCCGTGCTTCATGCTGCCATAAATAGACAGGAACAGAAGAGCGATAATCAAAAAACGTGGCACGAAAATATAGTCGCCATTGAACCAATCGGCCGGCCAGAGCTGGGCAAACAGGCCCTCGAACACGAACAGGAAAGCCAAAAGAAGGGGGACTAGATAACGCTTCACAAGTTTTCCCCCTCAGCTTCTTCATTGTTTTCAGATTCAGGAGGCATGGTCATGCCTCTTGTAAGGATCATGACATGCTCGATATTGTAAAGGTCCGCTTCAGGCTTCACATATGCCGTCTGGTTGAGGCCAAATTCATCCGGCACAACCTCATGGACCTTGCCGATCGGCACGTCCGCAGGGAAGACGCCTCCGAGTCCCGAAGTAATCACATTTTCCCCTTCTTTGATTTTTGCATCAATCGGAAGGCCTTTAAGCAAAAGCCATTCATTTTCCTTGTCATAGCCCTCGATTGTTCCGTAAAGCGGTTTTTCTTTGCCTTGAACCGCAGCGGAAATCCGGTTGGTAGGATCAAGGGCGCTTAGCAGCTGTACCGTGGAAGTGAATGGAGTCGTGCTTTTCACTTTCCCGATGAGCCCCCTTGAAGTCATCACAGCCATGTTCTTTTCGACGCCGTGCGATTTCCCCTTATTGATTATAATCATTTCGTGCCAGAGCCGGTCAGGGCTGCGGGAAATGATCGTAGCCTGCATCGGTTCGTAATCGCCGAGAGATTCCTCAATTTCAAGAATTTCCTTCAGTTCGGCATTTTCCCTTTCCAGCGAGTAAAGCTTCGCCTCTGTCCTGGCGATATCGTCCAAATGTTTCTTCAACTCTTTGTTTTCTTCGTATGTATTTTGCAAGTCTTTGAGGCTTTCAAAAAAGCCGGCAACATAATGGGCCGGCCGGGAAACCATGGATTGAACCAAGCCTGTTGTGTCTTTCACAAACTGCTCGGGCCAGGTCAACTCTTCCCGGTCCCTGAGTGAGAACCCAATCAATGCCACGAGGATAATAATGCTGACAAGCAAAATAATCAGGCGTTTATTAAGGAAAAACTGTGGCATGATTATTTTACACCTCTTATATTGAAAAGTTTGATGTTCCTTCTTTAACCCCGATGGCCCGCAAGCCATAAGGCAATTTCCTTCAACTCTACGGAAATTGCCTTAGCCAGGGTTGGTGCATTTGGATTTAACGGGATTCTTTTGCCTTCGTCTTGAACAGGTCGATATGCTCAAGGGCTTTTCCGGTGCCTATGGCCACGCAGTCAAGCGGATCTTCGGCAATCAGGACAGGCATTTTTGTTTCTTCGGCAATCACCTTGTCAAGGTTGCGCAGCAAAGCTCCGCCTCCTGTAAGCACAATGCCGCGGTCCATAATATCAGCCGCCAGCTCAGGCGGTGTGTTTTCAAGCGTCAATTTGACTGCGTCGACGATCGCATACACCGTATCATGTAAGGCACCTGAAATCTCCTCTGCGGTGATTTCGATTGTTTTTGGCAGTCCGGTCAGCAAGTCGCGTCCGCGGATTTCCATATTCTCAATGCCTTCAGGATTTCCAGCGGCACCGATTTCCATCTTGATCGCTTCCGCTGTACGCTCCCCGATCATAAGATTGTAGTTTTTACGGATATAGTTGATGATGGCATCATCCATATCGTCACCGGCAATGCGGATGGACTGGGATGTCACAATTCCTCCAAGGGAAATGATCGCTACTTCCGTTGTTCCGCCGCCAATGTCGACAACCATGCTTCCGGTTGGCTCCCAAACTGGCAGGTTGGCGCCAATCGCAGCTGCAAACGGCTCTTCAATCGTAAAAGCGTCACGGGCGCCGGCCTGGCGGGTCGCATCGATGACTGCACGCTCTTCAACCGCCGTAATCCCGGATGGCACGCATACCATGACATACGGCTTGCCTGAGAAAAAGCCTTTGTTCTTTGTCGCTTGCTTAATATAATACTTCATCATCGTTTCGGTTGTTTCATAGTCGGCAATTACGCCGTCCTTCATCGGACGGAGCGCCACAACATTCCCCGGAGTACGGCCGATCATGTTCTTGGCGTCATTTCCGACAGCGACAATCGATTTGGTGTCGGTCTGGAAAGCCACAACAGAAGGCTCCCTCAGAACGATTCCTTTTCCTTTTACAAAAATAAGCGTGTTTGCAGTCCCCAAGTCAATTCCCAGGTCTCTTGTCCCAATTCCTAGCATGGTTGTATCTCCCTTTCTTAAACAAAAAATGCTTTTATAAACGGTATCTATGTTCACAGCGATGTCTATTATTATGCTGATTGGTCCTGCAGATGCCTAGCCCGCAAAAACCGTAAGATATATTATATCCTAACAGCAACCAAAATCCTAGTATCAAACATAGCCTTTTTCTTTCAAGCTTACATATTTATTATCGCCGATGATCAGGTGGTCTAGCAAATCGATGCCTATCATTTTTCCGCATTCAACGAGCCTCCTGGTCACTTCGATGTCTTCCCGGCTTGGCGAAGCATCTCCGGAAGGATGGTTATGTGCGCATATAATGGAAGCGGCCGAGCGGCGGATTGCTTCCTTATAGACCTCCCTCGGATGCACGATGCTGGCATTGAGGCTGCCAATAAAGATGGTCTGGCGATGGATGATCTGGTTTTTAGTGTTGAGGTAGAGGCAGACAAAATGCTCCTGTGACAGGAACCTCATGTCATTCATCAGGTAATTCGCTCCATCTTCGGGAGAGCGGATCACATAGCGGTCATCATGCGTGTGCCCGGCAAGCCTTCTGCCAATCTCTACCGCTGCTAGCAGATGGATAGCTTTCGCCTTGCCAATCCCTTTGATCGCCGTCAGCTCTTCAAGAGTGGCATCCTTTAAAAGCCGGAGCCCCTCGAATTCGGCGAGCAGACGGTTGGCAAGCTGGAGCACTGATTCCTCCCTTGTGCCAGTGCCAAGGATGAGGGCGAGCAATTCATGGTTGGACAGGCTTTGCGGACCGTTCTGGATGAACCGTTCCCGCGGCCGCTCGTTTTGCGGATAATCTTTTATCATAATGGAACTGTTTGGCAAGTCATTTCCTCCCTATTTCTGTGCAAAAGGGAGCTTTCTATAGAAGAAACATGCGTGATCAATACGGAAGAACATAGCCAATATTCTTCAGTTCCCGCACCGTCCTTGAAACAGGAAGGCCGACCACTGTAAAATAATCGCCTGAGATTTTTTGGACGAGAAAGCTGCCAAACCGCTGGATTCCGTAGCCTCCCGCCTTGTCAAACGGTTCTCCGCTTTGGATGTAGGTCTGGATTTCTTCATGGGACAGCTCCCAGAATGTCACATCCGTTTTTTCATAAAATAGCTTTTCGCTGTCAGGAGCGATGATGGCTACACCTGTGTAGACAGAATGCGTCTTTCCGGAAAGCCTATTCAGCATTTCATACGCTTCTTCGCTGCTTTCCGGCTTTCCGAGGATATCACCGTCCAGCACGACAACCGTGTCGGAGCCGATCACAAAAGCATCCTGGTGCTTTTCGGCCACAAATCTGGCTTTCCGTGCTGCCAATTCCATGACGGCCTCTGAAGGCGACAAATCGGGGCTGAAGCTTTCGTCTACATTGCTGCTGGAAATTTCAAACTGCAAGTGGAGATTTTCAAGAAGTTCTTTTCGTCGTGGAGAGGATGAGGCTAAAATAAGCTGCTGCATAGAATCACCTTTCATACATTTCACTTTTTAGGGAGATACAGATTTATCGTAACAGAGTTCCTGCCATCCCACAATCATTAGCAGGGTCAGTGTGACAAAAAACTTCAAGGCCTGTCGAACCTTACGACAGACCCTGTTATTTTGTTGTATTTCCCAGAAAATATTCATGATAGGAAAGAAGACTCATTTCCGACTTTCGAGTTAATTCCCAAGGGACGGCCAGGATGCGAGAAAAGCGAGGTTCTCTTTTTGAAGCTTGTTTCTATCATTTTCCGATTTGGAAGTTTGGTAGGCTAGAAAGGCGGATGCTCCTTGCTCAAGGTGTTTTTTCACCGCGAGGATGTCCTTGTTATTGATGTTGTTTTCTTGTGCAGCTTGCAGAAGTTTGAGCTGGTCTTCCGCTTTTTTGATAGCATCGGCATCTCCTGTACTCCTTACGAGTGTCTGAAAAAGTTCAGGCGCGAGCTTCAAAACTTCGCTTTCTTCCTTGGAAAGGTTGTCAATGGATCCTGGTGGAATCTCATGCGCACGGGAATACACTTCGGCTCCCCTGCTTTGCAGTTCGCTGCCGATCGCTTTCGCTTCATCAAGCGATCCCGCTGCCGCCAAAAGGACGGCGTATTTGCCATTGGACGGCACACTAATCGCATTAAACCCTTTTCCTTCCAAATCCTTGACCGATGCCTCAGCTGACTCCGGTGTGGACCAAACGCCGCCCTGGACAACGAACGCCGAAATGGCCGGCAACTCCACACTTGCGGTACTTGCTCCTGCTGGTGGCTTGGCTGTCTGGGCCGGCTGCTTCACAACAGAAGAAGCTTCCTGTACAGGACCTGACCTTACCGTGTTTAAAACAATCAAGCCAAAGCCCACTCCAAGAACAACAGCGACGAGAATAGTCATGACAACCCGCGGCAGCACACCATTGAATTTGCCGCCCTTATTGATGGCAGGCAGACGGACGCCTGTTTGCTTAGGCTTTTTCGGCGCCTTGGAGACTGGGTATTGACTTGCTTCTTCCTTTTCTGAAGGCTCGGGCAAGATCCACTCAAAGACCTCTTCAGCAGGTTCCTTGCTAGCGGCCAGTTCGTTCCAGCTTGTTATTTTAGGCTTGGAAACATCCTCTGCATGGTTTTTGGCGTTTTTATCCTGGTCGGCCTGGTCCTTTTTGTACGGGCGATCCTTGCCGTTGATTTTGATTGTAATACTTCTTTGCTTGTCCAAATGTAGTCCCCCCTAAGTCGGCGCATAAATTTGTTCCATCCTATCATATGCGCAAAAAAAAAGAACAAGACTTTTGTCGTCTTGTCCAGGAAGGATTTCGTCAAATTTTTTAATAGAAAAGCGGAAGGCGCCCGTTTAGCGACGTATGGACTGGAGCACGCCGACTGAGATAAAGGAAACACGAAGAGCGATAGCGACTCGATGTTGACTTATCGTAGGGAGGCGGGCGAAGTACACTAGTCTCTGGCGCCTGGAGCTGGACAATGCAAAGTGCTTAATACTTTAATCTGCCACAGATTTTTCCATTAGATCAGCCGAGGTCGCAAATGGGTTAACCTTATTCCCTGGAGCCGGCACCTCAAGCTCAGGCAGCTCGTCCTGAAGGTCTTCCAGCTCAGGCATATAAAAGGCGGCAAGCGTCAAGGAGTAGGACATTTCTTCCTTCTCCGTATCCAGGCTGGTCAGCTCGGCACCGCCGGAAAAGGCGACACTTTCAATGACAACCCTGCGGTTCAGGCTCTCAAGCGCTTCGAGAAATTTCATCAGCTCTTTATAGCCGGGTGATTTAACAGCAATGGACACATTAAGCTTTTTAATGCCCTCCGGAAGAGGAACAGGCTGTGGCTGTTCTGCGTCTCCCCCTGTATCCGCTCCTTCTGTTTCTTCTGTTCCTTCAGTTCCTTCAGTTCCCGCAGCATTTTCGGTTGCTGCTTCTCCCTCGGCCGCCGGCTCCCCGCCTTCTGCAGGCACCTCGGCATTTTCATCCGTACGCGGTGTAACATCTCCCTCAGAAAAACCCATGCTCGTGATAAAGCTGTCAGATACAACTTCGGCTTTATTCAGGTCGAGGATCAACTGTTCAAGCTGCTGCTTGACCGGGACTTTTTTCTGCAATTCTGCCACACTTTCAGCAGACGGGGCGCTGACTCCCGCCACTTTTGTCTGGATCGCAGCGAGCAAGTCCTCTTCGGTTTTCAGCTGAACCTCTTTATTGCCCAGCTCGGCCTTTTTCGGGCTTAAATATAGATAGTAGCCAGCAAGATACACTAATCCTACTAAAATAACAGCGGACAAAAGAATCATCAGTTCCTTTTTTTCCAGTCTCAGGTTCATGATGGATTTCCTCCTTCAGAAGAGGCTATAGAACTTTTTTCCTTTTGCTGGCCATTGATATACTCGCGGTGCAGCTGCAGCTGATATGTGCCGATATAGCGGGGCAGCAATTCCTTGTTTTTTTCTTTTACTGCCTTAGGAGTTTCTTCTGCATCCTTTTCGACTGCTTCGCTTTCAGTCTGTCCTTCTGTGTTTGGTTCTTCACTATTTTCATCCTCAGCTTGTGCATCTATTTCTTCAGCTGGGGTTTCAGAGTTTTCTTCTGTCCCTGCTTCACCTTCTGCTCCACCAGAGGCACTTTCGAGTTCGGCAGATGCAACGGAGCCCAGTGTCACCTCGGAGAACCACTCGGAGTTCAAGAGCGTTTTCAAATAGTAGGCGGCATCACGGCTAGTATCAAATTGAACTGTCAGGCTCACAGTCCCACTTTCACTATATGAGATATTTTGGATGAAGCCGCGCTTCGGCAAAAGACTTGTCACATGTTTAATTACAGGAACCGTTTTGAGCGGGTCCTCACTGGCCCAATTGACGGCCGATTCCAGGACAGCGACAGAGTTTGAAGTCTGCACAGCCAGCACCTTTTCCTGCTCAATCTCCGCCAGCTGCTGAGTTGTGGTGATTTGCTCATCAAGAGAAGCTATTTGCTGGTTATAACTTTTTCCCTGCCAAAGTAGAAAAAATCCTGCCAGCGAAACCAACAGGAGGGCAGCCAGAAGAATGATGATGATTTTTATGTTTTTCTGTTCTTTTTTTGGCAGCAGGTTAATATCAACGAGCATAGCTTACACCTCTTTTAACGCAAGTCCCAAAGCTAGATGATGCGAGGCTGGCAATGGTCTGTTTTTTTCTGTGTTCAGGGAGCTGGAATCAAGCAATTCAACAGGTATTTCGAAACGCTTTTCCAATTCTTTCAAAATGCTGTTCAGCATAGGATGGTCCCCGGTCAGGAGGATTTTCGACAGTTCATTTTTCCCTTGGTTCAGGGAAAACTGGTAAAAATCAATCATCATATTGATTTCTTTCGTCACCTCATCAAACTGTCCGGCCAGCTCTTCGATATCGCCTTTATAAGTCAGCTGCTGAAAGCCTGTACGCGCCACATGCGTATCCCATTGCTTATGGTCAAAAGGAAGCTGGTGGTGGCGTGTGAACAATGGCATCTTGTTTTCAAAAATGCTCATATTGACAAGGTCCAAATCGAACTGGATGATGAGCAGGCTTTCATCTGTATTCTCTGTCAGATGGTGATACAGGCGGTAAAGCGCAAGCGAGGACACATCGGCTGCATCAGGTTTCAGCTTCACGCTCGAGAAAAGATCCGCATAGGTCATGACATGCTCCCGATGAGCGGCGAATAGCAGGATTTCGTGTTTTTCCCCTTCTTGCGGCAGGACAACATAATCGAAAACTGGATCTTCAAAAGGCAGATGGACGCTTTCGCCAATTTCCAAATAAAGATAGCCTTCAATTTCATCTATATGGACGTCGGCAGGAATCGGCACCTTACGGACCGTAATAAACGGATCGGGCACAAGATAGCGGACTCTGCGTCGCTTTATTTTCCAAACATCTATGCATTCTTCGAGAATGATAGAAAGCATATTTGTATCAAGAATTTTCCCTTCACTTACAATCCCAGGCGGCAGATAGCGTTCCCCCCATTTCAGGGGCCGCTTATCTTCCGAGTTTTTCAATTCGATATAGCGGATGGAATGATCATTGATGATAATCTCAACCGGCCTGGGCTTGAATTTTAAGAGGGCTGATGCCATTGGTGTACCCCCTTCATAAACTGAAGAAATTTAGATAAAACGTAATGATAGAGTTTCCAAAATAATAGGCAACTAGAGTTCCTGCCGCGATAAACGGCCCAAACGGAATTGGCTTGCCTCTTTTCACCATACCAAGTGCCATGCCGGCTAGCCCGACAACAGCGCCCAGCAAAGTTGCCAGGAAGAAGGACAGCAGCACCGTTTTCGTGCCGACCACAAAGCCGATTACAGCAAACAATTTGATATCCCCGCCGCCCATACCGCCTTTGCTGACAAGAGCAATTAGCAGCAGCAGACCAAAGCCGATGGCTGCTCCAATGAGCGAATCATACCAGGGCGTTAACGGGAGAAAAATTCGTTCCAATAAAAAAATCCCTGCAAAAAACAACAGCACTTTATCAGGGATAATCATATAGGCGAGATCGGATACTAGAATTATAATAAATAGAGAAATCAGTGTCAGCGCAACAATCAGTTCGCCATTCCAGCCAACCACCAGCGGCGCCGTGGCAAACAGAACACCCGTCAAAAACTCAACACTTGCATAAAGCGGAGAAATCCGCGACTCACAGCCGCGGCATTTCCCCTTTTGAATAAAATACGATAAAACCGGTATCAGTTCCCAGGCTCTCAGGTTGTGCCCGCAGGTTGGGCAGTGCGAGCCAGGGAAAACAATTGATTTTCCTGCTGGGACTCGGAGGCCTACTACGTTGTAGAAGGAGCCGAGAATTAACCCATAAATAAATAATATACAATATAAAATGTACATTTAGGTATCTGAACTCCTGTACCGTAGTAGTCAAACTTATGGCGTTACTTTTTCCCTGACTAAATCTTGAGGTGATACCGGGTCTGCAGTTGTTCCAGTAGCATTAATTCCTCTTGAAGCTGTAATCAATTTAATTTCTACAATTTTTCCATCAATTATTTCAACATAAGAAACATTAGCACTATCAGCTGAAATTGATGTATTGCCCCCATCTAAATAAGGCTTATTGGCATCAGGGCTGTCAACTTTATCTAGGTAATTCTTTTTTACTAGTTCATTTAGCGTTAAGTACTTTGAAGCCCCTGCAGTGTCTTGATAGTTTGAGTCCGAAGCAATAGCCATTTTTGCGGAATTTAACATTTGCTGAGCATTAGCAACATGTGCATCTTTTTTAGAATTGTCTATTAGCCCTAAAATAGAAGGCACTGCAATCGCTGCAATAATCCCCAAAATAACAATAACAGCCAAAAGCTCAATCAGTGTCAAACCACGCTGATCTTTAAGACGTTTTTTAATGCTTTGAAACATGTCTTTCTCTCCCTTTAAAAGATATTTTTTAGTTGTTCAATATATTGAACTTCTGGTTCTATTATACTATGAGAATAGTAGGTAAAAAAGATAAATTTTACAAAATCCTACAATTTTTTACTCAATATGATTAAACATATCGAACATCGGAACCATGATCGCCAAAACAATGACGCCAACGATTCCGGCTAGGAAAACTATCATTAAAGGCTCTATTAATGACTTGATTCTCTCCGTGCTATTGTCGACCTCTTTTTCATAGAATTCGGCAATTTTTGATAGCATTGCGTCTAAAGACCCGGTTTCTTCACCAATCGAAATCATTTGCGTTGTCAAGGGGGGAAAGGCCCAATGTTCTTTCATCGGGCCGGTCAAAGAGCGGCCGCGGGCAAGGTCATCCCTGGAAGCACGGATCACTCGTGAAATGACATCATTTTCTACTACACTTTCGACAATCCCTAGTGCCTGCAGAATCGGTACACCGGAAGAAAACAACGAACTGAGTGTCCGGGTCATTCTGGCCAGCGCGGCTTTTTGCAGCATTTTCCCAAAAATCGGAATGCGAAGCTTAATCAGGTCCATGTAATACCTGGTTTTTTTGTTATCATTTAAAACCTTCAGGCCCACTCCAAATCCAACCGCCAATAAAATGAGCAGCCACCAATAGGCTTGAGTAAACTCACTGGCATTCAAAACAAATTGAGTAATCGCTGGTAAATCAGCTCCAAAATCGGCAAACATGCTCACGAATGTCGGGACAACGGAAACGAGCAAAAAAATGACAACCGCTACCGCAATAATCCCAACAACCATCGGATACGCAAGCGCCGATTTAATCTTCTGCCTCGTATTATGCTGTTTCTCAAAATGCTCCGCGAGCCGCTCCAATGTTTCCTCCATATTTCCGCCGGCCTCTCCCGCGCGAACCATATTGATGAACATTGGCTCAAAAATCTTCTTATGTTTTTCGGCGGCATTGGAATAGGGATGACCCTGGCGCAGTTCGCTTTCAATATCTCTCAAAGCTGCCGCGAGTTTCTTACTGTCAGTCTGCATGGCCAGGATATTTGTCGCATCGACAATCGTTACCCCAGCCTTTATCAAGGTGGCAAACTGGCGCAAATAGATGACAATGTCCTGAAGCTTGACCGGGTTTCCGATATCAAGGTCCTTGGTCATCAGTGTTTCCGGGATTTCCTTGATTTCTACTACCCTAATCCCGTCTCCTCGCAGCTTCTCCATCGCTTCCCGCTTCGAAGCGGCATTGAGTGTGCCGGATTTCTTTCCTTTCTTATCACGGCCTGTATATTTAAACCGTGCCATTTTAGCTCACCTGCTCGTTCAGGAATGGTGCGGCGGCTTCTTTGGAAATTACACCGGATTGCACCAAATCTTTGATGCTTGTCTCAAGTGTGTGCATGCCTTGGGCTCTTGAAGTCTGGATGACGGTTTCAATCTGGTGGATTTTATCATTCCGGATCAGGTTGGCAATAGCGTGATTATTAATCATAATTTCCGTCGCCGCCCGGCGTCCGGAATTATCGATTGTTTTGAACAAGCGCTGTGAAATGATCGCCAGAAGAACTCCGGCAAGCTGCGTTCTGACCTGCGGCTGCTGTGCCGGGTCGAACACATCGATAATCCTTTCCACTGATGCTGGCGCGCTTTGCGTATGGAGGGTGCCAAATACAAGGTGACCCGTTTCCGCTGCCGTAATCGCCGTTTGAATCGTTTCCAAGTCGCGCATCTCCCCGACAAGGATAGCGTCTGGGTCCTGACGTAGCGCAGCGCGCAATGCGTTCGCGAAGCTTTTCGTATCAGCTCCAATTTCCCGCTGGTCGATGATGCTGTTGCCATGCTTGTGCAAATACTCTATCGGGTCTTCAAGCGTGATGATATGCTTGCGCATATTATGGTTCATATAACCGATCATCGACGCGAGCGTTGTCGACTTGCCGCTGCCTGTTGGGCCGGTCACAAGGACTAGTCCCTGTGGCTTTTCCACAATATGCTTTAAAACATTTGGCATTTTCAGATCGTCAATCGAAGGAATGCTTGTCGAGATGACCCTTATCGCCAGGGCAACCGCGCCGCGCTGGGTATAAACGTTCACACGGAACCTGGATATCCCGGGAACTGCATAGGATAGGTCGAGTTCCCCCAGCTCCTTGAACACGTCCCATTTAGCTTCAGGAATGACGGCTTTCCCCATTGCTTCCGTATCTTCAAGCTCGAGAATTTCTTTTCCATAGCGTTTTAATTCGCCATTGATCCGGAACATCGGCGGAACACCAACGGTTAAATGAATATCGGATGCCTTCAGTTCATAGGCTGCCCGCAGTATTTTGTCTACTCTGTCTTTCACGTTTTGCACCTCTTATTCAGGAATGGCAACACGAAGCACTTCTTCGGTTGTCGTCAGGCCCTGTTTTACTTTTAACAATCCATCATCAATCAGGAAGATGGTTTTATTCTGGACGGCAATCTGCCTCAGCTTTGAAACAGATTCGCCGTTCATGATCAGGCGGCGGATTTCATCATTGACCACCACAACCTCCTGAATCGCAATCCGGCCTTTATAGCCGGACATATTGCAAGAGGCACAGCCTTTTCCGCGAAGAATTCTATCAATCTTCAATCCTCTTTTGGCGAAGATATCGACTTCCCGTGCCGTCGGGATATGCGCCTCCCCACAGTCGCGGCAAACCCTCCTGACAAGACGCTGGGCAACAACCCCTGTCAAGGCGGTTGCCACCAGAAACGGCTCGACGCCCATGTCAATCAGACGGTTGATTGAAGAAATGGCGTCATTGGTATGCAGCGTACTCAAAACAAGGTGGCCGGTAAGCGAGGCACGGACAGCCGTCTCTGCAGTTTCCCGGTCACGGATTTCCCCGACCATGACGATATCGGGGTCTTGCCGGAGGATGGCTCTT
This sequence comes from Mesobacillus campisalis, assembly GCF_000986785.1. Taxonomy (GTDB): domain Bacteria; phylum Bacillota; class Bacilli; order Bacillales; family Cytobacillaceae; genus Mesobacillus_B; species Mesobacillus_B campisalis. Next base: position 60,443 of record NZ_LAYY01000101.1, on the reverse strand, counting down.
AATCCGGCTGCGAATGTCATGCCGACATTGGCGTTCACCTGAATTTGGCTGATGCCCTCCAGCTGGTACTCCACAGGGTCTTCAACAGTGATGATATTGACACTTTCGCTGTTCAATTTATTCAACGCAGCATACAGCGTCGATGATTTCCCGGAACCCGTCGGCCCGGTAATCAGGACGATTCCATTAGGTTTTTCAATCAGTGAAATGAAGCGCGATAAATTGACCTTGTTAAAACTCAGCTTTTCAATTTCGGTAAGCGCATTGGACAAGTCAAGTATCCGCATGACGATTTTCTCGCCATATACAGTCGGAAGGGTCGATACCCGAAGGTCAATCGGATAGTATTCGACCTTCATTTTGATCCGGCCATCCTGGGGCACACGGTGCTCGGTAATGTCCAGGTTCGACATGATTTTAATTCTCGCAGTCAGGACGCTTTGCATATTTTTTGGCAAAGCCCGCTCTACACGCAGCAACCCGTCCACCCGGTAACGGATGACTACTTTCGTTTCCTGGGGATCGATGTGGATATCGCTTGCTTTTTGGGTCACGGCACTGAGGAGGATCTGGTTGACCAGCTTTACAATTGGCGATGATTCGTCAGTCAGGTTTTCCTGCTGATCAGATTCGCCCCCTCTTGTACTTTCGGTCAGTTCATCAAATTCCTCATCGACGGAATAGTACTTATTGATTGCCCGGATAATGTCATCCTTGGTCGCTATTACGGCTTCAATTTGAAACCCGGTCGACAGGCGCAAATCGTCAATCGCAAAGAAATCCATCGGGTCGGCCATGGCGACAACCAGCTTTTCGGCTTCCTTTCTTAGAGGCACCACAAGATTACGGGCCGCCACTTCCCTCGGGACAAGCGAAAAAAGATTAGCTTCGAAAGGGTAGTTATACAAGCTTATATGCGGTATTCCAAGCTGGGCTTCCAGCACCTCGATCAGCTGCTGTTCCGTTAGATAGCCTTTCAACAGCAAAGCCTCGCCAAGCTTTTGGTTTTGCGGCTTTTCCTGGAGCGCTTCGTTAAGCTGCTCTTCAGATATCAGTCCTGCTTCAACAATTAAGTCACCTAGCCGTTTTCGAGTTTGTTTCATTCAGAATCACCGCTTTAACCTGATTATTTTTCGGTTTCATTTTCCTTGCCCCAAATCTCTTCTTCCTCAGCTTCTTTGGATGCCGTGCTGCCATCCGCTTCCGTTTCAGCTGTTTCTGTTCCAGGATCAGCTGTTTCTTCGTCAGCTTTTGCGCCAGGAGCATCGCCGCCCTCTGAGCCCTTCAGTCCATGGACTTCAATTCTCTCAACAGGCGGATAATAGTCTTCTGAGATTACTTCTTCCCTTAGGAATTCACCTTTTTCGCCATAAACTTTCCGGAGCATTTTGACCAGGGTACCCTTCTTCCCAGGTTCTTTGACAGCTTTTTGTCCTGGAAGAAGCTGAGGGCTGTATTGGATGACAGTTTTAGGCTTAAAGCTCTGCTTTCCGCTTTCTTCAATCTCGTATGTGTATAATAGAGGACTCCCTATCAGTTGAAGGATCAAGGTTGGATATGACCAATGAAGCTGCAGGTAATAATCCGATTCATTCGGGTTGGCAAAAACGAAATCAAGGTTATGCTCAGCATTCACCTTCGCTTCAAACCCTAAAGGAATGTACTCTGGCAAAGCCTGGCCAATATGGCGTTCGATAATGTCAAAATTGGTGGGCAAAATCGTTTGATAGATGCCTGCAGCAATCATGCTCATTGTTCCTGATGGCATGGACGTCAGCTTTTCATCCTCAATGGTCTTCAGGAAGGAAACCTGTGAATTGGCCGGAATGGCAATCGGCGACAACCCTTCAACCCAGTCCATCATCGCAACGCTCACGTCATCAAGCTGCAGCGTGGTTTCACTTATCACATCATCGGCCTTATTTTCACCAGCAAGAAGTTTTTCCACTGAAATGCGATGATTTCCAGCGGCAAGATTCCTCCCATAATTCAACACTTCCTGATGCAGCACATTCAATTCAGCTTCCTCAAGGATCAGGTCAGGAGAGAGCTGAGAAAGCGCTCCTTTTAATCCCTGCGTCTCAATGGATACAGCTGCTCCATTGGGTTGTCCGTTTTGCGCCGCTTCTACCGATTCAACAACGTTAAAGCTAAGAAACTCGGTATTTACCGTTATTGTTTTTTCTTTATATTGAAGTTCAAAAACTGTTTCGGCCTGCCACTGCTGCACCCGTTCTGCTACAAGGGGCTGCGCTTCAGCCTTTGATTTGCCTGCAACGTTTACTCCACCGATGGTCGTACCCTCGAGGAACAGGTCGCCTTCTTTAGACATTGCACTGTACGCCATAGCGCCAAAATGGGAGAAACTATAAATAAATAACGTACTTATTAATAGCACGATAAATAGTTTTATTCCTTGCTGTTTCATGTTGTCTGTTTCCTCCCGTTTAAGCGCACATGGCGGCATCCGTTTATTAAGGGTAATTGTTATTAAGCCTTTTATTTCACACTCGAGTATTCTTTCTTTTCATCCAGAACTTCCAGCTCATCTTCTTCAAGCAATGAGCTCCAGAATTCTTCATCCAACTGCGATTCCGGCGTCTCTTTCTCCAGAGGAATGTCATCAAATTCAAGTTCAGGCAGTTCGTCCGAAGCATAGTCGCTTAAGCTTGGTGTTGGTTGTTCTATATGAGATTCCGCGATTTCGTCACCAAAATCCAATCCTTCAAGGTCCTCAGAGTCTTCCTGAAGTACAGGAGATGCTTGTAGCAGATCCTCATCTTCAATGATAAGCAAATCTTCCATCTCAGCCAGATAAGAACTTTCTGTTTCAGTCTTTTGTTCAATATATTGAACGTTATTATGCGTGCTACCATGATCGACCTGCTGCAGTGCTTCTGACTCTATAGTTTCCTGCTCTATTTCAGTTTCATTATCGACCAGGAACTCATGGGACAGATCTTCAGGGTCTCCATCAGTGTTGTTTTCGGTCTCTTGTGATACAACTTCGATTGAAGCTTCCTCTTTACTCGCAGCCACCTCTGCAAAAGCATTCATTGGCATGTCATCTGTCTGGCGGGCGGTGTTTTCTTTCTGATTTCCAATCAGGATGCTGAACTTTGGTTCGCCTGCCTGCCTCATTGCTTTTTTAAGCAATCCCGGCTCTTCTTCAACTAATTCGCTTGCCCAGTTTTCAGAAAGGGCAATATGATTATAGGTATCATTCAAGCTTTCAAATCTCGATTCTTCCAATTGCTGATAGGTTTCCTGCTCCATATCATCTGGAGCTTGCAAAATGGATTCTATTCTCTTGAATAGGAAATAGGCCGTAAAGCCTATCAACAGGACTTCAATTAAGAAAGTTTGCCATAAAGGCATGATTGAAGCGGCGAGCAACCCGACAGCTGCGATTAAAAGGGACGCTGTAACAATATAGACCTTCCCTCGTAACGAAAAGCCAAGCGGCAAAAAATAAATAACCGGAACAAGAATGACCATGGCAATGCCGGCAAACAGTACATTTTCCACTCCTACACCCCTAACAAAAATCTCTCTATTTTACTCAGTTTCAATTATTTTCTACAATTAACGACATCTTCCTTCTTTCCCATTGTATAATATTGAAATATGTTTTTAAAGAAAATTTAATATGGAAGTAAATGTAAACATACCTCAAATTTGAATTTATACCCAACTTTTTCCCTATTTCTATCTTCTTATTTTTTTGACAAATGATATGATAGATTTAGAAAATAGATGAATGACCCGAAAGGACTGGAAGATAGATGAAAGCGGTTCGAAATGAAGAAGGAGTTACATTGGTAGAAGTATTAGCAGCAATCGCGATACTGTCTATCATCCTTGTTTCAGTTATGAACATTTTTCCGCAAATGGGGATGATGAATAAACAAAATGAAGAAAAGGCTCAGGCAGTGAATACAGCAAAGCTACTATTAAGTGAATGGAAATCAGACGAAAAGGTCTTAAATGCCTTAAAAAAGACCAATCCCCTGCCTCAGGATTGGCCAGATGGCTATGCGTCGTTTGAAAATGGTTATTATTTGTTTAAGCTTACGGAACCAAAAGCGGAGATTAAAATCTGGAAAGAACCTCCACCAACTAGCAAGTCCAAGGCACACGAAGTTCAAATAAAACTTTTAAGTGATAGAAACAATGTATTAACCGAAACTTATGGCTATATCATTGTCAGGTGAGGAGAGGAACAATGATAAAAAACGAAAAAGGTTTGACACTTACTGAGTTAATGGTCACTTTAGCCATCCTCTCTTTTGCAGGTGTTTTGATCTGGAGTGTTTTCTTTCAGGGTTATAACTATTCACAGAAAGCATCTGCAAAAAATAGGCTTCAGCAAGAAGGAAACCTTATTATTACTAATCTGACCAGCATTCATCAAACAGCCCGGTATTATAAAATAATGAACAATCAGTGTGAAATCCATCTGGAAATTACCAATATGGATGATACCAAGCAAAACATATCATTTTCAGATCCCAACTTATGCTATCAATACAATTCCAAATCTTCTTCAATTATCGAAGAGCCTTTGCCAAGTGGGGGTAAAGTGATCAATATGGATCCTTTTGATAAAGATATAAAACTGGAAATAATCGTTTCAGAGAAGAAGAACAGTTCGAACAGCGCAAAAATTGACTCGATGCTTTATAGGGTGAAGGCGGGTGGAAATTAGTGCAAAGTATGAAGAATGAAGGCGGTTATGCATTGTTAACGGTGATGTTGACCATTGTCCTTTTTATGATTTTATTCATGGCTTTTATGGGACAAGCTTTTAGCACCATGAAACAGAACCGGGTAATTGAAAAAAGCTCCCAATCGGTTGCCCTAGCTGAAGCAGGAATTTCGTACTATCATGCAGAGGTGAAAAACCTCTATGAGATTAAACAAGAAACTGTGTACGACGATGTAAAAGCAAAGATTGATGCAGATAGGGCGGCTGGCAGGCCCATTGATGCAGAGTACTATAAAACTTATGCTGCTGATCTTATGGAAATGGAAATTATAAAAGGACTAGAAGAAACAGCTGATATAAAATCTGGAGATAATCTATACAAATCTATTCCAGTTAACGGAAAGCCCAATGATTCGATTGAGATTACAATTGATAAGCAAAGTATAAAATACAACTCCAACACCAACGAAATCTTATTGAAGTTTACCAGCAAAGGGGCAGAGGAAGGGAAAATCTCTACTTTAACAGGGAATATGGCGATTAATATATCTAACCAAGGGTTAGGGACAGGCCCGGATATAACATTCTTGCCGCCTAAATTTAATATTGTAACTGAGCCATCCAACGTTAGGCCGGAGTGCTTAAATCCATCCTCTTTATCTGCTGCACTGGCAAGCACCAGTACTAAGGCAGGCTGTACACAGATCTTGCTTCAGGAAGATAAAGCTTTTGGAGTAAACGTTAATAATCTTGAAAATACTTTAATCTATTCAAACCATAAGTTAACGATTGGCGCTACAAGCGGGAATATTAATAAAGCCGAGAATGTTAAAATCTTTGCTGACTCTTTGGAAGTGAAAAGCAACGTAAATAACTTTATACAGTCCAAATTGGAAACAAATAATGATGCCATTTTCGGGAACAATTTGACCATCCACTACTCCAATTTATACATTGGGGGAAATTTGTCGGTATTAGGACAGCAATTCACGCTGGAAAACAGCGGAAATAGCGGGAATAGCAGTACGGGTGAAAACAGCACCATCTTTGTCCGCGGCACTGTAAGATTTCCAAAAGCAACAACAGCTGCAGGTACGATAATGTGTGTGCAGGGAGATATGCATGCCGAAACCTTAACGCACTCAGGGGAATTATATATAAAAGGTAAACTTTTTGTTAATGGTTTGGAAATACCCTCTTTGACTAATGTTTTTAAGACTGCAAACACTGACCCTGCAAAACTTAAACAAAAATGCGGCGCCACCTTTGACCCTCCGGAACTTTTCATCGGCTGGGGCGAAAATGTATCCAATAATGTAATTTATAATTAAAAGAGAGGGATCCGTTGATTCCCTCTCTTTTTGCTATTTCACATACTCCGCCACCCGGTTCCGCCCTGCCCTTTTCGCCCCGACATACAGTGCACGGTCCGCATGGCGGATCAGGGACATGGCGTCGTCGGCGTCGTCAGGAGCGGTGGCCACTCCGATGGAGGCGGTTATTTGGACGCTCTGTTTCTTTCCTGGCTCAATGGACTGCTGCAGGTTGAAGGGCCAGTTGGCGATGCTTTCGCGGATCATTTCGGCCATTTTGCCTGCTGTTTGCTTTCCGGCATCCGGCAGGAGGACGACGAATTCTTCGCCGCCAAATCTGGCGACGGTTCCCTGGCCGCCAACCAATTTCCTCAGCCTGTTGGCCAGCTCAATCAGGATTTCATTTCCGCTAGGGTGGCCGTAGGTGTCGTTCACGACTTTAAAATGGTCAATATCGAGGAGGATGAGCGACAGCGAGGTTCGTTCAAAGCGTGTCAGCTTCGCGAACTCCTCATGCAGCAAATGGTCGAAATAGCGGAAGTTATACAGATTGGTCAGGGCACAGCGTTCACTGTGCATTTTTGTTTGTTCGTAGTTCTTGGCATTCTCGACGGCCACGGCAAAGGAGGAGCAAAGAATATCCACAATCATCAGCTGCGACTTTTCGTATGCCCGTTTTTGCCTTGATGCAAGGGTGAGTACCCCTACAACCTTTTTGTTGCGGATGATTGGAACAGCCAGGAGGCTTTCCGCATCCTCCGGCAGGAATCCCTTGGTAAACGGCAGCCAATCTTTCCTCGAGGAATAACAGATGGCTTCTTCCTGTGCCCACACATAGCCGCTGATTCCCTCGTGCTTTTTCATCCGCGGGATCATGTTTGTCCCTGATTGATCCAGTCTGCGGACCATCTCCAGTTCCTGTTCATTGACCGGTTCAAAAATATAGGCATAATCAACCGGAAGCATTTCGCCAATCTTTTCAAAAAACAAGTCGGTTACATCATCGACATGGAGACGCTGGGCCATCTCATGGCCGATTTCAGCCGCTTTCTGAAGATAGAGGTTCACCTTTTCGGTTGAGTAATAGAGCTTTAGAACAAGTGATATCGAAACAAACGGCAGGCCGACAAAGAACAGCGCCATCACCCCCACCTGGTTGTAAAACATATAGAGGAAGAACCCTAATGGAAAGGTAATCAAAGTTGTGACGGTCTCAACAAAAAAGTCTTTCCCGAAGTAGTTTTCCCGCCGCTTATAAACAAAGCGAAGATTAAAAGAAACAATTACCTGGTTGAGGAAATATCCTGCCACAGCATACAGTGCTGCCAGCAAGATGGCCTGCCTTTCTGTTTCAAAGCTCGGGCCGGTTTGGCCTCCCAGTTCATAATAAAATACGCCGCTTAACAGCGAGACAAAAAAGAACATCGTCATATTCAGCGGCAGCCTGAATAATTCACTTTTCTGAATTCTCAGCTTAAAAAGAAGGACGATGACCGCTATTTGGGCTAGTACCATTTCGATGAACAAGCCGAATTTTAGAAATGCAGCAAGGCTTACCCACTGAATCAGGAATATGTACATCGAATTAATGGTTATCGGCATGGATGCCACGACCGCAATTAAAAGCAAAAAGGCCAGCAAATCCAGCCACTGGCCTGAAAACGCGGGAGGATAGGCTTGATAGGTAAGAAACATTCCCGCCGGTACAAGCAGGATATAAACAAGAAAAATATATTTTTTCGTATTTTCAGCTACCTTCATCAGCCTGCCCTCCTCCATAACCAATTTAATGGCAATTCAAGATAAATCAATTGTAGCAAATTTTGTCATGGTTGTTACAGAGGAATTTTGTCATTTTTCAAAAGTTCTTGTAAATATGGTTTTACCTCGGATATGAAATAGAGCGAGCCTGTAATCACGAGCAGCTCATTTTCTTTTAGCCTTTTTATCTCTTCAGGCAGATATGCCTTCCAGTCGTCGACCGCAAGCTTGTGCGTCGATGTACTGATTTTTACCAGGTCTTCGGCGGCTGCGGCACGCGGGAAATCAAAGCTGACAAACGAAATTGTGCTCGCCGCTTGGTCAAGTGTCGCAATCATTTTGTCGAGTTTTTTATCCTTTAAGGCAGCAAAAACCAGGTGGATGTCTTTTGGAGCAAAACGTTCTTCCAGTTCTGCCGCAAGTGCCGTAATGCCTTCATCATTATGCGCCCCATCCAGGATGACCAGCGGCTTCTCGCTCAGAATTTCAAACCGGCCGGGCCAATAGGCCGCTGCCAATCCATCCCTGATGCTCTTTTCCCCTATTTCAATCCAGCCTGTCTGGGCTAAATTCAGGAGGGCAGTAACGGCCAGGGCGGCATTTTCCGTCTGATGCTTTCCTATCATGGAAATCTCAAGGTCAGGGATGAAGCCTTCCTTCGTATCAAGGGAAAACCTTTCGCCCCTCGCTGCAGATTGGTGATTCACAATTGCAAAATCCTCGTGGAGGACGGAAATGGGAGCCAGCTTCTGCTCAGCCTGCTCCTTGATCACTTTAAGGGCGCCAGGATGGCGGACTCCCGTAAAAATGGGGATGCCCTCTTTAATGATCCCCGCTTTCTCAAAGGCTATTTCTTCATGCGTCTCCCCAAGGATGCTGGTGTGATCGAGCCCGATATTGGTAATGATTGAGGCAATCGGCTTCACGATGTTCGTCGAGTCAAACCGGCCGCCTAATCCTACTTCATACAAAACAATGTCCACCGGATGCTTTTGGGCAAAATAATAAAAAGACATGGCGGTAATCACTTCAAATTCAGTTGGTCCCCCAAGCTGTGTTGCTTCGAGCTCATCCGCCAATGGCCGGATGACATTGACCAGCTCAAGAATGTCTTCATCACTGATTGGTGTGCCATTGACACTGATTCGTTCATTAAACTGTTCAATATATGGAGAAGTAAAAGTTCCGACATGATATCCTTCTGCCTGCAGCATGGAGCGCAGATAGGTGACGGTCGAACCTTTGCCGTTCGTACCGCCGACATGGATAGCTTTTATGCTGTTTTCCGGAGAGCCGAGGCGCTCCATCATCCATTCCATCCGTGCTAATCCAGGTTTGATGCCGAGCCTTAGTCTGGCATGGATCCAGTCAAGAGCTTCTTTGTAGGTTGTAAACATTGCTGGCACCTCAACTTTTATTCATAAGAATGAGACGAATCCCAAACAAGGACTCGTCTCATTTATTCTACACTATATTCAGCCTTTTAGCTCCGAAATCCTCGCTTCAACGGCAGCAAGTTTTTCGCTGTAATCCTTTTCCTTCGCACGTTCCTCATTTATGACCTTTTCAGGCGCCTTTTTGACAAAGCCTTCATTGCCCAGCTTTTTCTGTACGCGTTCGACTTCTTTTATCAGCTTCTCGCGCTCTTTTTGCAGGCGGGCAATTTCTTCGTCAATATTCAGCAGGCCTTCAAGCGGCAGGATGATTTCGAGTCCTGTTACGACGGCGGTCATCGCCTTGTCAGGTGCTTCGACATCAAGCCCCATCTCCAGCTGTTCCGGATTGCAGAACCGCTCGAGGTAGCCGCGGTTGTTTTCAAGCGTATTCAGGACTTGGTCGTCCTTCGCTTTCAGGAACATCTTGATCTTCTTGCTGAGCGGCGTGTTGACCTCTGCACGGATATTCCGTACCGAACGAATGATTTCCACAAGCAGTTTCATTTCGGCTGCTGCTGTTTCATCGGTGTAATCGGCATTTACTTGCGGCCATTGTGCCGTTGTGATCGATTCACCGGAATGAGGCAGGTTCTGCCAGATTTCTTCGGTGATGAACGGCATGAATGGATGCAGCAGGCGCATCGTGTTGTCGAGCACATAAGCAAGAATGGAACGGGTTGTTTTCTTCGCTGCTTCGTCCTCGCCGTACAATGGCAGCTTCGCCATTTCGATGTACCAGTCACAGAAATCATCCCAGATGAAGTTGTACAGCACACGGCCGACTTCGCCGAACTCATAGCGGTCGGACAGCCTTGTTACTGTTTCAATTGTTTCATTGAGTCTTGTTAAAATCCACTTGTCGGCTACCGATTTTTCACCAGTCAGGTCGATTTCCTCGTATTTGAGGCCATTCATGTTCATCAAGGCGAAACGGGAGGCGTTCCAGATTTTATTGGCAAAGTTCCAGGTTGCTTCTACTTTTTCAATCGAGAAGCGCAGGTCCTGGCCTGGCGAGCTTCCGGTCGACAGGAAGTAGCGGAGTGAGTCGGCCCCATACTGGTCGATGACATCCATCGGGTCTACCCCATTGCCAAGCGATTTGCTCATCTTGCGGCCTTCGGCATCACGGACAAGGCCGTGAATGAGGACATCCTTGAACGGACGCTCTCCTGTGAACTCAAGCCCCTGGAAGATCATCCGGGATACCCAGAAGAAGATGATGTCATAGCCAGTTACAAGCGCAGCTGTTGGGTAATAGCGCTTGAAATCAGAGGACTCGCTGTCAGGCCAGCCCATGGTCGAGAATGGCCAGAGCGCCGAGCTGAACCAAGTATCCAGTACATCCTTGTCCTGCTCCCAGTTTTCAATATCCTCCGGTGCTTCGTGTCCAACATACACCTCGCCTGTTTCCTTGTGGTACCAGGCCGGGATGCGGTGCCCCCACCAAAGCTGTCTGGAGATGCACCAGTCACGGATGTTTTCCATCCAGTGCAAATAGGTCTTTTCGAAACGGTCAGGAACAAAGTTGACTTTGTTTTCCTTCTGCTGAAGTGCGATCGCTTCATCTGCGAGCGGCTGCATTTTCACGAACCACTGCGTGGACAGGTATGGCTCAACAACGGCGCCGCTGCGCTCGGAATGGCCGACAGAGTGCATATGCTCTTCGATTTTAAACAGGACATCCTGTTCCTGCAGGTCCTTGACGATTTGCTTGCGGCACTCGAAACGGTCCATGCCCTGGTACTTGCCGGCTCTTGCGTTCATGCTGCCATCTTCGTTCATGACAAGTACCCGCTCAAGGTTGTGGCGGTTGCCGATTTCAAAATCGTTCGGGTCATGAGCCGGAGTGATTTTCACCGCGCCTGATCCGAATTCCATATCCACATAATCGTCGCCGACAATCGGAATTTCGCGGCCGACAATCGGCAGGATGACGGTCTTGCCAATCAGATGCTTATAGCGCTCATCTTCCGGATGAACCGCAACCGCTGTATCGCCAAGCATCGTTTCCGGACGGGTTGTGGCAACTTCAATATGGCCGGAGCCGTCCGCAAGCGGGTACCTCATATGATAGAATGCGCCCTGTACATCCTTGTAGATAACCTCGATATCGGATAGAGCGGTTTTTGTGGACGGGTCCCAGTTGATGATGTATTCGCCGCGGTAAATAAGATCCTTTTTATACAAGGAGACAAATACTTCGCGGACAGCCTTTGAAAGGCCTTCATCAAGCGTGAAGCGCTCGCGGCTGTAATCGAGTCCAAGACCTAGCTTTGACCATTGCTGGCGGATATGCTGGGCATACTCTTCCTTCCACTTCCATGTTTCCTCAAGGAATTTTTCGCGTCCAAGGTCATAGCGGCTTTTGCCTTCTTCACGCAGCTTTGCTTCAACCTTTGCCTGTGTGGCGATTCCGGCATGGTCCATTCCCGGGAGCCAGAGAACATCATAGCCTTGCATCCGCTTCATGCGTGTCAGGATATCCTGAAGCGTCGTGTCCCAGGCGTGGCCAAGGTGCAGCTTTCCGGTTACGTTTGGCGGCGGGATGACGATGGTATAAGGCTGTTTTTCCGCATCATCCTTCGCTTCAAAGAATTTGCCCTGCAGCCACCAGTCGTAGCGTCCCTGTTCAATCGATGAGGGATCATATTTCGTAGGCATCGATAAATTTTCTTCCATGGTTACTCCTCCTTAGAAAAGCGTAAGCGCCTTGCCCAGCCCCGACAAGCGCAGGGCCAGCTGATGAAGTCGTTCTTTGACTTCAACAGCTGGGCCGAAGCGACTCTAGGGGCTAGGCGCTGGAGCTGGACAGTTGTTCAACTGTCCTCGCACACACTTTTTTAAAAAATAAAAAACTCCATTCGTCTCTAAAAGGACGAATGGAGTGCGATTCGCGGTACCACCTTTTTTCCAGCCGCAGGAAATGAGAGGCTGGCTCTTAAACAGGATAACGGATTTTCTCCGTCCTCGGCTAATGGGCATTCCGTTCACCGAAGAAGCTCGAGGGCGACCTTCCGACTGTCTGCCTGGGATGCCTTTCAGCCAATGGGCTTCCCTCTCTTTGAAGCAGAGTGTATTCGTACTCTTCCCTGTCTACACTTAACTTAATTAAACTATATTGTATATACTAACCAAAAAAAGACTTAGACGTCAATAATGATAACCATTTTTTTATTATTTATACCTTATGCCGTTCTCTTTAAAAATGTTTGTGCTAAGCGCTTATGTTCCTATTTTCCGAAGCTAAGGGGTCTATATTAATTGTATCACCTTTTGGCTTGTTTATCTGCTGCTCGGACTTAGCCAGGGTAATCCCCAGTATGGCCCAAAATATTGGTGCTACCGGTGCGACACTTATATTAAAGAATGCCTGCACAAGATACCCAGCAATAGTTGATAACAGTCCTATAATAACTAGCTTGTCTTTTTCATCTGCATCTCTAATCGCTTGGAGAGATTTCCTTAAGACAAACACTATTAAAAATAAATAAGTTAAAAGTCCAGGGAAACCAATTGTCACACCCATTTGTAAATATTCATTATGCGCCTTATCTACAATCACATCTCCAAACATTTGTTTTTTTTCTTCATCTTCTGGAAACACCAAAGCAAAGGTATCGGGTCCGGAACCTAACCAAAAATTTTCTTTCAGTAAAGGCATTGATTTTTCCCAAATAAAAAAGCGATTCGACCCTTCCCTCCCTGTGCTTTGATTAGTCAGGATGTTATAAGAATCAGAAAACACTGTGCTGGCTCGATCAGTTAACCTGCCCTTTTCATTTACATTAACGACAAGAATTGTTATGGCGAGAGTAATTAATAAAATTCCCCATTTTTTCCATAGATGGTTTCTTTTTAAGATACCTAAGAGGGAGAATAGCAATATACCACAAAGCATTCCTACCCAACCGCTCCTGGTACCCGAATAAATCAAAGCCAGAAAGTTTATCCAAATTATCACTAGATATCCAGTTGTGTGCATATGCTTTTTTGAGGTTAAATATAGTGTTACTGTTACCATAATTAGCAGCACAAGATAAGAACCAAAAAAATTAGGATTATCAAAAAATGAGTAACTTCGGTCGTAAACCATTTTCCCGCTATTCCGCGGAAGAAGATCTATTGAAAAGAATTGCAATATACCGTAACCAGAAACCACAACAGAGATTAAACCCAGTCCTACCATCGCTTTATGTAATCTTTCTGTGCCAATAAACCGGTACGAAAACAGTAAGACGCTGCAATACGAAAATAAAGTTAAAAGACCCTCATAACGATTTTTAGTACCATACAGTGCCGTTTGGGGATCAACTGAAAATAATGTTGATAAGCAAATCAAACTTATAAAGCAAATAATTATCGCTTCAATTTTGAATTCTGATTTCGTTAATGCAAGATTTTTATATTTTCTCTTTATTATTATGTATAACCATGACATTAGAACAAATACCTGCAGATAGCCAACCTTGGGCAACGTGTAGTACGGGTCGTATCCCCAAGGATAAATTAACAGCGGAAAAAGAATTAAAAACCAGAACATATTGATTTCTCCCCCAAACCCCTTCAAACAAGCAAGTTTTCCTTTCAATTTTTAATTGTACAGGATTTTCCATTTATATGAGACTTTTTTAATTATTCCATTTTTCCTATTTTTCTTCAATATGATTTTTCAAATATAAGGATTACCTTTCCTAGGCACGTTTCCGCCCAAATAATCATAGTATAAAAAAAAGCACCGGGGGAGGAGCTTTGCATGTCAAGAAAACGATATAACCCTTACACCTATCCGCGCTGGCTGCGGAATGTACGTAGTGTTTGCGCGCAGTTTGCGATTCCTTTCTGCGTGTTCCAGGGAATCCGGACGATCTTTTTTCCGACGACCTTTGATGTTTTGCTGCTAGCCATCCTCATCCTACTCTCCTTGGCCATCCATTTTGAAATGATTTAAAGAAGCCCAGGCGACTGTCAGCTCTGGGCTCTTTCCTGTTCCGCTTTCCTTTGGGCCTCGGCTCTTGCCTGGGCTTTCTGACGTTCCATTTCCTCGAGCCTCATGGCGACATACTCGGTATTCTTCAGATGCCAGTAATGCCGCTGCAGCCTTTGCACATATTTGCGTTCATCCACCTTGGTCTTCTGCATAAGATAGCTTTCCGCTGTCTGCAACATTCCGGCCGGGTAGGCCAGATAGCCGAGAAACAGCAGTCTTTCTTCCTCCTTTAACGGAAAGTACTTAAAATAATTGTTGATCCATGCCACACATTCTTCCGACTGTTTCGGGCGCGTCTTCAGAAAACGGGACATAAATGGCAGCAGGTCCTGTATCGGCGAACCCAGCCTTGTGTCTTCAAAATTGATGAAATAGCCATAGCCTTTGTCATCATAAAGGAAATGCTCGGTTGAAACCTTGCCGTGCAGCAGGACCATCCGCGCTTTTTTCTGGTCCTTGGTCTGCTCCTTCCAGCTTTTAAGTTTTTCCCTCGCAAAACCCATCGCCTGCCGGATGCTGTTGTAGTAAAGGCAAAAAAGGAGCTGGAAAGGCGACATATACCATGCCTGCTCGCAGCTTTCGATAAAACCTTCGAGAAACTCCTCATCCTTTTCCCATTGTTTCAGCGTTTTTTCATAATGCTCTTCGCGGGCTTCGAGGCTGATATCCAGCTCCCTTGCCGATAAGGCATGCAGCCGCGCAAGTTCGCGGAACAGCTGAAGCGGACGCTCTTCCCTGTTCTCCTTTTCCTCATTGGCTAGCCAGGGCATTAAATAATATAAAGAATTCATTTCGTATATGGCATACCGGCCATCGGAGGCAGGATAGACGGGAACAATCCGGTTATATCCCTTATGGTACAAGAATTGGATATGGCGGATGAAATCCATCCCATGGTGAGGGTCAATTTGCTTTAGCGCATACGTGCCTGACTTTGCATACACTTTTTTGACTTTGCCAAAATCCTCGACAAAATAAGGGTCTAAGGCATAATTCCTTAGAATGTGTTTGACCTCTGGCAGCACATTGGGCTGATCCATGTTATTCACTCACTTTCACATCCTGGGAGCCTCCTTCTTCAAAAGGCGGAACACGGTCCGCCGCTTGGGGGGCGGGGTAAAAGAGGCGAGCAGGTTAAAATAACCTGCTCCATCTTTGGGTTCCGTTTTTAAATTCAGCTGCTCCCTTTCGCATGCACCGCTGCCGGCACATAGAGCACTTGCCCTTCCGAGACTTCCTGGTCGATTCCAAGGTGGTTGATATTCAGCAGCTGCTGGACGCTGACTTCATAGCGTTCGGCAATCCTCTGCAGTGTATCTTCCTGTTGAACAATGCAGACCCGGATCTTTGCTACCTGGGCATCCTCCTTGCGCGCAAGGAACTCGGCAATCGAGAGGCCTTTTTTCTTGTTGGCCTTCTTTCCTTTTACATTTGCTTCTTCCTCGGAGGAACTCGAGCTTTCCTCTTCACTCTGCTGCGCCTTTTCATTGATAATCATCTTCTTTTCAACTTCCTGGGCAGGCTCTGCCGGCGATTCCGGTGATTCTTGGACAGCTTCGGCAGCCGGCTGAGTCACTTCTATTGGAGCCGCCACCGTTGGAGACTCCACTTCCAGCTCAGGTTCCTTCCTTTGAAAGGCAAGCTCTTTTTCCGGCTCCTTCTTCACTGGTTCTGGAACAGGAGTTGCATTGCGTGCAAAGACAGGTTCCGGTTTTTCTTCCTTCCCGGGCTGCGCTTCCGGCTCTTTCTTCGCTTCGGCGCTAAAAGGCTGATAAAGGGGATCCACTTCTTCCCCGGAATGAATGGCAGGCGACTCTTCCTGCGGACTGAAGGCAAATGATGCATATTCAGGTATGTCTTCTTCTTCCCTCTCCCTGTAGAGCGGCTCAAGGTCCACCTGTTCATGCTCTTCCTCTTCTCTGTCTTCCTCAACGGCTTCCGCTTCTTCAGCCTCATCTTCGCCGCCATGCTGCTGATCGCCGTACAACCCAGTGATTGCCAGCTCTGCCGAAAGCTTCAGGCTGCCGCGTTCAGGGAAATCATAGTCAAACGATTCAACTGTAATATCAATATCATAAATGCTCTCTATCCGGTTTTGCGGTATGGTGATATCAACAGGGAACCGATGGGAAAACTCCAGGCTGCCTTCTTCCCTTTCGGTGACAGAATGCACCAGCCTTACAGCTGCGAACGGATCCCCTGCTCCTTCTCCGTCCTGTTCAGCGCATTTATACTCGCCTGAAAGCACAAGCGAACCTTTAATCGTCACATATTGGTCATTTTCCTGGATGGTTATGTCGGGGTCGAGCGAAATGGATAAAAGCTCTGCGACTTCCTGTCCTCTTTGGAACCACACCGACTCCTCAAGGGAAAATCGCAGGCATGATGGATTACCCATAGACAAAGCGTCTCCTCCTTTCATTTCATGAGCATGAGCATAAAATCACTATGTCATTAAACTGTATGAAAGGTGGCGTTTTTTTATGATAGGGTGTTTGGAATTGGGACGGAGGTTATTTTATAGGTGTGGTGACGCATGCATGATTTGGAAGGATGGGTGATGATGTCACATTTTGGACACAGGTTTTTCAAATAAACAAAATTATTGATGCAATCATTCAAATATTTGAGGCAATCCTTGGGATAATTGATGCAATTACGAACTTTTTCTCTACGACCCCCTAATTCTTTTGGACACCTACTTGAGAGAAACAGTACACTAGGGTCAAGAAAATCAAAAGAAGTTAGGGGGAGAGAAGAATGGCAAACAGAAAAATACCAGCTCTTGAGGAAGTCAAAAAAAACTATGTCAGACTAGCTCTTGAGTCGGGGAATTATTCCTCTATTGCCCGTCATGCAGGTATCGATCGTACTACTCTTAATAGGTGGATTCAGGAATATGAAGATGAAGTAAGAGGACAGATGGAGGACCCTGCCTCAGCGGTACTATCTATAGAACCTACGAAAGAAGAGTTAAAGGCGAAATACGAACAGGCAATGAAACTGCTTGGTGAAAAAGAACTTGAAGTCGCTATGCTTAGGAATTTATTAAAAAAAAGCCAATCCCGGCCCTGACGGTCCTTGAAGAGATAAGGTTATGGGCAGAGGAGGGGTTTGCGATTACTAAATTGGCAGAGGCAGCTGGAGTAAATCGGTCTTTATATTATTATCATGCGGGGAGCGACGAAGAGATCGTAACCAAGGGAAAAAGGGGCCGTCCAATCCCAGGTTACTCAGTAACTGAAGCAGGAATTATTATCTCAGACGAACAGATAGAGGAGTTCCTCATGGAGGCGATTGAGGGAGATGGGGCGACTTACGGCGTTAAGAATCTTACAGAATATCTGAGGGAGCATCACAAACTTAGAATCAACCACAAAAAGGTGGCTAGACTATGTGGCAAATTGGGAATTCTCCTTCCCCACCGGACAGGCAGCCCGAAGTATCCCAGACGTCTTGTCAGGAATCGACTAGTCACAGCTCCGAACCAGCATTGGCAACTGGATATTAAATATGGGTCAATTGAAGGAAGCCGAAGGTTTTTCTTTATCGCAAGCGCCATCGATGTGTTTGATAGGCGTATTGTAGGTTATTACAGAGGCTCTAAATGCCAGGCGAAGGACATAACCGGAATGCTTAAGGAGGCCATTATCAGGAGAGGTCTGAAGGCCCCAGAGGAGCAGGATGGGCACTGTATCGTCCTTCGTACCGATAACGGCCCTCAGTTCGTAAGTAACCACTTTGGTGAATTCTGCGAAGAGAATAAAATCTTTCACGAGAGGATTCCTCCTAGGTCACCTAATTATAATGCATTTATCGAGTCGTTCCACAGCAACCTGGAACGTGATCTCTTCAGGCGTTTCACATTCGAATATTTTGAAGAGGCATATTACCGCATTGATGAGTACATGGAGTTCTACAATGAGAGAAGATACCATGGCAGTCTGGGGCGTATGTCTCCGGCCAAATTTTATGAAAAGTACAAGG